>NZ_CP099738.1:4900000-5342500 GCF_024125735.1 Lentzea sp. HUAS12
CGGTGACGGTGACACCGTCCACCGTCACCTGGCTGTCGGAGGGGAACGACGGCGACGAGTCGAAGACCCGCCCGACCAGCGTCCACCCGAGGAACAGCAGGACAGCGCCGACCACCGCGACGAGCGCGGTGGTCAGGAGCGTGATCCGAAGGCGAAGCCCTGGTCCGCGCCTCCGCATAGGTCAGTCCCCAAGATCAGTCTTCAGCGGATCCGTTCGAAGCGCTCGGGACCCGGTAGCCCGAGCCCACGACGGTGTCGATGATGCCCGGTTCGCCCAGCTTCTTGCGCAACGTCATCACGGTGACGCGCACGGTCGTGGTGAACGGATCGGCGTTCTCGTCCCACACGCGCTCGAGCAGTTCCTCGCTGCTGACGACCGATCCCTTGGCCGCGAGCAGCACCTCGAGGACGCCGAACTCCTTGCGCGTCAGCTCGATCGGCTGCCCGCCGCGGGCCACCGTGCGGCGCGCCGGGTCCAGTTCGACGTCCTGCGCGGACAGCACGGGCGGCGTCGCCGGCGTGGCGCGCCGGGCCAGCGCCCGCACGCGCGCGACCAGCTCGGGGAACGCGAACGGCTTCGCGAGGTAGTCGTCCGCGCCGAGGGACAACCCGGAGACGCGGTCCTCGATCGACCCGCTGGCCGTGAGCATCATGACCCTGGTGAGCGCGCCGGAGCTGAGGATCTCCTTGCACAGCTCGTCGCCGGACATCCCCGGCAGGTCGCGGTCGAGCACCACGACGTCGTACCGCGTGACGGTCGACTTCTCGTGCCCGGTCTCGCCGTCGTAGGCGACGTCCACGGCCATGCCCTCACGCCTCAGGCCACGAGCGATCGCGTCTGCCAGAGGTGCCTCGTCCTCGACTACCAGAATCCGCACGCGTCCAAGGTGCCACACGCACCTGAGAAGGCGCTTAACGACACCTTCACAAGGGCTGTCGGCTACCTGCGCGCCGGCCTGTCCACCACGACGGTGGACGCGGCCTGCAGTGCGCGCAGCTCCAGCAGGGCGGGGTGCTCCTCGGCGAGCCGGGCCGCGTTGAGCAACGACCGCAGCGCGGCCGTCTCCCCGCGCGCACGCTCCAGGGCCGCACGTCCCTCGGACGCCGCCACGAGCTCCGCCAGTGCCGCTCGCCGCAGCTCGCCGGGCATGACGACGTCGCGCACGGCCACCTCGGAGACCGAGATGCCCAGCTCAGCGGCACGCGGACCCACGGCGGCCAGCACTTCGGCGGCGATGGCGTCACGCTCGGGATCAACGGCGGAGTGCACGCGCGTGATCACCGCACCGCGCAATGCGAGCTGCACGGCCGTGTAGAGCTCGGCCTCCGGACCGGCCGATGCGACCACGAACGCCGTCGCGGACGACACGACCCAACGGACGACCACGGTCACACGGACCAGCACGCCGTCGGCGGTCGGCACGTCCTGTGCCGCCGGGGTGAGCGAGCGCGGCCGGAGGTCGACGCGGTGCAGGACGACGTGCCGCGGGAACTTGTGCTCGCCGGGCTCCACCTCGCCCACCAGCACTCCCCGATCGAACCTGACCGCCCGCTCCCACGGGTACAGCGTGTGCCTCATCGTCTCCACCTCCGTCCAGGTTGACCGAGACCCCGGCCGGCGAGGCCGCGAACGGGAGTCCACAAGGGACTCGCAGAGCTCGCGGCCCCCGTGTGCGACCGGGGTCTCGGCGTTCAGGATTTGAACCTGGTGCCTCTACAGCGCCACGCGCCGCCCCGATTGCGGAACCCGGCGAGGAAGGCCTGCCGGGCCGCGGAAGGCGGCGCGTGGTGGAGGTTAGCCGAACTACTTCTCCGCGGGCGCGTCGATTTCGACGGGCAGGCACTCGAGGCGAGCGGCCCACTCCGTCACGCGGCGTGCCACGTCCTGCGCGGTGATGCCGCACAGCGCGAGCACCTCGCCCCGCGAGCCGTGGTCGTGGAACTCCTGCGGCAGGGCGATGTCGCGCAACGGCACGTCGACGTCGGCGTCGCGCAGGGCGGCGGCGAACGACGACCCGAAGCCACCGTGCCGGCCACCGTCCTCGACGGTCACGACGAGCTTGTGCGACGCGGCCATCTCCACGAGGTCGGACGACATCGGGTAGATCCACCGCGGGTCGACGACCGTCACGCCGATGCCCTGGTCCTCCAGCCGTTGCGCGGCTTCGAGTCCGAGCTCGCCCAACGCGCCGACCGTCACCAGCAGCACGTCGTTGCCCGACCGCCGGAGGACGTCCACGGACCCGACGCGCTCCAGCGCGGGCAGGTCCGGGCCGACCGAGGCCTTCGGGTAGCGGATCACCGTCGGCGCGTCCGCGATCTCCACGGCCTCGCGCAGTTCCTCCGTCAGCGTGCCCGCGTCCCGCGGCGCCGCCACGTGCACGCCGGGGATGACGCCGAGGATCGACATGTCCCACATGCCGTGGTGCGACGCGCCGTCCGGGCCGGTGACGCCCGCGCGGTCGAGCACGACCGTGACGCCCTGCCGGTGCAGCGCGACGTCCATCAGCAGCTGGTCGAACGCCCTGTTCAGGAACGTCGCGTAGACGGCGACGACCGGGTGCAGTCCGCCGATGGCGAGGCCGGCGGCGGAGGTCAGCGCGTGCTGCTCGGCGATGCCGACGTCGAAGAACCTCTCCGGGAACGCCTTGGCGAACGCGTCCAGACCGGTCGGGCCCTGCATCGCGGCGGTGATCGCCACGACGTCGGAGCGCTCGCGGCCGATGTCGACCAGCGAGTCGGAGAACACGTGCGTCCAGGTGCGGCTGGACGGCTTGAGGTCCTCGCCGGTGATCGGGTCGATGACGCCGGTGGCGTGCATCTGGTCGGCCTCGTGGTTCTCGGCCGGCGCGAACCCCATGCCCTTGCGGGTGACGGCGTGCACGATCACCGGGCCGCCGAACGACTTCGCGCGCTGCAGAGCGGACTCCAGCGTCGCCATGTCGTGGCCGTCGACCGGGCCGATGTACTTGAGGCCCAGGTCCTCGAACATCGCCTGCGGCGCCAGGGCGTCCTTGATGCCGCGCTTGGCGGCGTGCAGGGCTGCGTAGAGCGGCTTGCCGAAGATCGGCGTCTGCTCGAGGACGCTCTTGCCCTTCTCGAGCACGCGCTCGTAGCCGGGGCGCAGGCGCAGCGACGACAGGTGGTCGGCGAGACCGCCGATCGTCGGCGAGTAGGAGCGGCCGTTGTCGTTGACCACGATCACGACCGGGCGGTTCTTGTCCGCCGCGATGTTGTTCAGCGCCTCCCAGCACATGCCGCCCGTGAGCGCGCCGTCACCGACGACCGCGACCACGTGGCCGTGCGCGCCGTTGATCTGCTTCGCCTTCGCCAGACCGTCCGCGTAGGACAGCGCCGTCGAGGCGTGCGAGCTCTCCTGCACGTCGTGCTCGGACTCCGACCGCGACGGGTAGCCCGACATGCCGCCCTGCTGGCGGAGCTTGTCGAAGCCGTCGCGGCGGCCCGTGACGATCTTGTGCACGTACGACTGGTGACCGGTGTCGAACACGATCGGGTCCTGCGGCGAGTCGAAGACCCGGTGCAGTGCCAGGGTCAGTTCGACTACGCCCAGGTTGGGGCCCAGGTGCCCGCCCGTCTTGGACACCTTGTCGACCAGGAAACGCCGGATCTCCTCGCACAGCCGCGACAGCTGCGCCTCGTCCATCCGTTTCAGATCAGCTGGTCCGTGCACGGACTCCAGCAGGGTCACCACGCCCACCTCACTCCTGAAGACTTCGGCTCAGTCTACGGAGACGCGACTGAGACGACCTGTCAGCCGGTCTCAGCTACGAGCAGGGCGATGCACTCCATGTGGTGCGTCATCGGGAACGCGTCGAACGCCCGCAGGTCCGCGAGCCGGTACCCCTGAACTGTGAATTCGGCCAGGTCACGGGCCAGGGCCGCGGGGTCGCACGCCACGTAGACGACCCGCTGCGGGCGGCGTCGTGCGACTTCAGCCACAACGACCTTGCCCGCCCCCTTGCGAGGGGGGTCCAGCACGACGACATGAGGATCTTCAACGGGCAGGCGGCGCCCCACGGCGCGCTCCACCTTGTCCACCACGAATTCGACCTGGGACATGCGCCGGAGGTTGCGCCTGCCGTCTTCCACGGCGCCCGGAAACGACTCGACGACCAGCACGGACCCGGTCTCGCCGACCTGCCGGCCGAGCACCGACGCGAAGAGCCCGGCGCCGCCGTAGAGGTCCCACGCGCGTTGCCCCGGCTCGGCCGCCGCCCACTCGCCCACGACGGTCGCGAACGTGTCCGCGGCCGCCGGGTGGACCTGCCAGAAGCCGTCCGCCGAAATTCGCCACTTTCGAAGGGCGGCGATCTCGACGGCCGTATCGCTCCCGGCGCGTCGCACGGTGTGTCGGCCGCGCACCTCACCCACATGACGGTTGCCGTCACCGTCCTGGACGATCGTGAGCTCCTGGGCCCGCCACTTGCGGTCGGCCACCGCCTCGACCATGCCCGGCCGGGAGATCACGCAGTGGTCGACCGGGATCACATCGTGGGATCGGGTGCCGCGGAAACCCGGCCGCCCGTCGCGGTCGACGGCCATCCTGATCCGGGTCCGCCACTCCAGCGGGCCGCCCGGCAGCGCCTCGACGACGACGTCCCGTTCGATCCTGGCCAGGCGGCTCAGCTGCTCGCGGACCACCTGGGCCTTGAGCTCCCGTTGCGCGTCCCACGAGACGTGCTGGAAGTCGCAGCCGCCGCACAGCCCCGGTCCGCTGAACGGGCAGGGCGCCTCGACGCGGTCCGGTGACGGCTGCAGGACCTCGATGGCGTCCGCACGGCAGAACGAGCCGCCGTTGTCCTCGTACACCGATGCCACGACGCGTTCGCCAGGCAGTGCGTGGCGAACGAACAGAACGCGCCCCTCGTGTCGTGCAACGAAATGCCCGCCGTGCGCGACGGGGCCTACCTCTACCTCGAACTTGCGTCCGGTCCAGTCTTCCTTGGTGGTGCTCATCGGTCGTCAAGTCCCCTTCGGACAGCGCCGGGCGCGATGACGTCCTTGTCCTTGACCTTCACCGACGACTCGAGCTGCCAGGGAACACTGGTCACCATCACACCCGGCTGGAACAGCAGCCTTCCCTTGAGCCGCAACGCGCTCTGGTTGTGCAGGAGCTGCTCCCACCAGTGGCCGACCACGTACTCGGGGATGAACACCGTAACAACGTCGCGCGGGTTGTCCGTCTTGACGCGCTTGACGTAGTCGAGAACGGGCTTGGTGATCTCCCGGTAGGGCGACTCGATGACCTTGAGCGGGATCTTGAAGTTCTCCTTCTCCCAGTCGGCGACGAGCTTGCGGGTGTCGCCGTCGTCGACGTTGACCGTGACGGCCTCCAGCACGTCCGGGCGGGTGGCCTTCGCGTAGGACAACGCCCGCAGCGTGGGCATGTGCAGTTTGGACACCAGCACCATGCAGTGGTTGCGCGCGGGCATCGTGCGCACGCGCTCCTGCTTGCGCAGCTCCTCGGCGACGGTGTCGTAGTGCTTGCGGATCGCCGTCATCAACGCGTAGATGGCGGCCATCGCGGCGATGGCGATCCACGCGCCCTTGGTGAACTTGGTGATCAGGACGATGATCAGCACGGTCGCGGTCAGCGCCAGGCCGAACGTGTTGATGGCCTGCGAGCGCCGCATCCGGGTGCGCGCCTGGGCGTCGGTCTCGGTCTTGAGCAGCCGCTGCCAGTGCTTGATCATGCCGAGCTGGCTCAGCGTGAACGACACGAACACACCGACGATGTAGAGCTGGATCAGCCGGGTCACCTCGGCGTCGAACGCGATCACCAGCACGACCGCGAAGCCCGCGAGGAACAGGATGCCGTTGGAGAACGCGAGCCGGTCGCCGCGGGTGTGCAGCTGGCGCGGCAGGTAGCGGTCCTGGGCGAGGATCGAGCCGAGCACGGGGAAGCCGTTGAACGCCGTGTTCGCCGCGAGCACGAGGATGAGCGCGGTCACACCGGCGATGAAGTAGAAGCCGGGCGGGAAGTTGTCGAAGACGGCGTGCGCGATCTGCGCGACCATCGTCTTCTGCTCGTAGCCCTCGGGCGCGTTGGTGATCTGCTGGTCGGGGAACTCGGCCATCCGCACGTCGGTCAGCTGGGCGAGGACGATCAGGCCCATCAGCATGACCACCGAGATGCCGCCCATCAGCAGCAGCGTCGTGGCGGCGTTGCGGGACTTGGGCTTGCGGAACGCGGGCACGCCGTTGCTGATGGCCTCGACACCGGTCAAAGCGGCGCAACCGGACGAGAACGCCCGCAGCACGAGGAACACGAACGCGAGCCCCATCAGGTGGTCGGACTCGGCGTGGATCTCGAGGCCGGAGCTCTCGGCCCGCATGTCGTCGCCCATCACGAAGCCGCGGAACAGGCCGTAGCCGATCAGGCCGAAGACACCGATCATGAACGCGTAGACCGGGACGGCGAACGCGCTGCCGGACTCGCGGATGCCGCGCAGGTTCACCGCCGTCAGCAGCACGATGGCCGCGACCGCGAACTCCGCCTTGTGGGTCGCGACGAACGGGATCGCGGACCCGATGTTCGCCGCCGCCGCCGAGATCGACACCGCGACCGTGAGGATGTAGTCGACGAGCAGGGCGCTCGCCACCGTGAGCCCCGCTCTGCGGCCCAGGTTGACCGTCGCGACCTCGTAGTCACCGCCTCCGGACGGGTAGGCGTGCACGTTCTGCCGGTAGCTGGCCACCACGGTGAGCATGACCACGACGACCGCGACACCCACCCACGGCGCCATCGCGTAGGCGCTCAGGCCGGCCACCGAGAGCATCAGGAAGATCTCTTCGGGCGCGTACGCGACCGACGACATGGCGTCGGAGGCGAAGACCGGCAAGGCGATGCGTTTGGGCAGGAGGGTGTGAGCGAGGCGATCGCTGCGGAACGGCCGTCCGACCAGGAGGCGTTTGGCGGCGGTGGCGAGCTTGGACACGGCCAGAGCGTAAGGGGTCCGCTCACCGGGACGGGCTAATGCTGGGTAGGTTCTGCGCAGAGTTCGCCTGAGGAGGCATGTCGTGCACGTGGTGATCATGGGGTGTGGCCGGGTGGGAGCATCCCTGGCCAGGGCCCTCGAGCGACTCGACCACCAGGTCGCCGTGATCGACAAGGATTCGCAGTCGTTCCGCAGGCTGGGCAGCGACTTCCACGGACAGCAGGTCGTCGGCAACGGTTTCGACCGCAACGTCCTGATCGAGGCCGGTGTCGAGCGCGCGGGCGCGTTCGCGGCGGTCTCCAGCGGCGACAACTCGAACATCATCTCGGCGCGGGTCGCGCGCGAGACGTTCGGCGTCGAGCACGTCGTCGCGCGCATCTACGACCACAAGCGCGCCGCCGTGTACGAGCGCCTGGGCATCCCGACCGTGGCGACGGTGCCGTGGAGCACCGACAGGTTCCTCCGGATGCTGCTGCCCGAAGGGGCGGCGACCGCGTGGCGCGACCCGTCCGGCACCGTGGCGGTGCTGCCGATCGAGGTCTCCGAGGAGTGGGTCGGACGGCCCGTCCGCGAGCTCGAGGAGGCGATCGGCGCGCGGGTGGCGTTCGTGATGCGCTTCGGCACGGGTGTGCTGCCGGAGCACTCGACGGTCGTGCAGGCCGACGACACCATCTACGTGGCGGCGCTGTCCGGCACGATCACCGACGTCGCGGCCGCGGCGCTGCAGGCACCGGAGGAGAGCTGATGCGGGTCGCCATCGCCGGCGCGGGAGCGGTGGGCCGTTCCATCGCGCAGGAGCTCGTCTCGGACGGGCACCAGGTCATGCTGATCGAGCGGGACCGGGCGCACTTCGACCCGAACTCCGTCGAGCAGGCCGAGTGGGTGCAGGCCGACGCGTGCGAGCTGTCCTCTTTGGAGGACGCGGGCATGCAGCTGTGCGACGTGGTGATCGCCGCGACCGGGGACGACAAGGTCAACCTCGTGGTGTCGCTCCTCGCCAAGACGGAGTTCGCGGTGCGCCGCGTCATCGCGCGCGTGAACGACCCGACGAACGAATGGCTGTTCACCGAGTCGTGGGGCGTCGACGTGGCCGTGTCGACGCCACGGCTGCTGGCCGCCATGGTCGAGGAGTCCGTGACGATCGGTGACGTCGTGCGGCTGATGACGTTGCGGCAGGGACAGGCGAACCTCGTGGAGATCACGCTCGACGAGTCGACGCCGTTCGCCGGCCGGGCGGTCTCGGAGCTGACGCTGCCGCGTGACGCCGCCCTGGTGACGATCCTGCGCGGCGGGCGGGTCATCGTGCCGCAGCCCGACGACACCCTGGAGGGCGGGGACGAGCTGTTGTTCGTCACGACCGCCGCCGTGGAGCAGGACATCAAGAGGGCTCTGGGGTACTGACGGTTCTCACGCGGATGCCCGGCAGGCGCGGCCTGCCGGGCATCGGCGTTTCGGGGTCAGTCCCTGGACTTGTCGCGGGACTCGGCGTCGACGACGCGCTTGAGCTCGTCCATGTCCGGGGTCATCAGGTCGTCGGCGGTGCGCGCGAGCACGCCCTCCGCCTCGGCCTGCGACTTGGCCTCCGCCTCGGCGGCCTCCTCGGCCGCCTTGAGGCGCTTGTCCGCGCGGCGGACCGCCCAGACCGTGGCGAGCAGGGCGATGGCCATCAGCGGGTAGCCCATGCCGAGGCGGGCGACGGCGAGCCAGCCGACCTGGTCCTCGTCGTAGAGCCAGCGCTGGACCACGAAGCGCGCGAAGAAGACCAGGGCCCACACGAAGGTCGCGATGTCGTAGTCGCGGACCGAGGCCTTGTCGTCGCGCCAGGAGCGGTCCCTGCCGTTGAGGAACGTCCAGATGACGCCGGCGAGGGGCCAGCGCACGACGATCGACAACAGGAACGCGCTGCCGTACACGACGCTCTGCCAGATGCCGAAGAGGAAGAAACCCTTGGCCTCGCCCGTCTTGTAGGCGATGAAGGCCGCGATGCCGACGCCGAAGACGGCGGAGATCGCGGGCTGGATGGTTCCCTTGCGCACGGCCAGGACCGCGCCGATGACGACGGCGGCGGCGAGGGAGCTGATGATCGCGGCCATCAGGTTCTTGGTCGCGAAGTTGACGATCACGAAGACGAGCACGGGCAACGAGGAGTAGAGCATTCCGCTCACTCCGCCCATCTGCTCGAGGACGGTGGGCTGCTTTTCTTCGGTCTTGGCTGAAGTCATGAAGCGTTCTGCAACTCGTAATAGGGGTTGTAGAGCACCTTGCGCCCGTTGCGCACGGCGATGCGGCCACGGACCTTGATCGTCCGACCAGGCTCGATTCCCGCGATGCGACGGCGGCCGAGCCAGACGAGGGTGACGCCCTCGGTGCCGTCGTAGAGTTCGGCCTCCAGCGTGGCGGCCGCGTCCCGGGGGCAGAGCTCCACGCTGCGGAGCCTTCCGAGGACGGTGACCTCCTCACCGGACTTGCAGTCACAGGCCTTCACCGCGCCGACGGCCTCCGCTTTTCGCGACAGGTCGTCCGCGTCGAGCTCGGCGACGTCGCTGGTCAAGCGACGCACCAAGCGGCGCCAATAGCCGCTCATCCCCGACTCCCGCAGTGCTCTGGTGGCCCCGTGGTGTGGGCCGTCTGACAGTGAGGGTACGCAGAGGCGGCGACAATCCCAGGCGTGCCTGCCGAGACCGTCCTGCTGCTGCCCGGAACCGCCTCGGACGAGGTCTTTGTCCGATCCGTGTTCGCCGAGCCGTTGTCGCAGGTAGATGCCGTTCTCCACGCACCACGTGTTCGCACACTCCGTGAACGGTTGACGGCCCTCGAAAATGCCCCGGCAGGCCACCCGATCGTGGTGGGCGGGGTCTCACTCGGCGCGCACGTCGCGGCGAGGTGGGCGGTGGCCAACCCGGACCGCTGCGCGGGTCTCGTCCTCGCCCTGCCGGCCTGGACCGGCGCCCCGGACGGGGCTCCGGCGGCGCTCGCGGCCAGGGCCAGCGCGCAGGTCGTCAGGACCCGGGGGCTCGCGACGGCGCTGTCCGGCACGTCCGGCTGGCTGCACGACGAGCTGACGAGGGCCTGGCACGGCTACGGCGAGCAACTCGTGCCGCACCTCGAGGAAGCCGCCGAGTCGCTCGCACCGACGCTCGACGAGCTCGGGTCGCTCGACGTGCCGGTGGGGATCGTCGGGTGCACCGATGACCCGGTGCACCCGATCGCGGTCGCACGCGCGTGGGCACAAGCCCTCCCCCGCGCCGTGCTCGTCACGACGACGCTGGACGCCTACCCGCACGCGCTGGGGCGTGCGGTGCAGGCGTGGCGACAGGCGCGTTAGCCCTGCTGCTGCTGGATGTGGCGCGCGATGGCCTCCGGCAGCTCGACCGGAAGCGGCGTGCGGGGCGGCATCGGCTGCTCGCCGCGCACGACGACCGTTCCGCGCAGCATCTCGCGCAGCGCCTCGGCGTTCTGCTCGAAGTGCTCCTCGGGGCCGGCCGCGACCCCGCGCAGCATCCAGCGCGGCCTGTCGACGCCGATGAAGAGGATCTTCACGCCCTGGTTGCGCGCGGTGATCTCCTCACCCCACTCGCCGTTCTCGCGGTTGATGCGGGCGCCGTCCTCCTTGAGGCCGTCGATCAGCTCCGCACCGACCTCCTTCCAGAGGTCGCCCGACTTCGGCGCGGCGAACGCGCTGACCGTCAGCTGACCGACCGGCGTGAGGATGTGCACCGCGCGCACGGCGTTCGTCTGCTGGTCCATCTCGACCTGCAGCTGGGCCTCCTCCGGCATCGGCAGCAGCACCGAGCCGAGGTCGAGCCGATCCACGTCGTCCTGAGGCGCCACGGTCGAGTCCCACGGGCCCTCGACGTCGTCGAAGTCCTCGTCGTGCTCCGGACCGGTGTCGACCGCGCCCGAGGAGTGACGACCGCGCTTGCGGCGCCTTCCGAACATTGCCCTACCCCTCCGCCTTCATCCTGGCGAGCACCACGTGCCCGCCGGTCGAGCCATAGCCTCCCGCACCGCGTTCCGTCTCCGGCAACTCGGCGACCTCGCGGAACACCGCGTGCTCGACGCGTTGCACGACGAGCTGGGCGATCCGGTCGCCGCGCGACAGCGCGATCGGCTCACGAAGATCATGGTTCACGAGGCAAACGCGGATCTCACCGCGGTAGCCCGAGTCGATCGTGCCGGGCGTGTTCACCACGCTCAACCCGACCTTCGCGGCCAATCCGGAACGCGGGTGCACGAACCCGGCGAAACCGGCGGGGAGCGCGATCGCGACACCGGTGCCGACCACGGCCCGCTCGCCTGGTGGAATGACCACGTCCGACGTGGTGACCAGATCGGCGCCCGCGTCGCCGAGACGGGCGTAGGCGGGCACGGGAACCCCCGGATCGAGCCGGGTCAGCAACACCTCGACGCTGGACACGGCGGCCGAGATTACCCTGACGACGTGAGTGAGACTGCCGTGACCGCCACTACGACCTTCCGCGAACGCCTGTACGTGACGTGGTGGATCTGGCCGCTGCCGCTGCTCGCGGCCGCGCTGCTGGCCGCCGAGGTGCACATGGGCTTCCCCGGAGTCCGGTCCTGGCTGCCGTACGTGATCCTGCTGCCGCTGACGGTCGTGCTGATCGTCCGGCTGGGCTCGACGAAGGTCGAGGTCTCCGGCGGCGAGCTGCGCGCGGGCGACGCGCACATCCCGCTGGAGCTGCTCGGCGAGGTCGAGATCATCCCCGTCGAGGACCGCCGCCGGACCATGGGCCGCGACCTCGACCCGGCGGCGTTCGTCGTGCACCGGGGCTGGGTCAAGCCGCTCGTGCGGGTGCGGGTGGACGATCCGCAGGACCCGACCCCCTACTGGGTGATCAGCACGCGGCGCCCGGAAGAGCTCGCCGCCGCGATCAAGTCCTGAGAGAACACAACTGGGCGCCACCCGTGAGGGTGAGCGCCCAGTTTTTCTTCGGCGGACTGAACTCAGGCCTGTGGGACCAAGCCGTGCGGATCAGGCGCAGTCGCGGCAGATGTACGTGCCGCCGTTGTCCTCGGCGAGCCTGCTGCGGTGGTGCACCAGGAAGCACTTCGAGCACGTGAACTCGTCGGCCTGCTTGGGCAGGACCTTGAACGTGAGCTCCTCGCCGGACAGGTCGGCGCCCGGGAGCTCGAAGTTCTCGGCGCTCGCGTCCTCGTCGACGTCGACGACGCCGGACTGCGTCTCGTTCCGCCGGGCCTTCAACTCCTCGAGGGAGTCCTCAGCGAGTTCGTCCGCCTCGCTGCGACGCGGCGCGTCGTAGTCGGTCGCCATCTTCTTCACCCCTGCGGTCTACGGAGACTGTTCGTGTCGCTGGTTAACGCTCCAGCGACCTCTTTTGTGCCCCACGTCAAGGTGACGTAGGTCTCCCACACCCGGCGGGCAAGCCAACCCCCTTGACGTGACCGTCGGCTTGATCGAAATGTGTGCGGAGCGCGCAGAGGGTAGCTCATTGTCAGAGTGGCTCGACATCGGGTTACCCCTTACCGACCGGACGGGTGACACAACCTTTCTACGCTGGACCGATAGGCTGTGCGGGAGCACATGTGTCTCGGCGTGCAACCTGACGCCAGGCCGGTACCGTCCTGACTGTGAGCAATGGGACCGGTGCAGTGGGTCACGCCCGTCAGGGCGCGCAACAGCCGGGCAAGGCCTAGGCTGATCTCAGGGGACGGATCACGGGGAGGGCTTCGAACGTGGGATCCGCATCGGGGAGCTTGACGCCTTACAAGAGGCGTCGGCCCGTGCCCGCGCTCGTCCTGTTCGCGGTGCTGTTGGTCAGTTCCGTGTTCGTGTGGGTGAAGGTGCTCGGCAACGCAAGCGACGTGGACGCGGCCATCAAGTGCAACGCGCCCGGCAACGTGACGGCGTCCACCACCGCCCCGGCGGGGGCCGACCCCGTGGCGGGCGAGACGCCGACGGCGCCCCCGCCCGCGCTGGGCACCGTCCTCGAGCACGACGCGCTCGACCGCACCGATCCTGTGCCGGTCGGTGACGTGAACTTCAAGGTCGTCAACGCCTCGACGCAGCGCAACCACGCCAAGGCCGTCGCGACGATGTTCACCGAGCTGGGCCTGAAGCAGGCGGCCGAGCCCGGCAACGACCCGGTCTACCCGGCGGGCGACATGACCTGCCGCGGCCAGCTGCGCTTCGGCGCGCCCGGTGCCTCGGCCGCCAGGACCCTGTCGCTGCTGGAGCCGTGCCTCGAGCTCGTGCGCGACGAGCGCCAGGACGCCACCGTCGACGTGGCGATCGGCAAGAAGTTCGACGAGGTCAAGCCCAACAGCAACGCCCGCAAGGTCCTCGACCAGCTCAGCGAGTGGGCGGCGCAGCAGCCGGAGCAGCAGGGCGGGCAGGTGGCCGCGGCCACGCGGCCGACGCTCAACGCGGACAACCTGGCCGGGGCGCGCGAAGTCACCTGCTGACGTTCAAGTGCTGACGTTCAAGTGCTGACGTTCAACCAGGCGGGCAACCGCTTCCGATGGTTCGACTTTCTCGCGAGAACGGCGCCGCCCCTGAGTGGGGCGGCGCCGTTCTCGCATGGTCGCGTCACGCTGCTGTCAATGTTGACTGGACAGGCCGCGGATCAACGTTGACGCAATCAACGTTGACTGGACGGGACCGGTGTCAACATCCCCGTCAACGTTGATTCCGCCGTCAACGTCGAGTCAACGTTGATCCGAGCCTCAGACCTTGCCGAAGCCGCACTCCGCGAGTGCGCTGTACAGGGCGTCGGCGATGCCGGGCGCGGCGGCGAACGTCGCGTCCTCCCCCAGCTCGGGCGACGACCCCGGCAGCCGCACGACCGCACCGGCCTCCGCGGCGATCAGCCCGCCGGCCGCCCAGTCCCAGCGGCCGAGCCCGTGCTCGGCGTAGGCGTCGAGCCGGCCGGACGCCACCGAGCACAGGTCGAGCGACGCCGCGCCGGCCCGGCGGAGGTCGCGCACCCGCGTGGCCATGCCCGCCCACGTGTCGGCCTGCCGCTGCCGCCGCTCCGGCCTGTACGCGAAGCCGTAGCCGAGCAACGACAACGACAGGTCGGTCGTCGCGGACACGCCCAGCGGGACGCCGTCCAGGAACGAGCCGTGCCCACGCGCGGCGGTCCACATGCGGCCGGTCGCCGGTTCGAACACGGCGCCCGCGACGGACTCGCCGTCGAGCTGCGCCGCGATCGACACCGAGTACCAGGGGATGCCGTAGAGGTAGTTGACGGTGCCGTCGATCGGGTCGACGACCCACGTCAGGCCCTCGACGAGCGTGCCGCCCTCCTCCTCTCCGAGCACGGGCTCGCCGGGCCGCAACTCGGACAGACGCGTCCGGACGAGTTGTTCCGAGGCGCGGTCCGCGGCGGTGACCACGTCCGTCGAGGTGCTCTTGGTGTCGAACGAGACGACGGCGGAAGCGCGCATGCGCTGAACAAGAGCGCCCGCTTCCCGTCCGATGGCAGTCGCGATGTCTACGAGTGGCCGGGGATCGAACACGACCGGTTCCCTCCTGCGTCACTAGCACGGGACTATCGGACGACGTCAGGCTAGTGTCTGCGCACCACGGTTACTGAATCGAACGAGTAGGAAGGACCACGGGGAATGGGCATCACCCGCGGGTTCGGTGTGGACATCGGCGGCTCCGGCGTCAAGGGCGGACTGGTCGACCTCGAGGCAGGAGCACTGGACGGCGAACGCTTGCGGATCCCCACGCCCCAGCCTTCGACACCGGAGGCGGTGGCGGAGGTGGTCGCGGAGATCGTCGAGAAGTTCCAGTGGGACGGCCCCGTCGGCATCACGCTCCCGTGCGTGGTCAAGCACGGTGTGGCACTCAGCGCGGCGAACGTCGACAAGGGCTGGATCAACTGCGACGCCCAGACGCTCTTCGCCCAGCGCCTCAAGCGCAGGCCCGAGGACATCGTCGTGATGAACGACGCGGACGCGGCCGGCATCGCGGAGATGTCGTTCGGCGCGGGCGTCGGCAAGAACGGGACCGTGGTGCTGCTGACGTTCGGCACGGGTATCGGCAGCGCGGTGTTCCTCGACGGCAAGCTGGTCCCGAACACCGAGTTCGGCCACCTGCAGGTCGACGGGCACGACGCGGAGAAGCGCGCGGCCGCCTCCGTGAAGGAGGAGAAGGACCTGTCCTGGGAGGAGTGGACGCCCAGGGTCTCGCGCTACATCAGCGTGCTGGAGGACCTCATCTGGCCCGACCTCGTCATCGCGGGCGGCGGCGTGAGCAAGAAGGCGCACAAGTGGTTGCCGTTGCTCGAGGTGCGCACGGAAGTGGTTGCGGCCGCACTGAAGAACGACGCCGGCATCGTGGGCGCGGCCTGGGCCGCCGCACACGGCGTCAGGCCCTAGTGCGGTGACCACGATCCTCACCGGGTTCTGCGCGGCCCAGGTGGACACCTCGTGATACCGCCCCCACGCCCCCGTACCACCAGTACGAAGGCGTGGGGGCGGTATCACGATGCATCGCCCTGGACCGTGCACAACCCGGAGAGGGTCAGTGGTCACCGCACTGGAGAAGCGTTCGACACCGAAACGTGTCCGACTCGATCTAGCTGCGAAAACGCAGGTGAGCGCGCCTCGAAGCACCTCGGGGCGCAACACCGCGTCACCGACGTCGTTACAATGGAACGCACACCCGCCGGGCAAGATCGGCGGGGAGATCCCCTGAACTCTGGCGACCGAGGTTTCGCGCCCTCTGGTCCGCCTTGAACGACCGTCGCGAAAGGGCGTACGTGGCAGCCGCAGAAACCGCAACCCGACGCTCCAGCTCCGCCGCGAGCGCCGCCAAGACGACCAAGGCGACCGCGGCCGGCGAGGCCGAGGAGAAGCCGAAGCGCAAGACGACTGCGGCAGCGAAGAAGCCCGCCGCCGCCAAGGCCCCGCGCAAGACGGCCGGCAAGGCCGATCCTGCCGCGAAGGGCGCCGGCAAGCCCGGCGAAGACCCCGAGGACATGGAAGGCGCTCCCGGCGCCGAGGACCTGGAGGACGTCGAGATCGTCGACGAGCCGGTCGTCGACGAGCCGGAGGAGGCGGAGGACCCCAAGAACGAGGGCGACTTCGTCTGGGACGAGGAGGAGTCCGAGGCCCTGCGCCAGGCGCGCAAGGACGCGGAGCTCACCGCCTCGGCCGACTCCGTTCGCGCCTACCTCAAGCAGATCGGCAAGGTCGCCCTCCTCAACGCCGAGGAGGAGGTCGAGCTCGCCAAGCGCATCGAGGCGGGTCTCTACGCCGCCGAGCGCGTGCGCCGCTCCGAGGAGGAAGCGGAGAAGCTCACGCCGCAGCTGCGCCGCGACCTGCGCTGGATCGTCCGCGACGGCGAGCGCGCCAAGAACCACCTGCTCGAGGCGAACCTCCGCCTCGTCGTGTCGCTGGCCAAGCGCTACACCGGCCGCGGCATGGCGTTCCTGGACCTGATCCAGGAGGGCAACCTGGGTCTGATCCGCGCGGTGGAGAAGTTCGACTACACCAAGGGCTACAAGTTCTCGACGTACGCCACCTGGTGGATCCGTCAGGCGATCACCCGCGCGATGGCCGACCAGGCCCGCACCATCCGCATCCCGGTGCACATGGTCGAGGTCATCAACAAGCTCGGTCGCATCCAGCGCGAACTGCTCCAGGACCTGGGCCGCGAGCCCACCCCGGAGGAGCTCGCCAAGGAAATGGACATCACGCCCGAGAAGGTGCTGGAGATCCAGCAGTACGCGCGTGAGCCCATCTCGCTGGACCAGACGATCGGCGACGAGGGCGACAGCCAGCTCGGCGACTTCATCGAGGACTCCGAGGCCGTCGTCGCGGTCGACGCCGTCTCGTTCACGTTGCTGCAGGACCAGTTGCAGTCCGTGCTCGCGACGCTGTCCGAGCGCGAGGCCGGTGTCGTGCGGCTCCGCTTCGGTCTCACCGACGGCCAGCCGCGCACGCTGGACGAGATCGGTCAGGTCTACGGCGTCACGCGTGAGCGCATCCGCCAGATCGAGTCCAAGACGATGTCGAAGCTGCGTCACCCGTCCCGTTCGCAGGTTCTGCGGGACTACCTCGACTAGGTCTTACCGAGTCATACGCACACGGCCCCGCACCGGTTCGGTGCGGGGCCGTCGTGTTTTCGGAAAACGGACAAAAGTGGTGAGCGGGGCGCCGTTCACGCACAGCGAAATCGAACTTCGATCACGGTCCCGCGTCCGAATCGTGGGACGTTCGTGACCTGTTCGCTGCGGGCGTACAAGCGCAACCGATATCACACTCCCGGTGGCACGCAACCGACCGAACGGCCTGAACATGCTGCTCCACCAGCGGGTTTCCGGTTGCGCAGCGTGCGTGTCAAGACGGTGAACCGGTGGCGAACGCAGGTGTAAGCCTGCTGCAGCCGGGTAAATCGCATAGTGACGCGAGTCGCCACGTACACGGGAACACTGACTATCGCCGAAACGTCTGTCAGAGTGGAGCCAGCGAGCACCGCGCACCAATCCAGGGGCGCTGTGGTCGCAGCTTGGTAAGAGGGCACCGGGACACTTCGTTCCGTTGCTGGGACGGAGGGAGATTCATCATGACTGCAGCACTCACCCGCCCCGAGTTGACCGCTGCCGACCGCTGCGACCGCTGCGGGGCTGCTGCCCAGGTTCGCGCCTTGCTCCCGTCCGGGGGCGAGCTGCTGTTCTGCGGGCACCACGCTCGCGCGCACAGTGAGAAGTTGCGCGAACTCGCTGCTGAGATTCAGCAGGGCTGACTTCCACCCCACCTAGCCGCTCGGGGCGGAGATCCGCGAGGATCTCCGCCCCCTTCGCTTCTCCGGGGTGTTCCGGGCCGTCCAGCGGCCTTCTAGAGGGTCTCGAGGACCGGTTCGAAGGCCAGTTCCGCGGCGCCGACGAGCTTCGCGTCGCGGCCCAAGGGTGACGTCACGACCTGGGTCCCGCCGACCGCGCGGGAGACGAGACTGCGCTGCTGCACGGCCGAGCTCACCGCGTCCACGACGGACGCCGGCAGCGCCGTGTAGAGGTCGCCCAGCACCACCAGTTCGGGGCCGAGGACGTTGACGATGTTCGCGAGCCCCAGTGACAGCCAGCCGGAGAACTCGTCGAGCACCGACGGGTCGTCCAACGCCCGCAACGCCGCCACCACGGCACCCCGCGGTGCGTCGTCGGGAAGGCTCAGCGCCCGGCACAGCGCCGGTTCGCCCACCTCGGTCTCCCAGCAGCCGTCGCAGCCGCAGTAGCAGCGCCGTCCGCGCGGGTTGACCACCATGTGCCCGAGCTCGCCGACGTAGCCGCCGGAGCCGCGCAACGGCTGCCCGGACAGGATCACTCCCCCGCCGACGCCCACGTCCGCGGAGATGTAGACCATGTCCGAGGACTCCCGTGCGGCACCGCGGACGTGCTCGGCGAGAGCACCGAGCTCCGCGTCGTTGCCGACCTGGACCGGCAGCTTCAGCACCGCCTCCAGGCGCTTGCCGAGCGCCACCCCGGTCCAGTGCAGGTTGGGTGCCTCGTGGACGTGCCCGTCGGCGCGCCGCACGACGCCGGGCACCGAGATGCCCACCCCGACCGCGGTGGCGTCGAGGTCGTCGGCCATGAGGCGCGCCGACTCGACGATGTGCGTGATGACCTCCCCCGGATCACGCGTCCGGTGCAGGTTCCAGCTGTCCCGCCCGAGGATCTCCCCGCCGAGGCCGACGAACCCCATCGCCACGTGCTCCACGCGCACGTCGATCGCGATGACGACGGCGGCGCTCGGCTGGGGCAGCACCAGGAGGGACGGGCGGCCCGCTCCGCTGCGCAGAGCGGGCACGCGTTCGGCGACCACACCGGCTTCGGCGAGGCCGTCCACCAGGGCCTTGATCGTGCTGCGGTTGAGGCCGAGCTCAGCCGCGAGCGATGCCCTGGTGGACGGTCCGTCGACGTGCAGGCGGCGCAGCAGCGCCGTCCTGTTGTGCCTGCGGATCTCGTCGGGACGGGTGCCGGACGTGGGACCGGTCACCGCGTCATCGAGCCGCGGTGGCCGCCCGGCGGCGGGACAACGCGTCGACGCTCGCGGCGAGCAGCAGGACCAGACCGGTCACGATGAACACGACGGCGGCGGGCTGGCGGAGCAGACCCATGCCGTTCTGGATGATCGCGAGCACCGCGCCACCGATCACCGCGTCGCGCAGGCGGCCCTTGCCACCGAACAGCGACGTGCCACCGATGACGGCCGCACCGACCGACAGCAGCAGCGTGTTGCCGCCACCGGCGTTCGGGTCGACCGAGCCGACCTTCGACGAGTACACGATGGCGCCGATCGCGGCCGCCGCGGAGGCGATCACGAACACGCTCATGCGGATGCGCTCGACGTTGATACCGGCGCGGCGAGCCGCTTCCTTGTTGCCGCCCACCGCGTAGATGTGGCGGCCGTAGGAGGTGCGGTCGAGCACGAACGTGCCGACCACCAGCAGCACCAGCACGAGCGGCACCACGTAGGGCACGCCCTCGATGACGATCAGGTTGCTCGGCGCCCGGTTCAGCGACAGCGCGTAGGTGATGACCGCGGCCAGCACCGCGAGGGCGCCGATCTTGCCCAGGACCAGCGAGGTCGGCTGGGCCACGAGACCCTTGCGCAGGCGGGAGAAGTGCCGGGTGAGCACGACCGCCGCGTAGCCGCCGACGGCGATGACGAACAGCGCCCAGGAGCCCACGAAGTTCAGGTTGCCGTTGGCGACGTTGAAGATCGTGTCGTCGCGCAGGCCGAGCGTGCCGCCCTGGCCGATGAGCTGCAGGACGACACCGCCCCACACGAGGAAGAACGCCAGGGTCACGACGAACGACGGGATGCCGACCTTGGCGACCAGGAAGCCCGTGATGGTGCCGATGGCCGCGCCGACGCAGACCGCGAGCAGCATCTCGAGCCACGCGTTCGCGGGGATGCCGACGGCGGCGATGACCAGGGCGATGGCGGAGAGCGCCACACCGGCCCAGACCTTCATCACCGCGCCGAGCACGATCGCCAGCACGAGCAGACCGCAGAACACGTAGAACACCGTGTCGCCCATGCCGCCGAGCAGGTTGCCGTTGTGGATCAGGTGGAGTGCCATCACCGCGGCCGTCACACCGGACGCGGTACCGGCGGACAGGTCGATCTCGCCGAGCAGCAGCACGAACACCAGGCCCATCGCGATGATGGTGATGCTGGCGCCCTGCTGGAGCAGGTTGGCGAGGTTGCCGAGGGTGAAGAACGTGTCGGACAGCGAGCTGAACACGATCAGCAGCACGACGAGCCCGAGCAGTGCGGGCAGCGAGCCGAGCTCACCGCCGCGGACCCTGGCCCAGTAGTCGCGGACGGCCTCACCGGTGGACTGGGAGGTCGTGTCGATGCCGAAGTCGGAGATCGCACCCTGCTGCTGAGGGGCGTCGTGATCGTGCGTGTGCTCGTGCGCTTCGGTGGTGTCGGTCATGCTCGCCTCTTCGGAACTCATCAGATCGTCGCCGCCTCGGGGCGGGCGATGCCCAGGTCACCGGAACGCCCGGCGGTGATCAGCTCGACCACCTGGCCGTGCGTGACGTCCTTGGTCGACACGACCGCGGCCATGCGTCCGAGGTAGAGGCACGCGATCTTGTCGGCGACCTCGAAGACGTCGTTCATGTTGTGGCTGATCAGAACGACGCCCAGGCCCTGCTCCGCGAGCCGGCGGACCAGGTCGAGCACCTGGCGCGTCTGTGCGACGCCGAGTGCGGCGGTGGGCTCGTCGAGCAGCACGACCTTGCTGTTCCACAGCACGGCCTTGGCGATCGCGACGGTCTGGCGCTGGCCACCGGACAGCGAGGAGACCTGCGTGCGCACCGACTTGACCGTGCGCACCGACAGCGAGGCCAGCGTCTTGCGCGCGGCCTGCTCCATGTCGGTCTCGTCGAGCAGGCCCGCCTTGGTGCGCTCGCGGCCGAGGAACATGTTCTGGACGATGTCCAGGTTGTCGGCCAGCGCGAGGTCCTGGTAGACGACCTCGATGCCGAGCTCCGCGGCGTCGCGGGGACCCTTGATGTGGACGGGCTCACCGTTGAAAAGGACCTCACCGGAGTCGGTGGGGTGGATGCCCGCGATGCACTTGACCAGCGTCGACTTGCCCGCGCCGTTGTCGCCGACGAGGGCGGTGACCTCGCCGGGGTTGACGTCGAGGTCGATGTCGTGCAGGACGTGCACGGGACCGAAGCTCTTGTTGATGCCGCGCAGCTCGAGAATCGGCTCGCTCACTGGGATTCCTCCGTGGTTACCACGCGGCGAGAGGCGGGGTGCGGCCCAAACCGCACCCCGCCCTCGTCGCGAGCGGTCCTACTTGATGCCGAGCTCGGTGCAGGCGGCCTGGGTGTCGGCCACGCAGATCTCCGAGGCCTTGACGAAGCCAGCGTCGACCACGGACTTGACCTTGTCCTTGGTGATCAGCTGAGCGGACAGCAGGACGGACTTGACCTTGCGGTTGCCCTTGCTGTCGTCCGTCGAGCCGGACGCGAGGGCGTCGGCGGCGGCGGTGTCACCCTTGGCGAGGGCGCCGGCCAGCTTGGCGGCGGCCTCGGCCTCGTCCTTGATCGGCTTGAAGACGGTCATGTACTGGTCACCGCGGAGCACGGCCTGCAGGCCGTCCGGGGTGGCGTCCTGACCGGTGACCGGGACCTTGCCGTTGAGGCCGACCTTCTTGAGGATCGTGATCACCGCGCCGGCGAGGCCGTCGTTCGCGGCGACGACGCCGTCGACCTTGCCGCCGTTGGAGGTCAGGATCTGCTCGAAGACCTGGCCACCCTTCTGGTTGTCCCAGTTGTCGATCGGCTGGGACTGGACCAGCTTGAGCTTGCCCGAGTCGTAGAGCGGCTGCAGGACCTTCTTCTGGCCCTGCGTGAAGAGCGTCGCGTTGTTGTCCGTCGGCGCGCCCTCGATCTCGATGACCTGGGAGCCCTGCGGCTTGTCCTTCATGGCGTCGGCCAGACCCTGGCCCTGCAGCTCGCCGACCTTCACGTTGTCGAACGACACGTAGTAGGACGAGGAGCCACCGGTGTTCAGGCGGTCGTAGTCGATGACCTGGATGCCCTGCGCCTGCGCCTTCTTGGCGACGGACGCACCGACCTCGCTGTTGGGCGTGGCGATGATCAGGACCTTGACGCCGGCGTTGATCATGCCGTCCGCCAGGGTGCTGAACTTCTGCACGTCGCCCTGGGCGTTCTGGATGTCGGGGCTGAGACCCTCGGCCTTCAGAGCGGCCTCGAGGAGGGGCTTGTCGAAGCCCTCCCAGCGAGCCGAGGACGCGGTCTCGGGCAGGATCACGCCGACCTTCGCGCCCGAGCCGCTGCCGCCAGAGTTCGTTTCAGAGGTTCCTCCGGTGCCGGAGGAGGAGTTGGCGCCGCATGCCGAAACCGCCAGGGCGAGGCCCGCGGTCACGGCGATGGAAGCGAGAGTCTTGCTGCGCATCCGCCATCCCTTTCACTGCGCTGTGTCACAGAGAATGTTGTGGCGCACAACGTATGCCCGACATATGCGTGACCGGAACCACACTGAATCGATTAAGTCGCAACGATGCGGTAACCGTGGCGAAATATGGTCACGGAGAGTCGTGAGAGCGTTACCACCGAGCTACCGATTACAACGGCATCATCTCGGCCTCCGCTCGCGGCGAACACTCGCCGGTCACCTCCCGGACATCCCTAGGTTGGGTGCATGACCGTCGACAAGGAAGCCGCCGAAAGGCTGGCGAACTCGTTCGGTGCCGAGGCGGCGCGGTACGACCGCACGCGACCGCCCTACCCGGACGACCTGATCGGCAAGATCGTCACCGCCAGTCCCGGCCCGCGGGTGGTCGAGGTGGGGTGCGGCACCGGTGTTCTGTCCCGGCAGTTGCGGCAGGCCGGACTGGACGTCCTCGGCGTCGAGCACGACGAGCGCATGGCGGGGTTCGCCCGCGGCACCGGCGTGGCCGTCGAGGTGGCGAAGTTCGAGGACTGGGACCCGGCCGGCCGCGAGTTCGACGCCGTCGTCGCCGGGCAGTCGTGGCACTGGGTGGACGCGGACGAAGGCCCCCGCCAGGCCGCACGGGTGCTGCGGCCCGGTGGTGTGTTCGTCGGGCTCTGGCACGTGTTCGGGACGCCGGAACCGATCGCCGACGCCTACGTCGCGGCCTACGCCAAGGTGGCGCCGCAGATGCCCTATCGCGTCGGCCACTCCTACGACGAGGCGTTCGAGTCCTACCAGGCGGGCTGCGTGCGCACCGGTGAGGCACTCGTCGCCACCGGGGCGTTCTCACACGCCGAACGCTGGCGGGCGGACTGGGAACGGGGCTACACGACCGCCGAGTACCTCGACCTCATGCGCACCATGAGCCCGATGGCCTTGCTCAGCGCCGAGCAGGGCACCGAACTGCTCGCCGACGTCGGCCGCGCGATCGACGCGATCGGCGGCGGGTTCACCGCGCGCTACAGCACGCTGGCCGTCGCCGTCGCCCGTACCTGACTACCAGGACCGCAGCGTCGCGATCCGCTCCTCGAGCTGCTCGATGGTGGCCATCGCCGTGGGCGGGCCGCCGCAGTACTCGCGCAGCTGGTTGTGGATCTTGCCGTGCGGCTTCTTCGTGCGGTGGTGGTGCATCGCGACGAGGGTGTTGAGCTCCTTGCGCAGCGACGTGAGGCGTTCCTGCACGCCCACGGGCCGTGCCTCGCGCACGGGAGCCTCGGGCTTGGGGCGCTTGGCCGCGAGCGCCATCTGCTCCTCCTGCCGCTGCAGCAGCAGGGTGCGCACCTGGTCGGGTTCGAGCAGGCCGGGCAGGCCGAGGTACTCCTGCTCCTCCTCCGAACCCGCGTGGGTCGGCGCGCCGAACGACGAGCCGTCGTAGATGACCTGGTCGAGCTCGGCGGTGGTGCCCAGGGCCGTGAAGGCGCGTTCGTCCTCACCCGGTTCGTCCTTGGCCTGGTTCGCCGCGGCCATGAGCTCGTCGTCCCAGCCGTCCTTCTCGCGGTGCGGCTTGCCCAGGACGTGGTCGCGCTCCGCCTCCAGCTCCGACGCGAGCTGCAGCAGCACCGGCACCGACGGCAGGAACACCGTCGCGGTCTCGCCGGGCTTCCGGTTGCGCACGAAGCGGCCGATGGCCTGGGCGAAGAACAGCGGGGTCGACGACGACGTCGCGTACACGCCGACGGCGAGGCGCGGCACGTCGACGCCCTCGGACACCATGCGGACCGCGATCATCCAGCGCTCGTTCGTCGCGGCGAACTCGGCGATCCTGCCGGACGCCTTCGGGTCGTCGGAGAGCACGAGCGTGGGGACCTGGCCCGTGACGCGTTCGAGCACCTGCGCGTAGGCCTTCGCGACGGTCTGGTCGGTGGCGATCACCAGTCCGCCCGCGTCGGGCAGGCCGTTCTCCCTCTTCTGCGTGAGCCTCTTGTCGGCGGCGCGCAGCACCGAGGCCATCCAGTCGCCGGCCGGGTCGAGGGCCGTGCGCCACGCCCGTGCGGTCTGCTCCTGCGTCAGCGGCTCGCCCAGCCGTGCGGTGTACTCCTCGCCCGCGCTGGTCCGCCACGACGCCTCACCCGAGTACGCCAGGAACAGCACGGGCCGGACGACGCCGTCGCGCAGCGCGTCGGAGTAGCCGTAGGTGTGGTCCGCCTTCGACGTCTTGAAGCCGCCGTTGCTCTCCTCGTACTGCACGAACGGGATCGGCGAGTCGTCGGACCGGAACGGCGTGCCGGTGAGGCACAGGCGGCGCACGGCGGGCGTGAAGGCCTCGCGGATCGCGTCACCCCACGACTTCGCGTCACCGCCGTGGTGGACCTCGTCCAGCAGCACCAGCGTCTTGCGGTTCTCGGTGCGCACGCGGTGCAGCGTCGGGTGGGCGGCGACCTGTGCGTACGTGACCGCGACACCGTGGTAGTCGCGGGAGGTCATCGCGTTGGTGTTGCGGAAGTTCGAGTCGATGTGGATGCCCTGCTCGGCGGCGGCCTTCGCCCACTGGTGCTTGAGGTGCTCCGTGGGCGTGACGATCGTGACGGCCTCGATCGTCCGGTCGGCCAGCAGTTCGGCGGCGACGCGGAGCCCGAAGGTCGTCTTGCCCGCTCCGGGCGTCGCGACGGCGAGGAAGTCCTGAGGCTTGGCGGCGAGGTACTTGGTCAGCGCGCGGCGCTGCCAGGCTCGCAGCGGTCGCATCGCGGCCGGCGTTGCTGCTGGCGCTGTCACAGGCGTGTTTCTCCTCATTTGTGCAGGTCAGACATAGCAATACCCTCAGGCGGACGAGGGCCGAGGGCACCGCGACTCTACCTGTTCCGGGCGTCGATGCCGCGAAACGTGGCGGTATGCACCATGCTTGTCACTGCGATGGGTTCGCCTTCCGACAACGACGCACCACGCAGGTCCGGCCGCAAGGGGCCGCTGCGTCTACTCGCGCGCACGCTGTCGAAGGCGTGGCAGGGCAACATCTTCTCAGAAGCGGCCGAGGCCGCGTTCTGGCAGACGCTGTCGTTCCCGCCACTGCTGCTCGGCGTGCTGGGCTCGATGGGCTGGATCGGCACGTGGTTCGGCCCGGAGATCGTCCTGTCCGTCCAGGAGAAGATCATCGGGTTCACCCGGACGATCTTCAGCGCGGACGTCGTCAACGGCGTGATCGCGCCGACGGTCGCGGAGATCCTCTCGACCGGCAAGGGCGAGATCGTGTCGATCGGCTTCCTGATCTCGCTGTGGGCGGGTTCGTCGGCCATGTCGTCGTTCGTCGACGCGATCACGGTCGCCCACGGCCAGTACGGCGTGCGCAACGAGCTGTGGCAGCGCATCTTCGCCCTGCTGCTCTACATGGTGTCGCTGGTCGCCCTGGTGGTCGGCCTGCCGGTCCTGGCGCTCGGCCCGGACGTCCTGCCGCAGTTCTTCCCCACGACCTGGCAGCCGTACATCGAGACGTGGGTCGGGCGCTTCTACTACCCCGGCGTCGGACTGCTGCTCGTGCTGTCGCTGTCGCTGCTCTACAAGGTCGCCCTGCCGCGCCGGCTGCCGTACCACCGCGTCCTGCCGGGTGCGTTCCTCGCGATGGCCGTGTTCATCCTGTCGTCCATCGGCCTGCGCCTGTACATCCAGTGGATCACCACCACCGGCTACACCTACGGCGCGCTCGCGACGCCGATCGCGTTCCTGCTGTTCGTGTTCTTCATCGGCCTGGCGATCACGATCGGCGCGTACTTCAACAGCGCCGTCCAGGACATGTGGCCCGCCCGCATGACCCGCCGCCAGCGCCGCCGCTGGCGCCGGCTGGAGATGGAACGGGCGGCGTCGCGCATCCGCGAGGAGGCCGAGCAGCCCCGCGAGACGCCCGAAGACACCTCACAGCAGGAGCCGAACAACGGCTACTCGGCGCCGTCCCCCGCGGACACGCAGCTCACGACGCCGCTGCGGATCCAGGACCAGCGCCCGCACTCGGAAGAGGAGAGGCAGCGGGGGTAGCCGACCGCCTCGCACCCTTCCCGGAGCAGCAACGCCCGCCGTCCCGGGTCGAGCCGGGGCGGCGGGCGCCGGATGCGCGTGGGTGGGGCTCAGTCGCCGTCGCCGCCGGGCGGCAGGCTCTCGTAGATCTTCTTGCAGTCCGGGCACACCGGGGAGCCCGGCTTCGGTGACCGCGTGACCGGGAAGACCTCGCCGCACAGCGCGACCACGTGCGTGCCCATCACGGCGCTCTCGGCGATCTTCGCCTTGCGCACGTAGTGGAACATCTTCGGGGTGTCGTCCGAAGACTGGTCGGTCTCGTCCGGTCGTACGTCGACCTCGGGGAGAGTCTGGGTGCTCACGCGCCCAGGGTACCTGGGATGATGTCCCCTCGTGACCACGCTGCAGATCGCTGACGAAGTTGCCGCCGCCCTGGCCGAGAACCGGCCGGTCGTCGCTCTCGAGAGCACCATCCTGTCCCACGGCCTGCCCGCGCCGCGCAACCTGACCGTCGCCGCGCGCCTCGAGAAGGTGGTGCGGGAGGCCGGTGCCGTTCCCGCCACGATCGCCGTGCTCGACGGCGTGCCGCACATCGGGCTCTCCTCGGCCCAGCTCGACCGCGTCTGCACCTCCGGCGACCTCGTGAAGCTGTCGTTGCGCGATCTCGGGGCCGCCTACGCGCTGGGTCGCAGCGGCGCGACGACCGTGGCGTCGACCACGGCGCTCGCCCACCAGGCGGGCATCCGGGTGTTCGCGACCGGTGGTCTCGGCGGGGTGCACCGCGGGGCGCGCGAGACGTGGGACGTGTCCGCCGACCTCGACGTGGTGGCGACGACGCCGGTGCTGATCGTCTGCTCGGGTGTGAAGTCGATCCTCGACATGGGCGCGACGCTGGAGGTCCTCGAGACCCGGTCGGTGCCGGTCGTGGGTTACCAGACGTCCCGGTTCCCGGCCTTCTACCGCCGCGAGTCGGAGTTCGACGTGCCGTGGCGCGTGGAGAACCCGGCCGAGGCCGCCGCCGTGTTCGCGGCCGGTGGTCGCGGCATGCTGCTGGCGAACCCGATCCCCGCCGCGTTCGAGATGGACGCGGGCCTGCACGACCGGCTCCTCGCCGAGGGCCTGCAGAAGCTCGTCGACCAGGACGTGCGCGGCAAGGACGTCAGCCCCGTCCTGCTCGAGCACTTCCACACCGCGAGTGAGGGCGTCAGCCTCGACGCCAACGAGGAACTGGTCGTCAACAACGCCTTCGTGGCCGCCGCCACCGCGGTCGCGCTCTCCGGTGAGCCGGCCCGATGAGGCCTGTGGTCGTCGTCGGTGACGCGGGCCTCGACGTGGTGGCCCGCCACTCCGGCCCCATCGCCCACGGCGGTGACGTGCGCGCGAAGGTCACCATCGAACCGGGTGGCGCCGGCGCGAACACGGCCGTGTGGCTGGCCGCGTGCGGTGCGTCCCCGGTCCTGGTCGCCCGCGTGGGCGCCGACTCGGCGGGCCGCCAGGTGCACGCCGAACTGACCTCCGCGGGCGTGCAGTGCGCGTTCGCCGTCGACCCCGACCTCGCGACCTGCTGCGTCGTGGTGCTCGTGGACGACGACGGCCAGCGCTCGATGCTCCCCGACCGGGGCGCCAACGCCCGCTTCTCCCCCGCCGACCTCGACCCCGGCCTGCTCGCGGGCACGGGCGGCCACCTGCACCTGTCCGGTTACGTGCTGCTCGACGCGACTTCACGTCCCGCGGGTCTCGCCGTGCTGCGGGCCGCCCACGAGGCGGGCTGGACGACGTCCGTGGACCCCCAGGCGGCCGTGCTGATCCACTCGGCCGAGGCGTTCCTGGAGGACGTGCGCGGCGTCGACTTCCTGCTGCCCAACGCCGACGAGCTGCTCGCGTTGACGGGCTCCTCCGAACCGGCGTCGGCGAAGTCGCTGCTGTCGCACGTCGGTGTCGTGGTGGTCACGTCGGGACCCGACGGCGCGACGTGGGTGGACGAGGACGAGCTCATCTCGGTCCCCGCTGAAGTCACCGAGTGCGTCGACTCGACGGGCGCGGGCGACGCCTTCGACGCGGGTTTCCTCGCGGCGTGGCTGGACGGCGCGTCCAAGCGCGACGCGCTCCTGGGTGGCGTGCGGGCGGGCTCGCGCGCGGTCGGCGTCGTCGGAGCGCAACCGCCCCGGTAGGCGGTGCGGCTAGCCGTCGATGACGGTGGTGCTCTTCTGGGTGATGGCGCGGCGCTCGACCTCGTAGCGGTTCGCCTTCTCGGTCTTGCGCGGCGGCCGGTCGTTCGCGATCAGCACGGCCATCCACGGCAGCGGGACCGACAGGACGATGAAGAACAGGGCGAGCCACCAGGTGTGCGCGAACAGAGCCGCGAGGATGAGGCACGGGAAGCGCAGGCTCATCATGATCGCGTACTTCTTGCGCCGGGCGGCGTGCTGTTCTTCGTAGGACGGGGCCGCCTCGGTGATCAACACCGGGGTGTCGTTCCGGTCGGGACTGCTCACGACACCACCTCCAGATGTTCCATGGTCCCACGTCCGAGTGAGGGCGGGGACAGCCGGTCGGCGGTTAACATCCGCGAGTGGTCGCCCTTGATCGGCTCGTGGACGTGCTCGGCAGCCTGGGCACGCATCTGGCCTGCGCACCGAGGGGCCGCGACGCCGAACTCCGCGGAGTCGCCCTGCACGACCCGGCGGAGAACACCCCGGCGGCCGCGGGCGACGTGCTCCTCGGTCTGGGCACGCCCTCGGTCGCCGCGGCCGCGCGCCTGGTGTCGTCCACCGCGGCCTCCGCCGTCGTCCTGCACGGCAGGCCGCCGCTCGACGAACGGGTGGTCGCCGCGGCCAAGAAGTCCGGCGCGGCCGTGTTGCTCGTCGACCCGTCGGTGCCGTGGAGCCAGCTCGCGAACGTCACGCAGACGCTAGTCAACGGCGGTACGCGCACGGGCGACCTGTTCGGGCTGGCCGACGTCATCGCGGGTGTGGTCGGCGGGCCGGTGACGATCGAGGACCAGCAGTCCCGCGTGCTCGCCTACTCCTACCGGCAGGAGGACGTCGACCCCGTCCGCGTGCAGACCATCCTCGGGCGGCGGGTGCCGGAGGAGGCGCGGCGGGCCTTGGACGAGTTCGGGGTGTTCACGCACCTCGCGTCGTCGGACGAACCGATCTTCGTGCCCAAGCTGACCCCTCAGCTGGGCAACCGGCTCGTCGCCGCCGTGCGCGCCGGCCGCGAACTGCTCGGATCGGTGTGGGTCGAGGTGACCGGGCCGGTGGACCCGGCCCGCAGCGCCGCGTTGGTCGACGGCGCGCGCACGGCGGCGTTGCACCTGTTGCGGTCGCGGGCATCGACCGACCTCGAACGCCAGGCCGAGGCGGATCTGGTGATCAGGCTGCTGGAGCACCCGGAGTCCGCCGACGTCGCCCGCCTCGGGTTGCCGTCGGCCGACCTGCGGGTGATCGCGGTCCAGGCCCACGCGGGCGAGGGAGAGCACGGCGCCGCGGTTCTCGCCTTCCAGCGCGCCACGGCCGGCTTCGGCTGGTCGCGGCCGGGGCGGAGCGCGTTGTTCGGCAACGTCCTCTACACCGTCATCCCCGCCGCCGACGACGCCGTCGCGTGGGTGCGGTCGCTGGTGCGCGAACTGCCCGCCGAGGCGGAGGTGGTGGCGGGCATCGGCGGACCGGCCGAGGCGACGCAGCTGCCGACGTCACGGCAGGAGGCCGATGAATGCCTCGCGCTCTCCACGGGTGTACCGGTTGTATACGACGACGCGTGGGCTCAGGTGCTGCTGCACCGGCTCGCCGCCGTCGCCGACGCCGGACGCCTCCCGACCCGTGGCCCGATATCCAATATATTGCGGTACGACGCCGAGTACGGGACGCAGTACGCGACGACGTTGAGGGCGTGGCTCGCGGCCCAGGGTGACGTGCGGGCGGCGGCGAAGGAGCTCAACGTGCACCCGAACACGCTGCGGTACCGGATGCAGAAGATGGCCGAGGTGACTCCACTCCCCCTCGACGACCCGGACCAGCGGCTCGCGATGGCCATCGCCCTCCGCGTCACGCGATGAACCCCGGGGCGTGAAAGCATCTCCTCCCGTGCACCCCGATCTTTCTGCAGACCTGTGCGCCCGTCTGCGCGAGGCCTTCCTGAACACCGGTTACACCGCTGACGGCGTCGTCGACGCCCTCGGTCCCCAAGCCCACGCCGCACTCGGCCGCGGCGAGCCGGAGCCCGCGCGCCGCGCCAGCCAGGACGCCGGGTCGCTCGGCACGCTGATCCGCCTGTTCCTGCTCGGCGACGAGGAGCCGGAGAAGGACGTCCGCGCCGCACTGGCGGGCGTCGACGTCGACGACGCCGTCAAGAACGAGGTCGTCGCCGCCGGCCGGACGGCGGGGGACCTCAGGGCCGGGCTCGACGTCAGGCCGTACGAGGACAACTGGTGGGTCATCGCCGACCTCGACTCCGACGTGCGCGGCGGCGCCGTCCCCGAGGACCACGTGCTCGGCGTCGGTCACGCGTCCATCAGCCTCGCCCGCGCGACGAAGCGCACCCCGGTCGGCACGCTGCTCGACCTCGGCACCGGGTGCGGCGTCCAGGCGCTGCACGCCAGCACGCACGCCGAGCGCATCACCGCGACCGACCTGTCCGAGCGCGCGCTGAAGCTCGCCCAGGGCACGTTCCGCATCAACGAGCTCGACGTCGAGACGCTGCAGGGCGAGTGGTTCGGCCCGGTCCGCAACCGGCGGTTCGACCAGGTCGTGTGCAACCCGCCGTTCGTCGTCGGCCCGCCGCGCGTCGACTTCGTCTACCGCGACTCCGGCCTCGGCGGTGACGACGCGTCGGCGCTGGTCATCCGGCAGCTGCCCGCGTTCCTCAACGAGGGCGGCGTCGGCCAGCTGCTCGCGTCCTGGGTGCACCGCAGGGGCGAGGACTGGGAGGAGCGCGTCTCCAGCTGGCTCCCGAGGGGTGGCATCGACGCGTGGTTCGTGCAGCGCGACATCGCCGAGCCCGCCCTGTACGTCGGCACGTGGCTCAAGGACGCGGGCGTCGACCCGCGCAGCCCCGAGGGCCGGCAGAAGGCCGCGGCGTGGCTCGACTGGTTCGAGGAGAACGACGTCCAGGGCGTCGGATTCGGGTACGTGACACTGCGTCGCACCGATGAGATGCACTCACAGGTCATCTGCGAGGACCTGCGTCACGCCTACGACGACCCGCTGGGCCCGGAGGCGGCGCGCTGGCTCGACAACGTCGCGTGGCTCCGCGCGAACCCCGACCTGCTCGGTCAGCGGTTCCGGGTCGCCGACACCGTGCTGCTCGAAGAGGTGTCCGAGCCGGGCGACGAGGGCTGGCGCAAGGTCGTCGCGCGCCTGCACCGCACGGACGGGCCCGGCTGGCAACACGAGGTCGACGAGGCCACGGCGAAGCTCGTCGCGGGCTGCAACGGGGCGTTGCCGCTCGAGGACCTGCTCTCGCTGCTCGAGTTCGCTTACGGAGAAATCGACGCCGAAGCGGCCTTGCCGATCGTTCGTGATCTCATCCGGCACGGAATGCTGATTCCCGCGTGAAAGCGGTTGTGGCGCGCGTCACAGAGGCGAGTGTCGAAGTCGAAGGGAAGATCGTCGGCGCGATCGACGAGCCCGGATTGCTGGTCCTGCTCGGCGTCCACCACGACGACACCGACGACCACGCCCGCAAAATGGCGCAGAAGCTGCACGGGCTGCGCATCCTCGACGACGAGCGGTCGTGCGAGTCGACCGGTGCTCCGCTGCTGGTCGTCAGCCAGTTCACCCTGTACGGGGACACGCGGAAGGGTCGCCGTCCGTCCTGGACGGCGGCCGCCCGGCCCGAGCACGCCGAACCCTTGGTGAACGCCGTGGTGCGGGAACTACGCCAAAAGGGCGCGCGCGTCGCAACGGGACGTTTCCGGGCCGAGATGAAGGTGCGGAGCGTGAACGACGGCCCGTTCACGGTGATCGTGGAGCTCTGACTAAAGGGTTCTCAGGCAGTTCTCAGATTAGTCGCGCAACCGCTGTGACAGCGGTGACGTCTTCAGGTCATGGAAGTCGGGAACGAATTCGGAATCGCGTTCGTTACCCAGGTATCAGCCAGCTAGCGATGGGATCCCGAGCGGGCCCGCCGCAACCGGCAACCAGGGCGCAGCGCCGCGCCGCCTTGACCGCCACGCGCGACTGATCGATCAGGAGCCACAGGCCTGACCGACAGCAGCGTCGCCCGCACCAGGGGGAGGGAGATCCATGACCGTCACGAGGATCTCCGACCGTGAAGTCGGAGAGAACACGCCCACCGTCGTCGAGCACGAACTCGACGCCCAGGGTCCAGCAGCCGACCTCGTTCGAGTCTACCTGAACGGAATCGGCAAGACCGCGCTCCTCACGGCCGAGGAGGAGGTTGAGCTCGCCAAGCGCATCGAGGCCGGTGTGTTCGCGCAGCACGTCATGGAGACGGCCAAGCGCCTCACCCCCACCCGTCGCGAAGAGCTGGGGGCGCTCGTCCGCGACGGCCGCCGCGCCAAGGACCACCTGCTCAAGGCGAACCTGCGTCTCGTCGTCTCCCTGGCCAAGCGCTACACCGGCCGCGGCATGCCGCTGTTGGACCTGATCCAGGAGGGGAACCTGGGTCTGATCCGCGCGGTCGAGAAGTTCGACTACACCAAGGGCTTCAAGTTCTCGACGTACGCGACGTGGTGGATCCGCCAGGCGATCACCCGCGGCATGGCCGACCAGGGCCGCACCATCCGCCTCCCCGTCCACCTCGTCGAGCAGGTGAACAAGCTCGCGCGGATCAAGCGCGACCTGCACCAGACGCTCGGCCGCGAGGCGACGAACGAGGAACTGGCGAAGGAGGCCGGCCTCAACGTCGACAAGGTCGCCGACCTGCTCGACCACGCCCGTGACCCGGTATCGCTCGACATGCCGGTCGGCACGGAGGAGGACGCGCCCCTCGGTGACTTCATCGAGGACTCGGACGCCACCGACGCCGAGAGCGCCGTCATCTCCGGGCTGCTGCAGGACGACCTGCGCCGCGTGCTCGCGACGCTCGAGCCGCGCGAGCAGGCCGTGATCCGGCTGCGCTACGGCCTCGAGGACGGCCAGCCGCGCACGCTCGACCAGATCGGCAAGCGGTTCGGCCTCTCGCGCGAGCGGGTGCGCCAGATCGAGCGCGAGGTCATGTCGAAGCTCCGCCAGGGCGAGCGGGCGGCGAAGTTGCGGGCCTACGCCTCGTAACTCACCCGTCCGGCAGTATTGACTTGTGACTCAACTCACGGCACGGTCGGGCGTTACCAGAGCCACGCGTCGCCCGTCGTGAGCCGGGAGTCGCACGCGAAGGAAGGTCGGGACGGCCGGGGGCCGCCCCGGCCTTCCGCGTTTGTGGGGTACGGAACAGCGCGGTGGTCGGGGATCACATCGGAACGTCCGTTTGATGGCGGTACGGTTTTCTGATCCGAACTGCACACCGTTGGAGTTGTGTACGACGTGCCCACCACTTTCGAGTACACCGACGTCCTGCCGCTCGCGAAGGACACCGAGACCGAGTACCGCCTCGTCACCTCCGACGGGGTGAAGCTGATCGAGGCCGGTGACCGCAAGTTCCTGGAAGTCGCGCCCGAGACGCTGACGCTGCTGGCCAAGGAAGCGATCCGCGACATCCAGCACCTTCTGCGCCCGTCGCACCTCGCCCAGCTGCGCAAGATCATCGACGACCCCGAGGCGTCCGGCAACGACCGCTTCGTCGCCATGGACCTGCTGCGCAACGCGGCCATCTCCTCCGGCGGCGTGCTGCCGATGTGCCAGGACACCGGCACGGCGATCATCATGGGCAAGCGCTCCGAGACCGTCCTGACCGGCGGTGACGACGAGAAGGCGCTGGCCCGCGGTGTCTACGAGGCCTACCAGGAGCTCAACCTGCGCTACTCGCAGATGGCTCCCGTGACGTTCTGGGACGAGAAGAACACCGGCACGAACCTGCCCGCGCAGATCGAGGTGTTCCACAAGCCCGGCCAGGAGCCCGTGTACGAGTTCCTGTTCATGGCCAAGGGCGGCGGCAGCGCGAACAAGACGTTCCTCTACCAGGAGACGAAGGCGGTGCTGAACCCGAAGCGCCTCGCGACGTTCCTGGACGAGAAGCTGCGTTCGCTCGGCACGGCCGCGTGCCCGCCGTACCACCTCGCCGTCGTCGTCGGCGGACTGTCCGCCGAGCAGAACCTCAAGGTCGCGAAGCTCGCCTCGGCCCGCTACCTCGACACCCTGCCGACGGAGGGCTCCGCGTCGGGCCACGCGTTCCGCGACACGGACCTGGAGCAGCAGGTCCTGGAGCTGACCCGCAACTTCGGCATCGGCGCGCAGTTCGGCGGCAAGTACTTCTGCCACGACGTGCGCGTGATCCGCCTCCCCCGCCACGGCGCGTCCCTGCCGGTCGGCATCGCGGTGTCGTGCTCGGCCGACCGCCAGGCGAAGGCCCGCATCACCGCCGACGGCGTGTTCCTGGAGCAGATGGAGCGCGACCCGGCGCAGTTCCTGCCCGAGATCGAGGGCGAGGACCTGTCCGACGAGGTCGTGAACATCGACCTGACCCGCCCGATGGCGGAGATCCGCGAGATCCTCACCAAGCTGCCGGTGAAGACCCGCGTCTCGCTGACCGGCCCGCTGGTCGTGGCGCGCGACATCGCGCACGCCAAGATCAAGGAGCGCCTCGACGCCGGCGAGGACATGCCGCAGTACATGAAGGACCACCCGGTCTACTACGCCGGTCCGGCCAAGACGCCCGAGGGCTACGCCTCCGGTTCGTTCGGCCCGACCACCGCCGGCCGCATGGACTCCTACGTCGAGCAGTTCCAGGCCGCGGGCGGGTCGATGGTGATGCTCGCCAAGGGCAACCGCTCGAAGCAGGTCACCAACGCGTGTGCGACGCACGGCGGCTTCTACCTCGGCTCGATCGGCGGCCCGGCGGCCCGGCTGGCGCAGGACTGCATCCGCAAGGTCGAGGTGCTCGAGTACCCCGAACTGGGCATGGAGGCGGTCTGGAAGATCGAGGTCGAGGACTTCCCCGCGTTCGTCGTCGTCGACGACAAGGGCAACGACTTCTTCGCGGAGACGTCGACCCCGACCCTGCAGATCAGTTTCCGACGCTGAGTTTCCGACGCTGAGTTTCCGGCGATGAGTTTCCGGCGATGAGTTTCCGGCGCTGAGTTTCTGGCGTTAGAACCTCTCACCCGAACCCCCGGTCGAACGGTGCGCGTGTCCGCCACCGCTCGGCCGGGGGTTTCGCGTGGTTCCGGCACCGGTCAGCGCGCCAGCAGCCAGTCGAGGCCGTCCGAGGCGTGGTCCAGGACCGAGATGTGGCCGTCGCCCTGTGTGATGCGCAGCTCCGCGCCGGGGATCCGCGAGGCCAGCCACCGGCTGTGCGACGGCGGGTTGATGCCGTCGCGGTCGCCGTGCAGCAGGAGGGTCGGCGCGGTGATGGCCGCCGGGTCGCAGCCCCACGGCGTGACGTAGGCGAGATCGTCGTCGACGAGCGGTCCGGGACCGTCCGGCAGCGCCGATCCGGCCACCTCGCCGAGCCACGACCACGGGCCGCGCAACGTGGCCAGGTCGGCCTCGGAGAACTCGTGCTCGTACTCGACGCCGGACGCCTCGTAGCGCTCCTTCTCCTCGCGACCCGCGGCGGCCGCTCTCAGGGACCCCTCGGCCGAGGAGATCATGCCGCCGAACCAGTCCAGGCCCTCTGCCGTGAAGGGCGCCAGCGGCGCGACGGCCAGAACGGCGGTCACACGGCCGGGCAGCAGGGCGGCGCACGCGAGGGCGTGTGGTGCGCCGCCGGAGTGCCCGGCCACCGCGAACCGCTCGACACCCAGCTCGTCGGCGATGTGCGACATATCAGTCGCCGCTGTTCCGACAGGTCTGTCACCCACGGGCGTGGACCCGCCGTAGCCGGGTCTGTCGTAGGAGATCCAGCGCACGCCGGGGCGGAACAGCGGTCTCGGCGGCTTTCCGAGGTTGGGCGTGCCGTGGCACCAGAACACCGGCACACCCGTACCCACGTCGTATACACGCAGTACGCGGTCGCCATACGCGATGTCGACGGACTCCACGGTGCGATCTCAGCCGGTCTCTTCGCGGGATTCCAGCACGAGCCGGCGGTCACCGAGCGGCGCGTCCAGGCGGACGGTCAGCGGCACCTGGCGGACCTCCTGGGTGCACATCGTGCCGGGAGGCTGCTTGGTGATCGTGACCAGCGTGATCTGGACGACGTCGGCGGACTGGCCGGTGATCTCGGCGCGGGCCTCCTTGCACCCGCCGCCGACGCCGAAGACCTCGACGTCGCGGCCGTCCCCGAAGACGTAGGCCTCGTCGCGGTAGGTGTCTGACAACGATGTCGTGTCGACCTTCTCCTTCGCCACGGGCGTGACGTTCGGAGGGATGACCGGCTTCTCCTCCGAGATCGAGACCGGGGGCTGGGCCGGAGCGGTCGGGTTCGCTCCCGACGACGAGCCTGGCGTGCCGCTCGAACCGGGCGCGGTCGTGGCGGTGGAGGAACCGCCCTGCGAACTGGAGCCGGGCGCGCCGGACTGCGTGCCGGAAGAACAGCCGGCGAGCACGACGGCGAGAGCAACGGCAGCGACGGCGTTTCTCATGCGCACCATCCTCGCAAACCGGGACAAGAAGTCCCTGTGAAATGTCCTGCGACCTGTCCGGTCGAATATTTCAGACGTCGCGGAGAAGAGACCGGGAGAAGAGATCGGGAAAAAGGGGGATGCCCGGCCGGCGGGGCAGGTGCCGGCCGGGCACCGCGGGGAGGGAGGTCTACTTCTGCTCCTGCCGCGACGTCAGCACGACCGTGCGCTCACCGAGGGGTTCGGAGAGCTGCACCGTCAGCGGGGGGAAGCGGATGTCCATGGTGCACATCTGCTTCGTCAGCGGCGTCGTCTCCAGCAGCTCGATCTTCACCGCGGACGCGCTCTGCTCCAGCACGGACGCGCTGGCCTTGCCACATCCGCCTTCCTGGCCGATGACGCCGACGGTCTTCCCGTCGCCCACCGTCCACACGGTGCGCGGCTGGTCCTCCGGCAGCGCGTTCGTGTCGAGCTTGGTCACGGGTTTGCCGTCCGGCGGAACTTCACCGGGGGACGCGTTCGGCGGTACCTCAGGGGGTGCCTCGGAGGACGAGGTGGCGGTCGGCAGCGTCTCGCCGCCACCTGCCCCGGGCGCCGCGTTCTGCGCACTGCCACAGGCCGAGATGGCGAGGAGCAGTACGCCGGTGCCGACTACGGTTCCTATGTGCCTCATGTGAGAAGGACGGAACCGCGCTCACAACGGGTTGCAACGACTTGCTTTCACAGTTACCGGCTGACGGCGGCCACTGCTTCCCGCAACGCTTCCAAACGAGCGGCCGAAGCCAATCCTCCGTGGTAGAGGTGGAACTCCTCGACACCGGCGTCGAGGTACGCGAGCCATTCCGCCGACAGCGCGGCGCCGTCGGCGGGCTTCGGCGGCAGCCCCAGCACGTACGCGGCGATCCGGGTGTCCGGAGCCTCGGCGCGCAGGGCCTCGATGCCGGGCACGGCGACGTCCGGGCCGGGCCAGCACATGGTCGTCAGGACATCGATGTCAGCGCCGACTCCCCCGGCCACCGTCGCGAACGGCCCGGTGCCCCAGGGGTCCGCGGTCACGTGCATGCCGACCCGCACCGAGGGCGCGGCGGCACGGATCTCGCCCACGAGCCGCTGCCGCAACGACCGCACCACGCCGGTGCGCACGGCCCGGACGTCGTCCGCGAGCGCTCCCAGCGCTTCCTCGACGGCAGGAGCGCCGCGGTCGACCCCCGCCCGGACCGCGTCACGCAGAGCATCCGGGTCGGCGTAGAGGGCGGTGCAGGCCGAGCAGAAGCACAGAGACAACAGCTTCTGCTGCACCGCGTTCCAGTCCGTGCCGTCGGTCTTCTCGTGGTGCCCGCCGTGGAAGAACCCGAGCGGCCCGCAGGCCTCCAGCACGATCCCGTCGGGGGCACCGAGCTCCAGCACCTCCGACACCAGCACCGACGTGTACTCCACGACGTCGGGCTGCGCGGTGCACAACGCGTACGGGTAGCGGTCCCCGAACGCGTTCACCACCGTCACGTCCGGGTGCAGGTCGCCGAGGCGCGAGTTGTGCGTGAGCACGGTCCACGCGTACACCGGCAGTCCGGCGGCACGGACCAGGGCGGCCGCTTCGCCGAACGAGTCCGCACCGTCCACCCAGGACGGTGCGGCGGGCACCAGCCGGCCGTACTTCTCCGGCCGCACCGGCAGGTAGAACGCCGCGTGCCGGGCGTCGACCAGGCGGTGCTCCGGGTGCAACGGCGTCGCGGCCCGCACCGTGTGGTACGACGCGGCGAGCGCGATCGCGTCGACCCCGAGCGCCTGGTACCGCGCGACGGCGTCGGGATCTCCGATCAGGTCCCACGGGTAGGCGTGGACGACCGACTTCACCACCGGGGACGCTTCCTCTCGTAGCTCGGGTCGAACTTCTGCATGTAGCCCGTGTCGTCGCGAGCCGTGATGCCGCAACGGACGTAGTTCTCCGCCAGGCGGGCCAGTGCGTCGCGGTCCAGCGACACACCGAGCCCCGGCGTCGTCGGGACCGGCACCGCGCCGTCCACAAAGGACAGCACGCCGGGCTCGACGACCTCGTCGGCCGCGTTCCACGGGTAGTGCGTGTCGCACGCGTAGTTGAGGTTCGGCGTCGCCGCGGCCAGGTGCGTCATCGCGGCCAGCGAGATGCCGAGGTGCGAGTTCGAGTGCATCGACAGGCCGATGCCGAACGTCTGGCAGATCATCCCCAGCTGGCGCGACCGCTGCAGGCCGCCCCAGTAGTGGTGGTCCGACAGCAGCACCTGCACGGCGTCCTGCTCCACCGACGGCTTGAGGTGCTCGAAGGCGACCACGCACATGTTGGTGGCCAACGGCATCGGCGCCTTCGCGGCCACCTCCGCCATCCCGGAGATCTCGGAGGTCGGGTCCTCCAGGTACTCCAGCACGCCGTCGAGCTCCGCGGCCACCCGCAGCGACGTCTCGACCGACCAGGCCGCGTTCGGGTCGAGTCGCAGCGGGTGGTCCGGGAACGCCTCGCGCAGCGCCCGGATCGCCTCGATCTCCTGCTCCGGCGGGAAGACACCGCCCTTGAGCTTGATCGACCCGAACCCGTACCGCGAGATCATGGCCGAGGCCTGCGCGACGATGCCCGCGGGGTCGACCGCCTCGCCCCACTCGTCCGGCTCCGCGCCGGGGTGCCCGTCCCACTTGTAGAACAGGTAGGCGGAGTAGGGCACGGAGGACCGCACCGCGCCACCGAGCAGGTCGCTGACCGGCCGCCCGAGCGCCTTGCCCTGGATGTCGAGGCAGGCGACCTCGAACGGCGAGTACACGCGGTCGACGGTGCTCTCCGCCGTGATCTTGCCGGTCAGGCCGTGCTTGTCCGGCCCGGCCTCGCCGCCCAGCGCGGCCGCCACCCGTGCGTGCATCTCGTTGAGGGCGAACACGTCCAGCCCGACGAGGGAGTCCACAACGGACCGCGAGCGCTCCAGGTGCCCGAGGTCGCCGTAGGTCTCCCCCAGCCCCGAGATGCCCTCGTCGGTGTGCACCTCGACGATCGTGCGCAGCGCCCACGGCTCGTGCACGCCCGCCGAGTTCAGCAGCGGCGGGTCCCGGAACGCGATCGGTGTCAGAACGATCTCGGTGATCTTCATGCCGGACGCCCTCTCAGCTCAGCAGTGCCTTGCCCGCGCCGATGATCTTGTCCAGTGCGGCGAGGTGCTCGTCCGTCGGGTCGATGAGCGGCGGCCGCACTCCCCCGACCTCGAACCCGTTCGCGCGCACGGCGGCCTTCACCAGGCCGACCGCGTAGCCGGGGACCTTGTCCCGCAGTTCCACCAGCGGCTTGTAGAACTCGTGCAGGAACCGGTTCACCAGGTCCGTGTCGCCCGCCTGCACGGCGTTGTAGAAGCCGATCGAGATCTCGGGCGCGAAGCAGAACACCGCCGACGAGTAGAGCTCGACCCCGATGGCCCGGTACGCGAGCTGCGTCATCTCCGCGGTCGGCAGGCCGTTGAAGAACTGGAAGGGCTTGTCAACGCCTGCACGCACCGACAGCACGACCCGCTGCATCTGGTCGAGGTCGCCGAGGCCGTCCTTGAAGCCGACGACGTTCGGGATCCGCGCGACCTCGACGGCCGTCTCGGGCGTGAACACCGCGTTGTTGCGCTGGTACACGATGATCGGCAGTTCGGTGACGGCGGCGGTCTCGGCCACGTACCGCACGAGACCGGCGGCCGGGTTGCTGACGAGGTACGGCGGCAGCAGCAGGATGCCTTGGGCGCCGGCGCGTTCCGCCGCCTTCACGAACTGCTTGGTGGCCACGATCGAGCCGCCCGCGCCGGCGAACACCGGCACCTTGCCCGCCGTCGCCTCGACCGCGACGGCGACCGCGCGTTCGAACTCCTCCAGCCCCAGCGCGTGGAACTCGCCGGTGCCGCAGGCGGCGAACACAGCGCCCGGCCCGGCGGAGACACCGTGCTTGACGTGCTCGGCGAGCACGTCGTAGGCGATGTTCCCCTCGCCGTCGAACGGGGTCACCGGGAAGAACAGCACACCATCGAGTTGCATAACCAGACTCATCCCTTGATCGCTCCGGTGGTGATCCCACGCAGGAAGGACTTCTGCAGCGACAGGTACACGACCAGGCTCGGCACCAGCGCCAGCAACGCACCGGCCAGCACGATGCCCGTTCCGACCTGGTCGTCGGAGCGGAGCGCGAGCAGTGCGACCGTGAGCGTGTAATCGGAGGGGTCGGCGGCGACGATCAGGGGAAGCAGGTACTGCTCCCAAATCATGTTGAAGCCGAACACGGCGATGACGCCGAGCGCGGGTTTGCACAGCGGGAGGATGATCTGCGCGAAGAGGCGCAGCTCCCCGGCACCGTCCACTTTGGCCGCCTCCTCCAGCTCCGCGGGGATCTCCCGCATGAACTCCGTCATGACGAAGATGGAGAAACCCCAAGCCCCCAGTGGGAGGATGACGCCGAGCAGGGTGCCCTTGAGACTCACGTGCACCAGCGGTAGGTCTCCGATCACCAGCGACAGCGGGATCGCGATGACCTCCTCCGGCAACATCATCGTGGCGAGGATGACCAACAGAGCGATGGCCTGACCGCGAAACTTCTTGCGCGCCAACGCGTAGGCGGCGAACACGCTCACCGACAGCTGCAACAGCAGCGCGCCACCGGCGATGACCAGCGAGTTCGTCAGGTAGTGCCAGATCCTGTTCTCCGCCGCGACCTGGAAGTTGATCAGCGACGGGCTGTCCGGGACCACCGACAGCTTGGTCGGGTCCGGGTTGTGGTCGAACGCTCCGGAGAAGATGACCAGCAGCGGGCCGCAGAAAAGGATTACAGCGACGGCGCTGAAAACGAACCGGATGCCCCTGCTGACCCACGCGTCCGGGCGGGTGGACCAGCCGATGGCGCTGTCGAAGCGACTCGAGTTGACGCTCATCGCGCCTCCTTCCACCGGCGGTACCACTGCACGCTGACCGTCAGGACCAAGGTAACCAGGAACAACAGCACCGAACCAGCCGAGGCGAGCCCGGCTTCGGACTGTTCGAACGCCGTGGTGTAGACGCGCGTCATCCAGACGTCGGTCGATCCCGCGGGCCCACCACCGGTGAGCACGTACACCTCGGTGAAGACGCGCAGGCCGCGGATCGCCGCCAGGGTCAGCAGGATCGTGATGACCGGGCGCAAAGCGGGCAGCGTGACGTTCCAGATCCGTTGCGGCGTCGAGGCCCCGTCGATCGCGGCGGCCTCGTACTGCTGGCGGTCGATGCCGGCGAGCCCGGCGAGGATCAGCACCATGTCGTACGGGGCGTGCTTCCAGATGCCCACGAACATGACCGACACCAGCGAGGTGTCCGTGCTGTGGATGTACTCCCAGGGCCCGAGACCGACCCACGAGATCAGCTCGTTGAGGAAGCCCTCGGGCGCCGGGTAGAAGAACAGCCGCCAGATCTCACCGATGACCGCGGTGGCCGCCACGACGGGCAGGAACACCGCGGACCGGACGAACCACAGCGACTTGGTGTGGCCCTCCAGCAGCAACGCCAGGAAGAACCCGATCACCATCGCGCCGACCGTCTGACCGCCGGCCAGCACGAGCGTGTGCCAGCTGGCGGTCAGGAACTTCTCGTCCTGCAGGATCGTCGCGTAGTTCCGGAACCCGACGAAGATGTCGCCGAGGAAGGGCCGGACCTCGAACAGCGAGAGCCGGATGCCCTCGGCCATCGGGATGAACTTGAAGACCAGGAAGATCAGCGCGGCGGGGAGCAGGAACAACCACGGAATGAAGGTGGCTCCCGTGAGGCGGCGCCGGCGGCGCCGCCTCACGGGGTGGGTTTCGACGGCACCGCCGCCACTAGCCGTCGAGCCCACGTCTCGGGTGTCGCCGAAGGACTGAACTGCCGTCACTTCGACGCCTTCTGGTTGTCGAGCTCCTTCTTCAGCGCGTCCGCCAGCGACTTCAGCTCGGCCGAGGAGTCGGCGGGGCACTTCGCGAAGATGGAGTTCAGGGTCTCCGAGGTCTTCTGCCGGAACGGCGCGAAGTTCGGGACGCTCGGGAACGGCCGCGCCTCGCTGGAGTACACGCCCGCGACGGTCGCCCAGCGCGGGTCGTCGTACGTCGCGTTGACGTCGACGGTCTTGTTGACGGGCAGGCGGACCACGGGCTGCGGGTCGCCCTTCATGCCGGCCTGCTGCGCCTCGGGCGTGATCAGGTACTCGGCGAGCTTCTTCTGGTCGGCGGTCTTCGCGGAACCCGCCATCTGGTAGATGTTCTCGCCCTCGCCGAGCACCGTGGCGCCGGCCGGTCCCTTCGGGGACGCGACGACCTCGTACTTGTCCTTGCCGAGCGACTTGTCGAAGCGGCCGATCATGTACGGGCCGGTGAGGTAGATGCCGCTCTTGCCCGACTCGAACAGCGGGTGCGCGTCGTTCGTGCCCAGGGTCAGCGAGCCGGGCTGGATGACCTTGTCGTCGCAGAAGAGCTTGCGCAGCCGTTCGACGGCCTTGGTCGACTCGGGCGAGTCGATGCCGACGTGGAACTTGCCGCCGCCCTCGTCCTCGAGGATGTCGCCGCCGCCCTGCCAGATGTAGCTGGACGCCCACCACGCGAGGTAGCCGCGGTCGGTCGTGCCGGGCACGAGCATGCCGTAGGTGTCGTTCTGGCCGTTGCCGTCGGGGTCGTTCCGTGTGAACGCCTTCGCGAGGTCGTCGAGCTCCTCCCACGTGGTGGGGACCGGCTTGCCGAGCTTCTCGCGCCAGTCCTTGCGGATCAGCGTGACCATCGCCTGGGTGGAGTACGGGATGGCGTAGTACTTGCCGTCCGCGCCCTTCCCGTTGTTCCAGGCGCGGTCGACGATGTCGCCGGCGCCCGCGACGTCGTCCTTGGCGACCTCGGTCGTCCAGCCCTGCTTGACGAAGTTGCCGAGCGAGCCGGTGTCGGTGATGACGACGTCGGGGAGGTCCTTGGACGCGGCGCGCTGCTGCACCTGCTTGTCGAAGTCGTTGAAGATCGGCTTGTAGTCGACCTGCACACCGGTCTTCTCGGTGAAGGACTTGAAGATCTTCTCGTAGACCTTCGCGGTCGCCTCCGTCGAGCGGGTCCACACCTCGAGGGGCTTGTTCGGGTCCTTGTTCGACGCGGCGGTGCTGCCACCGCTGCCGCATCCCGCGAGCAGCGCGGCCACGCCGAGCGTGGCGAGTGTGGTGGCAGTTCTACGGCGCATCGTCGGAGCCCTTCGTGTTCAGATACATGAACCTGGGTCGTACTTGTGAACCTGGTGCAGGACTGTAAGAATCAGCACAGCAACGTGTCAAGGGCAAGTTGCTTAACTGTTTCGAGGAGGTCAGGTGGCGTCGCCGATCGACAAGGGCACAGCGCGTCCCGGGGCGGTGAAGTCCGCCGACCGCACGGTGGAGCTGCTCGAAGTGCTGTCCGCGTCAGACCGCAGGCTGACGCTCACCGAGCTGCACCGCGAGCTCAGCTACCCCAAGTCCAGCCTGTACATGCTGCTCCAGACGCTGGTGGCGCGCGGCTGGGTGGAGGTCGACTCGGACAGGGGCACCTACGGCATCGGCGTGCGCGCTCTGCTCGTCGGTACGTCCTATTTGGACCACGACCCCGTTGTGCGGGCGGCGATCCGCGTGATGGAACAGGTCCGCCAGGACATCAACGAGACCGTCCACCTCGCCCGCCTGGACGGTGCGGACGTGGTCTATCTCGCGAGCCGCGAGTCCGAGCACCACCTGCGCGTCGTCTCGCGCGTCGGCCGCCGGCTGCCCGCGCACTCGACGTCCCTGGGCAAGGCCGTGCTCTCGACGCGCACGCCCGAGGAGGTCGACCAGATCCTCCCCGACGAACTGGCGCCGCTGACGCCCAACACCGTGACGGAGAGGGCCGCGCTGCACGAGCAGCTCGCCGGGTTCCGCAACGCGGGTTTCGCCCACGAACGCGAGGAGAACACTCCCGGTCTGGGCTGTTTCGCGGTGGCGCTGCCCTACCGCAACCCCGTGCTGGACGCGATGAGCTGCTCGGTGCCGCTGGGCAGGCTCACCCCGGAGCACGAGCGGCAGGTCATCTCGGCCCTGCTCGACGCCGCCCGCACGATCACCGAACTCCTCCGCCAGTTCGGTCGCTGATTTCCTGCCGATCCACCTGATCAAGACGGAGGGCTCCAACCCGTGACCGCACGCATCCTGATCACCGGCGCCGGCGGAGGGGTGGGCACGCTCATGCGCCCCCGCCTCGCCGCGGAGGGCCGCGTCCTGCGGCTGCTGGACATCGCGGAGCTGCCCGCGGCCGCCGATGGCGAGAACGTCGAGCTCGTCGAGGCGTCGGTGACCGACATGGCCGCCATGGAGGCGGCGCTGGAGGGCGTCGACGCGGTGATCCACCTCGGCGGCCACAGCCTCGAGGAGTCGTGGGACAAGATCCTGCGCGTCAACATCGACGGCACCCACACGGTCCTGGAAGCCGCACGGCGTGCCGGCGTCCGCCGGGTGGTCCTGGCGAGCTCCAACCACGCCGTGGGCTACGTCGAACAGGCCGACGGCGAGGCCGGCGACTACCTCTTCCCCCGCCCGGACACCTACTACGGCGTCTCCAAGGTGGCGATGGAGGCGCTGGGGTCGCTGTACGCCGACCGCTACGGCCTGGACGTGATCGCGATCCGCATCGGCTCGTGCTTCGAGAAGCCACGCGACGTGCGGATGCTCTCGACGTGGATGTCCCCGGACGACGCCGCGCGCCTGTTCGAGGCGTGCCTTTCCGCCCCTTCACCGGGTTTCCGCGTCGTGTGGGGCATCTCGGCCAACAAGCGCGCCTGGTTCTCGCTGGACGAGGCCCGCTCCCTGGGGTACGAACCGCAGGATGACTCCGAGGTGTACGCGGCCGAGGTTCTGGAGAAGCACGGGGAGCCGGATCCCTCGTCGCCCGCGGTGAAGTACCTGGGCGGCGTCTGGTGCGGCCCCGATTTCGACACGGCAGTCAAGGAGGCAGGGCGTTGAGCCACGGCGTGCAGGGATACAACCCGCGCACCGGTGAGCCGTACGGCGAACCGGTTGCGAAGACCCCCGACGGCGAGGTGGACCGCATCGCCTCGGCCGCGGCCACCGCGTTCCCGGCCTGGTCGGCCGTCGCGGCGACGGACCGCGCCGTGGTGCTGGAGAAGGTCGCGGACGCGCTCGACGCCGAGTCGGCGTTGCTGATCGAGACGGCCGACAGCGAAACGGCTTTGGGCGTGCCGCGGCTGACGACCGAACTGAAGCGCACGACGAACCAGTTGCGGCTGTTCTCCGAGGTGCTGCGCGAGGGCAGCTACGTCGAGGCCACTTTGGACTCGGCGAACCCGGACATCATCCCGCCGCGGCCGGTGCTGCGCCGCGTCCTCCGTCCACTCGGGACGGTGGCGGTGTTCTCCGCGTCGAACTTCCCGTTCGCGTTCTCGGTGGCGGGCGGTGACACGGCCTCAGCGCTCGCGTCCGGCTGTTCCGTCGTGGTGAAGGCACATTCGGCGCACCCGTCGACGTCGCGCGAGACCGCGCGGGTCGTGGTCGACGCGCTGCGCGAGGCCGGTGCGCCCGAGGGCGTGTTCGGGATCGTGTACGGCACCGAGGCCGGTGTCGCGCTGGTGAAGCACCCGGCGGTGCGCGCGGTCGGCTTCACCGGCTCGACCGGCGGCGGCCGGGCGTTGTTCGACCTGGCCCAGGGCAGGCCGGACCCGATCCCGTTCTACGGCGAGCTGGGCAGCGTCAACCCGACGGTGATCCTTCCGGGCGCGGCCACGCCGGAGATCGCGGCCGGGTTCGCGCAGTCGCTGGTGATGGGCGTCGGGCAGTTCTGCACGAACCCCGGCCTGGTGTTCGCGCCGGAGTCGATCGTGCCCGCGCTGGGCGAGGCGGTCGCCGCGTCGTCCGGTGGCGCGATGCTGAACGAGCGCATGTGCGACTCCTACAAGTCGGGCACGGACGCGCTGGCCGCGTCGGACCTGGTCTCCGTGGTGTCGACCGGCACGCGGCCGGACGAGGCGTGGGCGGTGGCGCCGCTGCTGTTCAGCACGTCGGTGAAGGTGTTCGAGGAGAACCTCGAGAAGCTGACCGAGGAGCACTTCGGCCCGGCGGCGCTGGTCGTGACGTACTCGTCGCCGGACGAGCTGCACCCGGTGCTCGCGAAGCTGCCCGGCACGCTGACCGGCACGGTGCACGCCGCCGAGTCGGACCACGCCGAGGCCGGTGAGGTCGCCGAGGTCCTGCGCCGCGTGGCGGGCCGGATCATCTTCAACGCCTGGCCGACCGGTGTCGCGGTGGCGTGGGGCCAGCACCACGGCGGCCCGTGGCCCGCGACGACGAACCCGCTGCACACGTCGGTGGGCGCCACGTCGATCCGCCGCTGGATCGCCCCGGTGACGTACCAGTCGTGGCCGGACGCGCTGCTGCCCGCGGAGCTGCAGGACGCGAACCCGCTCGGCATCCCCCGCCGGGTGGACGGTGTGCTCGGCGTCCACTGAGTGGTGTCCCGCGAACGGGGCCGCTGACACGATGGTCAGCGGCCCCGTTTTCGTCGAGAGGACGTGCCGTGGTCGGTCGCCGGGCGTACGACTTCATGTACCGCACCTTCGCGCCGTGGGAGGGCGGGGCCCGTTCCGAACTGGTCGGGCTCGTGACGTCCGGGCGGATCCCGCCGGGCTGGAGAAGGCCCGGCGCGCGACGCCGCCGTCGTTGTCGGTCGACTGGCTGCGGGGCGACCTGACGGCCTCCTCGATCCCCGGTGTGTCCGGGACGTTCGACCTGCTCGTCGACTACAGCGTGCTGGACGACCTGCGCGGCGCCGCCGTGGACGCGATGGCGGCGCGCAGCGGTTGTTCGGGGAGGCGTTCGAGATCGAGCGGCTGCCGGAACCCGTGCGCGGCAGCGGTTTCGCGTGCTTCCTGATGACGCGCCGCTAGACTTCCGCGGCGATCACACGCGCGCACTCGACCGCTTCGGCCTTCGCGGTGTCGACCTCGATGTCGTAGGTCATCCCCCGGTGCACGAGCTCGGCCTGCGCCTCGGCCATCCCGGCGACCCGGTCACCGCGGGCGAGCTCGCGGCCGGCGGCGACCCCGGCGTCGCACCGCACCCCGACCCACAGCACTTCCAGCCCGTCCAGCGCGGTCTCCCACCGCCGCCGCGACTCGGCACCGCCGAGGAACACGTCGTCCACGATCACCCGTGCCCCGGCGCGCACCATGGCGGCGACGCCCGTCATCCACGCGTCCTCGAGCACCCGGAACTCGGCCCCGACGCTGACCTCGCCGCCGCCGTCGTCCGGGAACCCGATGCCCTCCGACCCGAGCCGCAGCCGGGCGGGCATCACGTCGATCAGCGTGTCCACGCCGATGGCGAGCCACGCCTGCGGCAGCACGGCCTGCAGGCAGCGCGCGATCCCGGACTTGCCGGAGCTGGACCCGCCGTTGAGAACGATCACCTGAGCACTAGACGACACGGTCCGACCGTACCCACGTCCGCCGTTCCTGGAGCAACTCGCGCTGGTAGCCGAGGAAGTCGACCTCCAGCGTGTGCCGCTTCGACTTCACGTACTTGCGCCGCAGCCTCTCCCGGTAGGTGGTGATCTCGGCCTTCATCTCCGGTACCGGGGGCAGGGCGCCCCGGCCGGAGACCAGGTCGGCGACCCACTCGGCCTGGGCCTCGGCCAGCGGCATGATCGCCCCCAGGGGCTGGATCAGTCCGAGGAAGTACAGGCCGGGGTGCGCGGGGTCGACGACCCGCCGGTACAGCGACACCTCGTTGTCCGGCGACGAGACGGCCGTGAACTCCGTTGGATCCAGGAACGGGAATTCCACCTTGTAACCGGTGCAATAGACGATCACGTCGATGTCTTCCCGCGACCCGTCGGCGAACACGACGCCGGACCCGTCGAGCCGTTCGACGTTCGGCTTCACGGTGATGTCGCCGTGCCCGAGCCTGGTCAGCAGGTCGTCGGACACCGTCGGGTGCGCGCCGAGGATGCCGTGCGACGGCTCGGGCAGCCCGTAGTCGGAGACCTTGCCGCGCGCCAGCCGCAGCATCAGCCCCAGCGACAGCGCCTGCAGCCAGCCGGGGGCGAACCGGGCGAGAGGCGAGGTCGTCAGGTGGTCGGTCGGCATGCCGAAGAGGTATTTGGGCATGATGTGCGCTCCCCGGCGCATCGCGAGGAACGTCCGCGCGGAGACGCGGGAGGACTCGACCGCGATGTCGCACGCCGAGTTGCCGATGCCGAGCACCAGCACCTTCTTGCCCGCCAACCGCTCCGGCGTCTTGTAGAAGTGCGCGTGCATCTCCTCGCCGTCGAACGAGCCGGGGAAGGCCGGTTCGGGCATCCGGGGCGACCAGTGGTGCCCGTTCGCGACGATCACCGAACGGTAGGTGAGCGCGGTCTCGGCCCCGGTGTCGCGGTCGCGCGTCGTCACCAGGTAGCCGCCCGGTGCGACGGCCACCGACGTCACCTCGGTCCGGAAGCGGATGCGGTCGCGGAACCCGTGGTGCTTCACGAAGTCGTCGAAGTACTCGGCGATCTGGAAGTGCGAGGGGTACGCGGGCAGGTGCGAGGGCATCGGGAAGGACTTGAACTCCATCATCTGCCGCGAGGTGTTGATGTGGAGCGACCGGTACGCCGACGACATCCCGTTGTCGTTGAGGTAGCGCCAGTTGCCGCCGATCTCCGACCCGGTCTCGTAGCAGTCGAACTCGATGCCGCGGGCGCCGAGCACCTGACATGCGGCGATGCCGGACGACCCCGCCCCGATGACGCACACGCGATCCATGCGACCGAAGTATTTTCACGTTCGCGGCGGCTGTCAATGACCCGGACGCGGAAAGGCGGGAAGACCGGGGCACGTCGACCGTTCGCGTCGTCCGCCGAGTGGGACGGGGTGCGCTCGGCGGGCTCGCGCAATACGTTGTGCGCCATGCGAAATCTTCTCGTGGCAGTCACGTCGGTACTGGCGTTCGCGGTCTCCACGGGCACGGCGGCGGGCGCGCCGCTGCCGTCCCCGGAGATCTTCGCGACGAACAACACGGCGATCATCACCGATCCCGCCGACCCGAGGCTCCAGGAAAGACTCGTGCGGTTCGACCGCGACGTCCGCGGGATCGTGCGCGCGAACGGCGGCCACACCACGCGGTCGACGTTGCTCGACGGCGTGTTCTGGTCGAGCGACCTGCAGCAGACGACGTTCGAACGCTCCCGCAAGTTCGACGTCACCCTCGGCGAGGAGAACCTGCGGCACACGGCTTCGGCGATCGCCGAGCAGTTCCGGCAGGAGTCGGTGCTCACGTTCCGCTTCCTGCCCGCGAACTCGCCCTCCGTCGACGCCGTCCAGGTCGAGGTCGACGGCCTCACCGCGCAGCAGGTCCGCACCGGTCTGCTCAACGACGCCGTCGCGCGCGAGAAGCTCGGCGGTGGCAGCGTCACCTTGCAGGGCAAGGCGATCCTCATCGCCTCCGTCGACGACCTGCCTGTCGTGCGGGCGTTCGTCACGAACATCGGCGGAGACCTCCGCAAGGCGAAGTTCCGCAAGGGCACGTGGGAGTTCGTCGGCGCGGAAACTCTTTTGTGGAACGGGCGAAGCGCCGCCTAACCTCGTGGGCATGGCAGCAACCCTGGTCCGCGGCCAGAACGTGGACATTCGCATGTGGACTCGACCGGACGAGGTCGAGGAGTTCGCCATGCGGCAGCTGCAGAACATCTCCTCGCTGCCGTGGGCCTTCAAGCACGTGGCCGTGATGCCCGACGTGCACTACGGCAAAGGCGCCACGGTGGGTTCGGTGATCGCGTTGCGCGACGCCGTCTCCCCCGCGGCCGTCGGCGTGGACATCGGCTGCGGGATGACCGCCGTGCGCACCTCGCTCACGGCGAGCGACCTGCCGGAGACGTTGCGTGGTCTGCGGTCCCGCATGGAGGCCGTGGTCCCCGTCGGTTTCGGTCAGCACAAGGCGACCGCGTTCACCGAGAGGGACGCGTCCGACTGGGGCACGTTCTGGAGGGGGTTCGACGACCTCACGCCCGCGGTGAAGGCGCGCGCCGACAAGGCGATGCACCAGATGGGCACGCTCGGGGGCGGCAACCACTTCCTCGAGATCTGCCTGGACGGCGACCAGCGGGTGTGGGTCATGCTGCACTCGGGTTCGCGCGGCATCGGCAACGAGCTGGCGCAGCACCACATCGCGGTGGCGCGCACGCTCGCGCACAACTCCGAGCTGCCGGACCCGGACCTCGCCGTGTTCCTCGCGGGCACGCCCGAGATGGCGGCGTACCGACACGACCTGTACTGGGCGCAGGACTACGCGCGGCGCAACCGCTCGGTCATGCTGCGCCTGGTGTGCGACGTGCTGCGCGCCGAGTTCCCGCAGGTAGTCTTCGAGGAGCCGATCTCCGCTCACCACAACTACGTCTCCGAGGAGAACCACTTCGGTGAGGACGTGCTGGTGACCCGCAAGGGCGCCATCCGCGCCCGCCGCGGTGAGCTCGGCATCATCCCGGGGTCGATGGGCACCGGTTCGTACATCGTGCGCGGGCTCGGCAACCCCGACTCGTTCGAGTCGGCGTCGCACGGCGCCGGCCGCAGGATGTCCCGCAACAAGGCCCGCAAGACGTTCACGACGAAGGATCTCGCCGACCAGACAAGTGGTGTCGAGTGCCGCAAGGACTCCGGCGTCGTGGACGAGATCCCGGGCGCCTACAAGGACATCGACACCGTGATGGCGAACCAGTCCGACCTGGTCGAGGTGGTCGCGAAGCTCAAGCAGGTGGTTTGTATCAAGGGTTGATGTTTCCCTTGTGAGTGAACGGGAAAGCCTCCGGACAGCCAGAGTTTCTGCCTGTCTTGGAGGTTTTTCCATGTCAACGGGCGCCATCATCGGCGTGGTGGTCGCGGTTCTCGTGGTGCTGGTGGTCCTCGCGTTCGTGCTGAGGCCCGCCATGCAGCGCAAGAAGTTGCGCGACCGCTTCGGCCCTGAGTACGACCGCGTGGTCGAGCACAGCGACAACAGATCGGCCGCGGAGAAGGAACTCGCCGAGCGGGAGCACCGCCACAGCGAGTTCGACCTGAAGCCGCTTTCCCCCACGGCGCAGGAGAGTTACCGCCGGCACTGGGCGACCGTGCAGGCGAAGTTCGTCGACTCGCCGGAGAGCTCCATCGCCGACGCCGACCGCCTCGTGACCGATCTGATGGCCGAGCGCGGGTACCCCACCGAGGGGTATGAGGCGCAGCTGAGCGTTCTGTCCGTCGAGCACGCGCGGACGTTGGAGCACTACCGCAAGGCGCACGACATCTCGGAGCGCCAGGAGATCGGCGAGGCGAGCACCGAGGACCTGCGCACCGCGATGGTGCACTACCGCGAGCTGTTCACCGACCTGCTGGAACACGGTGCAGCGCCGCGCAAGGACCGGGAAGCCGTGCGGAAGGAGAAGACCGATGTCTGAGACCCCCACCCACGCCGCCGGCGTCCCCACCCCGGCAAGGCCGCAGCAGACCGAGCGCGCACCGCAGACGGAACGCGTGCCGCAGCAACGGCCTGACGCCCAGCGCACTGACGCACAGCGGACCGAGGGCCAGCAGGCGGACGCCCACCGGGCGGAGGCGCAGCGGACCGACGTCCAGGCGACGCAGGCCCAGCGCGGTGACGGCCAGCGCACCGACGGTCAGCACACCGGTGGTCAGCGCGTTGAAACCCAGCAGCGCAACGACCACGAGCGCGGGGAGCAGCACCGCGTCGACCAGCACCGCGCCGACCAGCGTCACGCGGACCAGCGCCACACCGAGCCGCAGCGCACGGACCAGCGTCCGGTCGCCAAGCTCGAAGACGAGTGGCAGGCGGTGCAGTACGAGTTCGTCGACGACCCGAAGGCGGCCGTCAGCAAGGCGGACGCGCTCGTGACGCGCGCACTCGAGGAGCTCACCTCCCGGCACCGCTCCCTCACGAAGCAGCTCGAGGGAAACAGTGATCCACAGACCGAGGACCTGCGACTGGCCCTCCACCGCTATCGGGAACTGTTCAAGTCGCTGGTCGCCGTCAAATAAGCGCTGGAAGCCCCGGCGCCGTGGCCGTAACAGGTGGCGGCGCCGGCAGGCATGTCCGGACCAGCCCAGTCCCCCAGCCTTGTTCACCTCAGCTGGGCAGCTCGCGGATCTCCATCTCGAGCACGTCGATCTCGTCGCTGATGGCCTCGTCGAGCATGTCGTCCAGCAGCTTGCGGCACTCCGCCGATCCGCATCGCGGCAGTCCCGCGCCGAACCTCGGCACCTGCTCCCACCACACCGCGGGGTTGTTCCAGAACGAGCCGGAGCCCTGGTCGACGCCTTCGAGGCTGCGCAGCCTCTGGTCGATCTCCGGAAGGGCTCGCACGAACTCGATGAACAACGCGAGTGCGTCGGGGTTGCTGACCGGGACCGCGCCGTAGCCGCGCAGACAGTCCTCGAGTTCTGCGAGGAACTCCGCCTTGAAGGACACGGCACACCCCCGCTCCTCCGCACCGTTGCGGACACCTGAAGTTCTTCCCACCAACAGTACCTCCGCGACTTGAGCGGGGAACGAGTGCGAACGGGTCGTATCTTCCTGTGCCCGTACGGGATCGCGGTGACCCGCAGTCACTTCGAACGTCCGGAGGGGCCGCATTTCGCCACGATGCGCCCGGTCGTCAGCCGCCCGGACGCGCCCGGGAAGTAACACAAAGTGCGCGGCCCGCCCCGAGCCGTCTCCGTTGGGACCCAAAGGAGTGCGGTCGCGCTTGGTCCACTGTGGATGGTCGGTGTTCAGCGATCGGCGTGCAGCCTCGCGACGAAGCTGAACCGATCGCCCCGGTACAGCGATCGGGCGCGTTCGATCGGGTGGCCCTCGACGTCGTAGGAGACGCGGTGCAGCAACAACATGGGCAGCGCCGGGTTCGTGCCGATCAGCAGCGCCTCGCGGGGCGTGGCGAGCACCGTCTCGACTCGTTCCTCGGCCTCGGCGAAACGCACCCCGAGCCGTTCGGTGAGGCACGCGTAGAGCGACCCGGCGGGGTCGAGCTTCTCCAGCAGGCCGGGGAAACGAGAGAGGCTCAGGTAGGTGGACTCGAGGCCGATGCGTTCGTCGTCGGCGAGCAGGACGCGTTCGAGGTGCACGACCGGGTCGCCGGGCTCGATCATCAGATCGCGGGCGAGGCCCTCGTCGGCACCGAGCTCCTCGACCGTGATGACGGTGCGGTTCGGCTCGACGCCCTGGCGGCGCATGCCCTCGGTGTAGCTGACCAGGGACAACGGCTGGACGAGTTTGGGCGGCGCGACGAACGTGCCGCTGCCCTGGCGGCGGATGAGCTTGCCCTCGAGCACGAGTTCGCTGACGGCCTGGCGGAGCGTGACGCGCGACACGGAGAACCGTTCGGCGAGCTCGCGTTCGGACGGCAGGACGGTGCCTTCGCCGAGGTTCTCGACGAGGTCGAACAACTCGGCCTTGACCGCGTAGTAACGCGGGACTCGGCCGTGTTCTGGGATGCCCGCGCGAACAGGACGATCAGCGCGGTGCGGCGGGACGCGGTTCACGTGGCGTGAGCATACGTTACGCGCCGTGTGATCACGGGGCCAGCAGCGGCGGGTCCGGGATCTTGTAGCCGGAAGATCCGATGTTGGCCTCGAGGGACTTGCGCCAGGCACCCGTGTCGATCATCTTCTGCAACGCGGCCTGGACCTTCGCCTTGCTGCCCGGGTCGTCGCGGTGCAGGCCGACGCCGTACTCCTCCTTGCTGAACGGGTCGCCGACGACCCGCAGGAGCTCGGGGTTCTGGGCGGCGTAGCCCGCGAGCAGCACGTCGTCGGTGGTGACGGCGTCGACGTTCTCCGCGAGCAGCGCCGTGACGCAGTCGCTGAACTTCGCGTACTCGACCATCTTCACGTCCTTCGCGAACTGGTCGCGGACGTACTCGGCCGACGTCGACCCGGCCGTGGAACACAGGCGCAGGCTCGAGTTCAGCGACTTCGGGCCGTCGATGCGGTTCTCGTTCATGCGCACGAGCAGGTCCTGGCCCGCGACGAAGTACGGGCCGACGAAGTCGACGATCTGCTTGCGCTTGTCCGTGATCGAGTAGGTGGAGACGACCATGTCGGCCTCACCGCTGGTCAGGAGCGTCTCGCGGTTGCCCGGCTGCGCTTCCTTCCAGGTGATGTTCTGCTCCGAGACGCCCAGCTCGTTCGCGATGTACTTGGCGACGTCGACGTCGAACCCGCGGTAGCTGCCGTCGAGCCTGCGCACCGACAGTCCCGGCTGGTCGTACGACACGGCGATGACCATGCGGTCGTCCGAGCTGACCTTGGCGGCCATCCCGGAGCCGCCACCGTCCGCGCACGAGGCGAGCAGGAGCACGGCAGCACCCATGGTCGCCAGCAGGCGGAGAAGTGCTCTCGGCGTCATTCGTCCCTCTACAGCTTCAACTTCAGCGATATTCCACGGGCATGCGCCTGCGCACCTGGGTCGGTGCCGCTCGGCGATGCGGGAAACCTAAGCGGCGGCGGGACGCATGTCCATACCTTGGTACGAATGGAAACAACGGAATCGGTGCCGTAACAGTTCAGTCCCGCGCCGGCCGGTGGTCAGCGCAGCCGGCGCGGACCCGCGTCGTGCAGGGACGGAGGAGGGCCGATGACGATGCGGGCGCTGCTCACGAAAGCCCCTGCGGCAGAAGCAAGAACGGGTTCGAGCTTCAGCGACCGCACCTCCGGCAGGTCCTCCGCCAGTGCCGCCAAACGGAGTACCAGATCCTGAAGTGCTTTCAGGTCCGCGGGTTCGTCGCCGCGGTACCCGGTGAGCAGGGGCGCTGCTTTCGGCGCGGCAACGAGTTCCGCCGCGTCGGTGTCGGTGAGGGGTACCGCCCGGTAGGCCCGATCGCCGAGCAGATCGCTGACCAGTCCCGACAGTCCGAACCAGACCAGCGTGCCGAAGCTCGGGTCGTCCTGCAGGCCGAGGACGCAGCTCACTCCCTTGGGCGCCATGCGTTGCACGTAGACGTCCGGCTTCCCGGAGAGCGTGGCGAGGTCGTGGTAGGCGGCCTCGACGGACTCTCGCTGGGCGATGTCGAGCCGGACGCCGACGAGGTCGGTGCGGTGCCGCAGCCGTTCGCTGGTGGCCTTCATCGCGACGGGGTACCCGAGTTCTTCCGCCGCCGCGGCGGCTTCCTCCGCGCTGTGGGCGATGCGGAACGGCACGACGTCGATGCCGTAGCAGTCCAGCAGTTCCACGGCCTGCAGGTCGTCGAGGCGGAGCTCGGCCCCTGGATTGTCCACAATGGACCTGGCCCGGTCGAGGTCGATGCCTTCGGGGCGCACGAAGGTGCCCTGCGGTGCGGCGCGCCAGCGGGCGTAGCGGACGGCGCGGGCGAGGGCGAGCACGGCCCGTTCGGGACTGGAGTAGCTGGGAATCGAGCCCCTGCCGGGCATCTTGAGCTCGTCCGGGATGCCCTCGACCGCGAGGAACGTGCTGACGATCGGTTTCGTCCGGTGCGCGGCCTCCTTCAGCGCGCGGGCGTAGGCGGCGCCGGGCACCGCGATCGGGGGCACGAACACGACGACGAGCGCGTCGGTGTCGGAGCGGTCCAGGGCCTCTTCGACGGCCTTCGCGAACTCCTCCGGCGTGGCCTGCGCGCCGACGTCGACGGGGTCGCCCGCGAGGTCGAGGCCCTGGGCCAGCAGCGTGTCGGCGGCGAGCAGGCCGATGGCGGTGGAGTTGCCGACGACGGCGACGCGCTTGCCGCCGGGCAGCGGCTGGTGGGCCAGCAGGAGCGCGGTGTCGAAGAGCTGGGCCAGCGAGTCGACCCTGATCACGCCGGCCTGTTCGAACAGGGCCTGGACGCTCGCCTCGTCGACGTTCGCGGCGGTGGCGGCGAGGCCGGGGACGACGGCGTGCCGGCCGGACTTCACCGCGACGATGGGCTTCGTGCGGCCGAGCCGGCGGGCGAGCCTCGCGAACTTGCGCGGGTTGCCGAACGACTCGAGGTAGAGCAGCACGACGTCGGTCGACGGGTCGGTCTCCCAGTACTGCAGCAGGTCGTTGCCGGAGACGTCGGCGCGGTTGCCCGCCGAGACGAACGTGGACAGGCCGAGGCCCCAGCCCGCGGCGTTGGCGAGGATGGCCGTGCCGAGGGCGCCGGACTGGCAGAAGAAGCCCGCGCGGCCGCGTGACGGCAGTTTCGGGGCGAGGCTCGCGTTGAGGCGGACCTTGGGGTCGAGGTTGAGCACGCCCAGTGCGTTCGGGCCGACGACGCGCATGCCGTGCGCTCTCGCCTCCGCGGCCAGCCGCCGTTCGGCCGACAGCCCGTCCGGTCCCGTCTCGCCGTAGCCCGAACTGACGACGACGAGCGCCTTCACACCCTTGGCGAGACAGCCGTCCATGACCTCGTCGACGCTGGCCGCGGGCACGGCGACGATGGCGAGGTCGACGTCGTCGGGGATGTCGAGCACGGTCGGGTAGGCCCGGACGCCCCTGACGGCGCGGTGCTCGGCGTTGACCGGGTAGACGGGCCCGTTGAAGTCGGCTTCGAGCAGGTTCTTGAGGACCGCGTGCCCGATCTTGGTCGGGTCGGTGGACGCGCCGATGACGGCCACGCTGCGCGGGTGCAGCAGGTTGTGCACGCTGCGGGCCTCGGCGGCCTGTTCGCGGGCCCTGGCGACGGCGACGGACTCGTCGGTGGGGTCGATCGCGAACTCGAGGTGCAGCACGCCCTCCTCGAACGCTCTGCTGACCTGGTAGCCGGCGTCGCGGAACACCCGCACCATCTGCCCGTTCTCGGCGAGCACCTCGGCCTCGAACCGCGCGAGCCCGACCTCCCTGGCCGCCGCAGCGAGGTGTTCGAGCAGGATGCTGCCCAGCCCGCGCCCCTGGTGCCCGTCCTCGACGACGAACGCGACCTCGGCGCTGTTCCCATCTTTGGTCCCGTCCCCGGCGACCCCGCCGTTCTGGTGGCCGTGCAGCCGGTCGAACCGGCCGACGGCGACGATGTCGTCGCCGAGCAGCGCGATGAGCGCCACCCGGTCGTGGTGGTCGACGGTGCTGAACCGCTCCAGGTCGCGTTGTGGGATCCGCGGGTACGGCCCGAAGTAGCGGAAGTACCGCGTCCGCTCCGACAGCCGCCCGTGGAACTCCCGCAGCTTCTCGGCGTCGTCGGGCGTGATGGGCCGCAGGTGGACGGTGCCGCCGTCGCTGAGGACGACGTCCGCCTCCCACCGCCGCGGGAAGTCGAACGGATCTCTCGCGCTCGAGTCTGCAACGCTGTCCGGCACCGGTGTCAGTCCCTGGGGTCGTCGGGATCAAGTCCGTGCAAGGGGAACACAGCCCGGCGCGTCTCGCGGATCGCCTTGTCCACCGGCTCCTCCGCGTCCCCGCCCCACGGCTGGTGCCCAGCGTCGCACCCATCGGTCATCGACGCAGGCAAAGGCCACTCAGGTGCGATGCGCGTCGCATGCGCCACCCAGTCCGCCGGCAACGGCCGGTTCGGGTCGACGTCACGGTCCAGCACGGTCGCCAGCAGGTGCGTCCACGACCGCGGCACCACCCTGAGCAGCTCGTACCCACCGCCCCCGAGCGCGAGCCACTTGTACCCGTGCTCGTTCACCAGGTCCCGGAACGCCTGGTAGATCGCCCGGTGCCCGTCCACGCTCAGCGACAGGTCGGCGAGCGGGTCCTCCTTGTGCGTGTCGACCCCGCACTGCGTGACCAGCACCTGGGGCCGGAACGCCCGCAACAGCGCCGGCACGGTCGCGTGGAACGCCCGCATCCACCCGCCGTCCCGCGTCCCGGCGGGCAACGGCACGTTGACCGCGCTCCCCTCGGCCCCGGCGCCACCGACCTCACCGGCCCACCCGGTACCGGGCCACAGGCTCATCGGGTGCTGGTGCAACGAGATCGTCAGCACCCGCGGATCGTCCCAGAACGCCGTCTGCACCCCGTCCCCGTGGTGGACGTCGACATCGACGTACGCGACCCGCTCCACCCCGCTGCGCAACAACCACTCGATGGCCACCGCGCAGTCGTTGTAGACGCAGAACCCGGCAGCGCTGTCCGGCATGGCGTGGTGCAACCCGCCGGCGATGTTGACCGCCCGGTCCACCTCACCCGACGCGATGGCCCGAGCCGCCACGAGCGACCCTCCGACCACCAGCGCCGAAGCCTCGTGCATCCGCTCGAACACGGGGTTGTCCGCCGTCCCGAGCCCGTGCCCGACGTCCCACCCGGCGGTGGGCGCCGCCTGCACAGCACTCAGGTACCCGGGCTTGTGCACCAGCTCGATCTCTTCGTCGCTGGCCGCCACCGGCTCCCGCAACCCGACACCGTCCAGCACCCCGAGCGCCGTGGCGAGCCGCACCGTCAGGTCGAGCCGGACCGGATTCAGCGGATGGTCGCCACCGAGGTCGTACCCGAGGAAGGACCTGTCCCAGACAACAGCGGCTGGCTTACCCATGCCCTGCAACCTACAGTCGCCAACGCCGAACCGATCCGCGGAACCGATCTCACCGAACAGGGGTCAGAGGCGACATGCACCTGAGACCAGCGGCCCTCCTCCTCGCACTCGGCCTGACCCTCGCCGCCGTCACGGGCTGCGCCGAGCAGGTCAAGGGCAACGCGACGGCCGACACCAACGCGGTCCAAGAGCCGGCCGACCCCACCACGACCTCGAAGAAGGCGCCGGTCAGCACCCCCGCCTCGAAGCCGGCGAGCCCCACGACCGCCCCGAAGCAGGGCGACGTGAAGATCGCCACCAAGAAGAAGGCCACCGGCCTCGAGACCTGCGGCGTCCTCAAGACGGCCGACATCGAAGCCGCCACGGGCGGCAAGTCCACGGCGGACGGCGGTTGCATCCACACCACCACCAACCCGTCCACCGTGATCACCCAGATGGTCACGGTGCCGGACGTGGCGGACCAGGAAGGCGACAAGAAGCAGATCGAGATCGGCGGCAACACCGCCTGGCAGGTCAACGCCTCCAAGGAGGACTGCCAGGTCACCGTCATGCTGACCGACGACCCGAACGTCATCACCCCGGCCTTCTCGGTGAGCGTCCTGGCGATCGATGACGTGGACACCTGCGCCATGGCCCTGAAGCTCGCCACCGAGGGCTTCAACCGCATCCCCAACGCCTGAGCGCACGCGCCACGCCCACGCCGCACTCCTCCGGCGCCTCAGCCGCCGGTGGCGACCTCCCGGTCCAGCGCACACCAGTTGGACCACGACCCGGCGTACAGGGCCGCCGGCTTCTCGGCCGACGTGATCCCCGCGACCTCCAGCGCGAGCACGACGGACGAGGCCGTCACACCCGACCCGCAGTACGCGCCGACGGCCACCTCACCGGACACCCCGAGACCGGCGAACCGCGCGGCCAGCTCCTCCGCCGGCAGCCACCGCCCGTCCGCTCCGACGTGTCCGGTGGACGGCGCGTTGAGGGCGCCGGGGATGTGTCCGGCCTTGGGATCGACCGGCTCGGTCTCCCCGCGGTACCGCGGGGCCGCACGCGCGTCGAGCAGCACACCCTCCCGAGCGAGCGCCGCCGCCTCGTCCGCGTCCAGCACCGGCATCCGCCCCGGCCGCACCACCACGTTGCCGACCGACTCACCGGCCGCGTCATCGGCCGGGGCCGCCGGCACGTCCGCGGTCACCGGCAGCCCGGCGGCCTCCCACGCGGCGAACCCGCCGTCCAGCACCGCGACCTCATCGAACCCTGCCCACCGCAGCAACCACCACACCCGAGCGGCGACCGAGCCGTCCCCCGCGTCGTACGCCACGACCCGGCCACCCTCGCGCACGCCCGCGGCGCGCAGCACCGCCTGCAACCGCTCCGGATCCGGCAGCGGATGACGGCCCCCGGCACCGGGCGGAGCGGACAGCTCGGTGTCCAGATCCACGTACACCGCGCCGGGCACGTGGCTGACCTCGTAGTCTTGGCGTCCGGGTGGTCCGCCGAGACGCCACCGGACGTCCAGCACGACGGTGGCGGAGCGCGCACTCAGCGCGTCGGCGAGGGCCTCAGGAGTGATCAAGGGATGCACGGCTCACATCCTGCACCCGCGCGGACACCTGTGTCCCCCGGCACGACTACCATTGACACCATACGAAGGGGAGCGGGTGTGAACGACCTCATCGACACCACGGAGATGTATCTCCGCACGATCTACGAGCTCGAAGAAGAGGGCGTGGTGCCACTGCGCGCCCGCATCGCCGAGCGCCTCGGCCAAAGTGGACCGACAGTGAGCCAGACCGTCGGCCGCATGGAGCGCGACGGCCTGGTGGTCGTGGCGGAGGACCGCCACCTCGAGCTCACCGAGCAGGGCCGCAACCTCGCGATCGCCGTCATGCGCAAGCACCGGCTCGCCGAGCGCCTCCTCGTGGACATCATCGGGCTCGAGTGGGAGCACGTGCACAGCGAGGCGTGCCGCTGGGAGCACGTGATGAGCGAGGCCGTCGAACGCAAGCTCATCAAGCTGCTCGGCAACCCCACCACCTCGCCCTACGGCAACCCGATCCCCGGCCTCGACAAGCTGGGCGACGGCGAGCCGGCCCCGCCCGCCGAGGCGGACCTGGTGCGCGTGGACGAGGTGGCCCGCCGCGGCGGTGGCCGCGTCGAGATCCGCCGCATCGCCGAGCACGTCCAGCTCGACCCGGATCTCATGGCCGAACTGAAGGACGCCGGCGTGGTGCCGGGCGGCACCGTGGAGGTCGAGGCGCTCGGTGGCGCCAAGGTCATCCACGTGCGCGGCGGCAACGGTCACACGGCAGAGCTCGACCCCGCGGTCGCCCACGCCGTCCTGGTGCTCGCCCGGTGACCCAGGCGACGACTCCAGCGGCGAAGGCGGCAGAGGCGTTCGAGCGCCTCCACGGACGCGCTCCGGAGGGGGTCTGGTCGGCCCCTGGCCGCGTCAACCTCATCGGCGAGCACACCGACTACAACGACGGCTACGTGCTGCCGTTCGCGTTGCCCCACCGCATCGCGGTCGCAGCGTCGCCCCGTACCGACGGTGTCATGACCGTCAGCACGATGGGCGACGACGGCGGATTGCAGGAAGCGGACCCGGTCGCGATCGCCGACCTAGCCCCCGGCATCGTCAAGGGGTGGGCCGCGTACCCCGGTGGAGTCGCCTGGGCCCTGCGTGAGCAGGGGATCGCCGTCACCGGCGGGGCGGACCTCGTCATCGCGGGCGACGTGCCCGCCGGGGCCGGTCTCTCCTCCTCGCACGCCCTGGAGTGCGCCGTCGCGCTCGCCCTGCTCGGTCTCGCCGGCGTCGACGCCGAGCGGCCGGACATCGCGCGCTGGGTGCAGCGGTCCGAGAACGACTTCGTGGGCGCGCCGACCGGCATCCTGGACCAGACGGCATCGCTGTGCTGCGTCGAAGCGCACGCCCTGTTTTACGACGTGCGCTCCGGCAAGCCCGAGCAGGTCGCGTTCGACGCGGCTGCCAGCGGGCTCGAGGTGCTCGTGATCGACACGCGTGCCAGCCACGCCCTCGTCGACGGCGGCTACGGCGCCCGGCGGGCGGGGTGCGAACGCGCGGCCGAGATCCTCGGTGTTCCCGCGTTGCGCGACGTCGACATCGCCGAACTCGACCAGGTGCTCGTCCGGCTGCCCGAAGACCTGCGTCCGCTGGTGCGGCACGTCGTGACCGAGAACGACAGGGTCCTGCGGACCGTCGAACTGCTCCGCGAGGGCAGGCTCGCCGAGGTCGGGCCCCTCCTCTCCGGCTCCCACGCGAGCCTGCGGGACGACTACCGCGTCTCGTGCCTCGAGCTCGACGTCGCCGTCGACTCCGCGATGGCGGCCGGTGCCCTGGGCGCCCGGATGGTCGGCGGCGGTTTCGGCGGCTCGGCCATCGCCCTCGTGCCCGTCGAACGGCACGACGAGGTCGAGCGGTCCGTGCTCGCCGGCTTCGCCTCGCGCTCGCTCACGCGGCCGAGGCTCTTCACGGCGGTTCCGTCCGCGGGTGCGGGCAGGGACCGGTAGCCAAGAACGATCTTGACCAGGATTGCGAGGACTGTGGTGAAGCTGCTCGTCACGGGCGGGGCCGGATACGTCGGCAGCGTGTGCGCTGCCAGGCTGCTCGAAGCCGGGCACGAGGTGGTCGTCCTCGACGACCTCTCGACCGGGCACGAGGACGCCGTCCCCGCGGGAGCGCGCTTCATCCGGGGCGACATCGCCGAGGTGATCGGCGATGTCCTCGCAGAAGGGTTCGACGGCGTTCTGCACTTCGCGGCGAAGTCCCTCGTGGGCGAGTCCATGCAGGACCCCGGCAAGTACTGGACGGGTAACGTCCTGACGGCGATTCGCCTGCTCGACGCGATGAAGGATCACGGCACGCCGAAGCTCGTCTTCTCCTCGACTGCCGCGACGTACGGCGAGCCGCGGGAGGTGCCGATCCCCGAGACCGCCCCGACCGCGCCGACCAACACCTACGGCGCCACCAAGCTGGCCATCGACCACGCGATCACGTCGTACGCCGCCGCGCACGGCCTGGCGGCGACGAGCCTGCGGTACTTCAACGTCGCCGGCGCCTACGGCAGCATCGGCGAGCGGCACGCGACCGAGACCCACCTCATCCCGCTCGTGCTGCAGGTCGCGCTCGGTCAGCGCGAGCACATCTCGATCTACGGTGAGGACTGGCCCACCGAGGACGGCACCTGCGTCCGCGACTACATCCACGTCCTGGACCTCGCCGACGCCCACCTCCTCGCGCTGGAGAACGCCACCGCCGGCGAGCACCGGATCTACAACCTCGGCAACGGCACCGGCTTCTCGGTCAAGCAGGTCATCGACACCTGCCGCGAGGTCACCGGCCACCCGATCCCCGCCGTCGTCGCCCCCCGGCGCGCCGGCGACCCGGCCGTCCTCGTCGCCTCCGCCGAGCGCGCCCGGGCCGACCTCGGCTGGAAGCCCGAGCGCGCCGACATCACCGGCATCGTCCGCGACGCGTGGGAGTTCACCCGCGCCCGGCACGGAGCCTGAGCCGGGATGACCGACTTCGCCTCCTTCGAGAGCTACAACGCCACCCCGCGGCTCGCGTCGCTCGCGCTGTCCCCGGACGGCACCCGGCTCGTCACCGTCGTGTCCACGCTCGCCCCGGACGGCAAGACGTGGCAGGGCGCGCTCTGGGAGGTCGACCCCACCGGGGAACGGGAGGCCGTCCGGCTCACCCGCTCCGGCAAGGGCGACTCCTCCCCCGTGTTCGCGCCGGACGGATCGCTGCTGTTCCTGTCGGCCCGCCCGGACCCGCTCGCGAAGCCCGGCGAGTCCCAGGACAAGAAGGCGCTGTGGCGGCTTCCGGTCCGCGGCGAGGCCGGCGAGGTGCTCCGGCCCGGTGGCGGAATCGGTCAGGTCCGCGCCGCCGGCGACACGGTGCTGTTCACGTCGTCGGCGCACCGCTTCGCGGAGTTCGGCGACGACGACAACGCCAAGCGCAAGGCCCGTGAGGACGCCGGCGTGACAGCGATCCTGCACGAGTCGTACCCGATCAGGTACTGGGACGCGGACCTCGGTCCCGCCTACCCGCGCCTGTTCGCGGCTCCTCTCGAGGACGTCGGTACCGAGACCGTCACCGCTCTCACCGAAGACTCCGAAAGCAGGCTCAGCGACGAGGACGTTGAGCTGAGCCCAGACGGGAAGTGGGCTGTCCACGGCCACTCCGTGGACGTCAGCGCCGCCTACGGCCGCCGAACCGAACTGCGGGTCGTGGCCACGACCGGCGGCGCGGCGCGAACCGTCGCCTCCCAGGAGGGTTTCTCCTTCCACGGCGCCACGTTCACGCCCGACTCCTCCGCACTGGTCGCTGTCCGCCACCGCGAGTCCACTCCGGACTCCCCACACCGGCGCGAGCTGGTGCGCGTCGACCTGGCGGACGGCTCGATCACGCCACTGGCGCCCAGCTTCCAGGAGGAACCGGACCACCCGGTGGTGAGCCCGGACGGCTCGGCGGTCTTCTTCACCGCGAGCCACCTCGGGCACCAGCCGGTGTGGCGGCTCGACCTGGCGACCGGCGAGATCACGAAGCTGACGGTCTCCGGCTACTACAGCGACCTGGTCGTGAGCCCGGACGGCAAGACGCTGTACGCGCTGCGCAACTCCGTCGACCACCCGCCGCAGCCAGTGCGGTTCGCGGCCACCGGCGCCGACCAGGACCCGGAACGGCTGCGCGCGCCCGGCGCCCTCGACTCGGTGCCCGGCACGCTCACCGAGATCTCCACGGTCGTCGCCGACGGCAGGACCGTCCGCTCCTGGCTGGTGCTGCCCGAGGGTGCCTCCGCCGACTCCCCCGCGCCGCTCGTCCTCTGGGTCCACGGCGGGCCCGTCATGAGCTGGAACGGCTGGACCTGGCGCTGGAATCCGTGGCTGATGGCCGCTCGCGGCTACGCCATCCTGCTGCCCGACCCCGCTCTGTCCACCGGCTACGGGCCCGACTTCATCAAGGCCGGCTGGGGTCGCTGGGGCGCCGAGCCCTACACCGACCTCATGGCCATCACGGACGTCGCCGTCGAGCGGGCCGACATCGACGCCTCGCGGACCGCCGCGATGGGCGGGTCGTTCGGTGGCTACATGGCCAACTGGATCGCCACCCAGACCGACCGGTTCCGCGCGATCGTCACGCACGCGTCCCTGTGGCACCTCGACGCCTTCTCCGGCGGCACCGACAGCTCCTACTTCTGGATGCGGGAGATGGGCGACCCGCTCACCCAGCCGGAGCGGATCCTCGCCAACTCCCCGCACTTGCGGGTCGCGGACATCAAGACCCCGATGCTCGTCATCCACGGCGACAAGGACTACCGGGTTCCGATCGGTGAGGGGCATCGCCTCTACTTCGACCTCGTCCGACACGGGGTCGATGCGAAATACCTTTACTTCCCAACCGAAAACCACTGGATCCTCACCCCCGGGAACTCTCGGGTCTGGTACGAGACGGTGTGGGCGTTCCTGGCCGAGCACGTCCTGGATCAGGACTGGGAACGCCCCGAGCTCCTCTGAGCGCCGGCGAGCAGCTCACGGGCGCTGGCCAGGTACTTCACGGCCAGCGCCCGCATCTCCGACGGCGGGAACGCGGCGCTGACGGCGGAGCGGATGAGCTTGCTCAGCGAGTGGCCGGGACACGCTTCCTCGGCGGCGTCGAGCGCGATGGACGCGATCCCGCCGTCGCCGCGCTGGTAGGCGTAGAACGCGAGCAGGCACGCGGGCTCGGCTCGTTCCGGTGCGGGGCAGGCCCGCGTGAGCTCCAGCCACAGGCGTTCGGCGTGCCGGGACCTCGCCTGCGCCGCGAACCCCATGCTCGCGTCGCGCACCTCGGGCACCGCCAACGCCCTTGCCAGGGCGACGACGTCGTTGTCCGGCAACGATCCCTTGCGGTGTTCCACGGCGTCGATCGCGTCGCTCACCCGCCGCAGTTCGGTGCGCGGATCAGGGTCTCCCGTGGTCGTCATGAGCTCGTCGAGCAACGCGGATCTGCGTTCGAGCGCTTCCGGCGGGTCCAGTGCGGCGATCGCGGCCATGGCGGCGCGCGACTCGAACGTCACGTTGCCCTCGTGCGCCGACGCCGCGGCGACAGCGGACAACTGGGGATCGGGCAACGTGCCGTGGCAGTCGATGTCGAGGTAGCAGAGCCACTGCGCGTCCTTCTGGCAAGACGGCAGCCACACGGCTTCGACGACGTCGATACCCACACCACCCAGCCGGAGGTCGAGCGCGGTGACGAGCGGCTCGTGCGGTAGCTCTTCGGGCATGTGCTCGGTCGGCGCGCACACCACCACGAGGATCACCTCGGACGCGCCTTGTTCGAGCAGCGGCCCTTCCAGCTGGGCCGCGAGGAAGCCTCTATGTCGTGGGCGTGGCAGGTCGACGCGCATGGTCATGCTGACCAGGTGGTCTTTCAGCACCAGCACGACGAGCGAGTCGGCCGGGTGGAACCCCATGAGGTGCGGGATCGCGGCGTAGAGATCGCCGGCGTCCCGAACCCGGATCGGCTTCGAGAGGGTTGAGGGCATGGGCCCACTGTGGAGGGTGGGCGAGGTGGTGGGGCGGGGGTGCCGCGAGGTTGTGGACAACTTCGCGGGTGTGGACAGGTTGAGATCTTGGGGTGCTCGGGAGCGGTGTTCTGTCGGGGGTGGGTGCTAGGCTGCCGTGCTCCGGCCCGTCGGACCGGAGCACGGCACCACGTCAGAACGACTGGAGCACGGTGCGCCAGCCGCCGACGACCGGCAGTTCCACCGACGTCCGGGTGAGGTCCAGGGACAGGCCGGCACCCGGCTGCGGGCGCAGGGTGTAGTCGTAGTCGCTGGAGATCACGACGAACTCGAGCCGGTGACCGGTCTGCAGGACGTAGTCGTCCGGCACGATCGGCACCTCGACGTCGTAGAACTTGCCCGGCTTGATCGGCGACGTCCGGTCGGGGCGCTCCCGGTTCTGCGGGTCGGTCGAGCCGCGCGTGATGACGTGCGACCTGCCGTCCGGCGCGCGGTCGACGAGCAACGTCGTCACGTTGGCCGCGGGCCGGTCGAACGCGATCCGCAGGTTCGCCGTCGACTTGCCGGACAGCCGCAGCGGCTTCTTCGCCGGCTCCGAGCTGTAGGAGAGGCGGTTCGGCGAGGAGACCTGGTCGATGAGCGACTCAGCAGTCTTCGTCGCGTCGTCGGTCAGCTTCTCGACACCACGACCGGGCAGGATGCCGAGGCCGCCCTTGGCGGGTCCGCCGGCGGACGGCCGCAGCCGCACGTCGGAGGTGCCGGGGGCCGGCCAGTCCTTCTCGTCGACCCACGTCTTGTCCTCGCGCTGGATCGTCGCCTTCGGCTCCTTGTCGACGCCGTTGCGGTGACCCCACAGGTACTGCGTGAACCAGCGGTTCAGCGTGCGCCGCCACTCGACTGAACGCAGTGTGTCGGCGTCCGTGTGACCGGACTGGTGCAGCCAGATCTTGTGCGGCGCACCGACCTTCTTCAACGCCGAGTACCACTGCTCGACGTGCGTCATCTTGACGTTCCAGTCGTTGAGCCCGTGCACCGCGAGCACGGCCGCGCGGACCTTGTGGACGTCGTTGAGGTAGTTGCGCTTGTCCCAGAACCGGCTGTAGTCACCGGTGACGCGGTCCTGGTCCCTCGCGATCTCGGCGAGGATCGGCTTGCAGATCTCCCGGTCCGCGCGGGTGTAGACGTACTCGGCCAGCACGTCGGCGTCCTCGCCCTGGAACGTGCCGGGTGCGACGACGGCGCCGTCCGCGCGGTAGTAGTCGTACCAGCTGGAGATCGCGGCGATCGGCACGATGGCCTCGAGGCCGCGCACGCCGGTCGAGGCGACGGCGTTGGGCAGCGTTCCGTTGTAGGAGACGCCCATCATCCCGGTCTTGCCGGTGGACCAGGTCGCCTTGATGGCCTCGCCCGTGGCGGTGCGTGCGGTCGCACGGCCGTTGAGCCAGTCGACGACGACACGTGCGCCGATCGTCTCGTTGACGTCACCCGTCGTCGGGCAGCCCGTCGACTTGCCGGTGCCGAGCGACTCGGCGTAGACGACGGCGTATCCGCGGGCGATGAAGTAGGCCTCGTAACGGCCCGAGGTGATCGGGTTCGGGCCGAGGGCGGCGGTGATGCGTTCGTCCGAGTTGGACTTCAGCAGACGCCCGTTGCGCTTGTCGGGCACGTAGAGCTCGACGTCGACGTTGTGGTTGGCGACGTCGTTGCCGCCCGAGAAGTACGGGCTGACCATGTAGACGACCGGGACTTTGAGACCGCGTTCGGTGGCGCGCGGCCGGACGACCTCGGTGTAGACCTCGTCGTCCTTGCCGTCGCGGTCGCTGTCAACCGGTGCCCGGACCCAGAGGCTCTCCTTCACCACGTCCTTCGGATCGAAGACGGGTTGCGCCTCGCCGTCGGAGAACACCGGCCCTTCGGCGGCCTGGGCGGTCACGGGCAGGAATGGCAGAACCAGCACCGCTGTCAGCAGTGCAACTCTTCGTGCGCCCCTCACGAGGCACCCCCAATGCGGAAGCCAGAGACAGGGATTCGCCTGCACCCTCTCCTTTGACTGCAAGACATGTCACCCGTCGAATGGCCCTTGACCTGAGAGCATGGACCGTGCACATTTCCGACTTCGTCCACGCGCTGCCGAAGGCCGAGCTGCACGTCCACCTCGTGGGCGCGGCCTCGGTCGAGACGGTTCTCGCGCTCGCCCGCAACCACCCCGGCGGACGGGTGCCGACCGACGAGGCCGCATTGCGGAAGTTCTACGAGTTCAGGGACTTCCGGCACTTCATCAACGTCTACGGCATCGTCAACGACCTGGTCACCACCGGCGAGGACGTCCGCACGCTCGTCGTCGGATACGCGCGTGACGCCGCACGGACCAACGTCCGCTATGCGGAGCTGACGATCAGCGCGACCAGCCATCTGCGTGCCGGCATCGAGCCCGCCGAGCTCGTCGAGGCGTTGCGGGCGGGGCGGGACGAGGCCCTCGCCGTGCACGGCGTGACGTTGCAGTGGATCTTCGACGTTCCCGGTGTGTGGGATCGCGACTGGGGCATGACGAGCGCGCGGTTCGCGACCGGCCACCGACCTGAGGGGCTGGTCGGGTTCGGGCTCGGCGGGTTCGAGTCGGACTCGCCCAGGTCGAACTTCCGCGAGGCGTTCGCGCTGGCCCGTGACGCGGGACTGCACATGGTGCCGCACGCCGGTGAGACGACGCCGCCGAGCGAGATCTGGGCCGCGGTGCGGGATCTTCGTGCCGAACGGATCGGGCACGGCGTCAGTGCGGTGCAGGACCCCGACCTGGTGCGGTGTCTCGCCGACGAGGGCGTCGTCGTGGAGGTGTGCCCGACGTCGAACATCCGCACGGGCGCGGTGCGGTCGCTGGACGAGCACCCGCTGCCGCGGCTCGTGGAGGCCGGGGTGCCGGTGACGATCAGCACCGACGACCCCGGCATGTTCCACACCGACCTCGACCGCGAGTACCTGCTGTGCCACGAGCGGTTCGGGTTCGGCCGCGACGACCTCGCCGGACTCGCGCGAGCGGCGGTGCGGGCGTCGTACGCGCCGGTCGAGTTGAAGGACCGACTGCTGAAGGAGATCGACGCGCTGTGAGTGGTGCGAATGTGGTGACGACGACGGTCGACTCCCCCGAGGCCGCGGAGTCGTTGGCGAAGGGCATCGTCGAGGCGCGGTTGGGCGCGTGCGTGCAGATCGTGCCGATCCGCAGCGTCTACCGGTGGGAGGGCGAAGTGCGCGTCGACGCGGAATGGCAGTGCGTCGTGAAGACGTCCGCCATCCGCGTCGACGAACTCGTCGCGCACATCAAGGCGCGGCACAGCTACGACGTGCCCGAGGTCGTCGTCACGCCCGTGACCGGAGGCAACGACGACTACCTCGCATGGGTCTCAGAGGAGACCTCGTAGGTGGCGCGGCAGCGGTTCGGTGTGCAGGACGCCGAGCCGCTGCGTCGCCCTCGTCAACGCCACGTAGAGCTCGCTGGGAGCCATGCGTTGCGGTTCGACGACGAGGACGACGTCGAACTCCAGGCCCTTCGACGCGCGCGGTGACATCCAGCCTTCGCCGATGACGGCGATCGTGCGGTCGCCGCGTGTGCCGGCGTGCGCGTCGAGTTCTTCGCGTACCGCTGCCGACACGTCGGTCACGTGGCGAGCCCACGGGCGGACGCCGGCGTTGCGCACCGAGACCGGCGCTGACGCGTCGGGGTCGACGAGCTTCAGGACCGGGGTGGCGACGGCCATGATCTCGCCGGGGGTGCGGTAGTTGACCTCGAGCCGGCGGTAGGTGAACCGCTCGAACACCGAACCCCAGCTCCGGACGCCTCCCGCCGCCTGGCGCTGCGCGAGATCGCCGACGACCGTCATCGACTTGTTCGGGCATCGGCGCAGCAGGACTCGCCAGTCCATCGCGGACAGTTCCTGTGCTTCGTCCACGACCACGTGACCGTAGGTCCACATGCGGTCGTCGGCGGCCCGTTCGGCGAGAGTGCGGCGGTCGCGGACCTCGTTCCTGGCCGCCAGCACCTCGGCGTTGACGAAGTCCGTGACGATGTACTCGTCGGAGTCCGCGCGCTTGTCGATCGACAGGACGTCCATGACGCCGCGCGCGTATTCGAGCTGTTCCTCCTCCTCTCGTCTCGCCGCGCGTTCCGCGGAGCCGTCGGAACCGAGCAGGTCGGCGAGCTCGTCCAGCAGCGGCACGTCGGACACCGTCCACGCCGCGCCGTCGGGCCGGTAGAGCTCCGGGGCGCCGATTCGGAAGCAGCGGCCTTCGTAGAGGTCGGCGAGCAGTTGCTGTGGTGTGAGCAGTGGCCACAGCCTGTCGACGGCGTCGAGCAACTCCGAGCTGTGGCGGAGTTCGTGGCGGACGTCCTCCTCGATCTCCGGCCAGTCGACGCCGATCAGCCGCATCGCCGGCGCAACGAGTTCTTCGGCGAGCGCGAGGAAGAAGTACTTGCGGGCGGCGTTGTGCGGCAGTCCGTAGTAGCGCGTCTTCTCCCGCGCGACGGCGGCGATGTGCGCGTCGAGCGGGACGACGACGTCCTCCAGCTCGATCTCGACGGGCTCGTCGGGGAGTTCCTGCCGGTCGGCGACAGCGACGGCGAGCAGGTCCAGAACCGATATGTCCCCCTTCAGGCGTTGCAACGACGGGGTGTCCTCCACGTCCGTCGCGACGCCGGGATACAGCTCGCCAGGGGTCGCGAAGACGACGTCGGTCTCGCCCAGCGACGGCAGGACGTCGCCGACGTAGTGGAGGAAGCCGGTGTTCGGGCCGACGATCAGGACACCGTGCCGCGAGAGGCGTTCACGACGCGTATACAGCAGGTATGCCACGCGGTGCAGCGCCACGGCGGTCTTGCCGGTGCCCGGTCCGCCCTCGATCACCAGCACGCCGGGGCCCGAGTAGCGGATGATCTCGTCCTGCTCGGCCTGGATGGTCGAGACGATGTCGCGCATGGTCGCGGTCCGCGGCGCGTTGAGGGCGTCGAGCAGTGCGGTGGCGTCGGTGAGCAGTTCGTCGTCGTGGAAGTCGCACAGCTCCCGATCACGTACGCGGAAGTGCCGCCGGAGCACGACGCCCTCCGGATTCGCCGCGGTCGCCGTGTAGAACGGCCGCGCCGCCGGTGCGCGCCAGTCCAGCAGCAGCGGTGCGAAGTCGTCGTCGAACAGGCCGACGCGTCCGATGTAGGTGCGGTCGCCGTTCTCCGAGTCGATGCGGCCGAAGCACAGCCCTTCCTCCGCCGCGCGGTACTTCCCGACTTCCCTGGTCAGCACCTCGACGGACGCCTCGCGGTCGAGCCGCCGGGTGGTCGTGTCCCGCAGTGCGGCCGCGAGGTCGGCGGCCGCTTTGTTCCGTTCTTCGTCGAGCTTTTCATACAGAGAGGTGATCCGTGCCTGTTCGCTCGCCAACACCTTGCCCCCTGTGATACAATAATTCTATCTTCCCGGAAAATTCATTCCGAAAATGCAAAGCTATTCTTTCTATCACGTTCCAGTCGCGCGCGGAACCCTTTGAGAGATCCCGCGACTGACCGATTCCATCGTCATCGAGGGCACACTGAGCTGCCGCGATGAGACCGGCGCGGCAGCTACGTCGGACTCGTGCAGGGCCACGGGTCCCCTCGGCTACTCATTCAGCGCCGTCGGCCTGCGAGCTGTCCCGAGGTCACCCTGGCAATTCGCTGTCCACCGCAGCGGGAAATGTAGGATCGGCGGAGCGGTTCACACTGCGGAAGAGGCCCGAATGGACGTGGTCGAGGCATGAAGCTGGTCATCCTGGGTGGGGGCGGCTTCCGCGTGCCGCTCGTCTACCGGGCGTTGCTCGCCGATCGCTCGCCCGGCCGCGTGACCGAGGTCGTGCTGCACGACCTCGACTCCGCCAGGCTCGCCGCGATCGGGGGCGTGCTCGTCGAGCTCGCGACCGGTGTGCCGGACGCGCCGGTCGTGTCGGCGTCGACCGACCTCGACGAGGCGCTGCGTGGAGCGGACTTCGTGTTCTCCGCGATTCGCGTCGGCGGGCTCGAGGGGCGTGCGGCCGACGAGAGCGTCGCGTCGGGGTGTGGTGTGCTCGGCCAGGAGACCGTCGGCGCCGGCGGCGTTGCATACGGGTTGCGTACCGTGCCCGTCGCGCTCGACATCGCGCGCCGCATATCTGTGCACGCGCCCGACGCCTGGGTCATCAACTTCACGAACCCCGCGGGCATGGTCACCGAGGCGATGTCGGCGCACCTCGGCGAGCGCGTCATCGGGATCTGCGACTCCCCCGTCGGGCTCGGCAAGCGGGTCGTCCGGGCCGTGGGGGCGACCCTCGAAGACGCCTGGCTCGACTACGCCGGCCTCAACCACCTCGGCTGGTTGCGCGGTGTCCACGTGCGGGGGCGGGACGTGCTGCCGGATCTGCTCGCCGACGCCGGGCGGCTCGAGTCGTTCGAGGAGGGCAAGCTCTTCGGGGCGGAGTGGCTGCGGACGTTGGGCGCCATTCCGAACGAGTACCTGCACTACTACTACTTCACGCGTGAGGCGGTCGAGTCCGGCGCTTCCCGTGGGGCGTTCCTGCTGGAGCAGCAGAAGCGGTTCTACGCGGCGCCGTCGTGGGAGAGCTGGGAACGGACCCGTCTCGAACGGGAGCAGACCTACATGGCGGAGACCCGCGACGACGAACGCGACGCCGACGACCTCGACGGCGGTGGCTATGAACGGGTCGCGCTCGATCTGATGCACGCGATCGCGTCGGACAAGCGGGCCACGCTGATCCTCAACGTGCCGAACGGGACGACGTTGTCGTGCCTCGACGCCGACGCGGTCGTCGAGGTGCCGAGCCTGGTCGACGCGAACGGGGCGCGGCCGGTCTCGGTCAGCCAGGTGCCGGACGAGGGCGTCGGACTCGTCACGGCGCTGAAGGCGGTCGAGCGCGCGACGATCAAGGCTGCCGTCAGCGGCGAGCGGGCGCACGCCGTGAAGGCGCTGGCGTTGCATCCGCTGGTCGACTCCGTCAGCGTCGCCCGCCAGATCGTCGATGCTCATCCGCTCTTGTCGGGAGTCTTCCGCGCTACCTTCTGAGGTCGTGGACACCGACCTGGTGCGGCAGCTCAACGACGACGTCTGGCACCCGTTCGCGGTCGCCTACGCGCGGCTCGACGCCCCGGCGTTCCTGGCTCTGCACGCGCCGGAACTGATCCGCGCCGGTGGGCCCGCGAAGCAGGTGATCGGGTTCGCGGAGTACCCGGACCAGATCGAGGAGTGGTTCGCCGAACTCGCCGGCCGCGGAAGTTCCGTGAGCATCTCGCTCCGGTTCGTCGAGCGGATCGTGGCGAACGACGTCGCGAGCGAGCGTGGCGTCTTCCGGCTCGTGTCGACACGTGCGGATGGTGACGGGCGCACGTTCTATGGCCGCTTCCACACATATTCGCGGTGCACGGACGGACGGTGGCGCATCTGCGTCGACTACGACACGGACGAACGGTCGGCGACGCTGGAGGAGGAGTTCCTCGCTGCGTTCGACGTCGACGACGTCGACGCGTTCAAGGAGTGACGAGGGTCTGATGCCGAGTGGTGGTGTTCTTAACTACGCTCGACCGCAAATGGACACCACCACCTCTCGCCGCGTGCCACTCGTCATGGGCATCGCCGTGCTCGTGCTGCTGCTGGACCAGGCCACGAAGTTCTGGGCCGAGAGCGCGCTGACCGGCCGCGCGCCCATTCCCGTGCTCGGGGAGTTCCTGCAGCTCAGGCTCCTCTACAACCCCGGTGCCGCGTTCTCGATCGGCGCGGGGTCGACGTGGATCTTCACCATCGTCGCGGCCGTCGCGGTCGTCCTGCTCGCCCGGTACGGCATGCAGCCGCAGACGAGGCTGCGCGCGGCCGCGCTCGCGTTGATGCTGGGCGGGGCGACGACGCACCTGCTCGACCGGCTGTTCCGGCCGCCGGGGTTCGCGCGCGGGCACGTCGTCGACTTCATCGACTACAACGGCTGGTTCGTCGGCAACGTCGCGGACATCGCGCTCGTCGGCGGCGCCATCCTGCTCGTGCTGATGAGCTTCACCCCGACGAAGCAACCCGCCGAGTGAGCGTGTCGGCGCGGCGGGTCGTCTCGGGCAGCCGGTAGCGCGGGGCCAGGCGCAGCACTTCGGCGCACGCGCGGTCGAGGTCGATCCGGTGGCCGACCGACACGAACACCGGCTTGACGCCGTTCTGCGTCCGCAGTGCCCTGCCGACGACCTCGTCGCCGTGGTCGTCGTCCATGACGAGGTCGCTCATCGACCCTCGGGCGTGGCCGGGCTGTTCGAACCTGCCCATCGCGTTCTTGGCGACGCCGACGCTCGGGATGCCGGTGTGCACGCCGAGGTGGCACGCGAGGCCGAACCGGCGCGGGTGGGCGAGGCCTTGGCCGTCCGCGACCAGCAGGTCCGGCATGACGGTCAGGCGTTCGAGGGCGCGCAGCAGGACCGGCATCTCGCGGAACGCGAAGAGGCCGGGGATGTAGGGGAAGTCCGTGGTGTCCTCGACGACGACCTCGTCGAGGACGACCAGCGTTTTCGCGTCGAACACCACGCAGACGCCCACCACCGCGTCATCGCCGCGGTAGCCGACGTCGAGGCCTGCGACGGTGTCTATGCGCAGGTCAGGAGCACTCGTCGTGATCACCTGGGTGCGCAGGCGCTCCTGCAACGCGACGGCGTCGTCAACCGTTCTGGGCCACTCCACGGCCGACAGTGTGCCGTGACGTGTCGTAGTGGGCGGCGAGCAGGTCGTCGCCGAAGTCGCCCGAATGACGACGCCACACCGTGTGGACGTGGTTGGCCTCGTTGGCCGTGTTGTCGTACTCGATGAGCAGTTCCGGGCCTTGGACGCGGTAGTAGTGGCCCTCGCCCCGGCGGAGCGAGCCCTCCCACGAGAAGTGCAGGCGGTCCGGGTCGATCTGGGCGAACTCCTCGTCGGCGAGCTCGTAGGCGAGCCGGTCGAGGTAGAAGCGGACGATGTCGACGAGCAGCTCCGCGGCGGGCTTGCCGAGTTGGGCCGGCGTCACGCCGACCGGTTCGGACGGGCTCACGCGGGACGCGTTGCCGGTGCGGATGTCGTGCGGCGCGGTGTCGGCGACGACGGCCAGGCGGCGCGCGGTCGGGCCCATGCGGTCGAGGAGTTCGCGGGCGAGTTCCTCCTCCAGGCGCAGCGGCTGGCCGACCACGCGGCCGCGGTAGGTGACGCGGGCCGGGTTCGCGCCGAGGAAGAACGGTGTCGCCGAGACGCGGCCGTCGGCGACGACGACGTTCACCGACAGGTGGTGTCCCTCGACGCGCCATCCCCACGGTTCGTTGCCGCCGGGAGTGCCGAAGAGCACTGTCCAGTAGTCGTTGTTGTGCCGGTCGCGGTGTCCGCCTTCACGGTGGTCGAGCACGTCCTCCAACGCCATCACCGCCGCGGCCTGGGCATAGGCGTGCGGGCTGAGGACGGTCGCGAGCATGCCGTGCACCGCTTTGCGCTGGTCCCGGCGGAGCTCGCCGAGCGCGAGTCCGGAGCGTGTACCGGGTGTGTACGCCCAGCGGTGGCGCAGGTCGTCGTCGGTGACTGCGCGGATCGCGTGTTCGCGCTGGTCACCGGCGAGCGAATCGATGTAGTGGTGCGTGGCGTCGGCGACGTCGTGCAGCATCTCTCGAACTTATAGGCGTTGTGGCGGTGCAGCAGTGCTCATCGAGCAGTCGCAGCAACCGGGACCTTCCGCGTCAGCAGCAGCAACGCCAGTGGGACGAGGACGACGGCGGTCAACGAGACGACGTTGCCGACCTGGTCGGCGAACGGCATGTGCGACAGGTGGTTCAGGTGGAAGACCAGGTGCGGGACGGCGAACACCAGGTAGCCGGCCAGCGCCGCCTGGACGAGCCTGCGTTCCATCGTCACCGCGGCGAACACGAACACCGCGCACAACGCGAGGTTGAGGGCGCCGAAGTCCCGGAGCAGGTGCTCGTTGAACGGCGGAAAGTAGGCCACCCAGGGGTTCGACGGCAACGGGAAGTTGTCGTAGAAGCCCTGAGGCGCGAACAACGGCCAACCACCCTGCACGGCCTGGACCAGGGCGAGGAACACGAGACCTCCGCGAAGAACGCTCATGTCGATACGGACGAGGTACGGCGCCGACTTGTGACCGGCCCTCGACAGCCGGGCCGACAGGTGTTAAAAATCTTACGTAATGAAGTTGCCACATGATGACGACGCCGTCTGGCGCGCCCTCGCGAACCCGCTGCGGCGCGCGATCCTCGACGTCCTGCGCACGGGCCCGCGCACCACGGGCGAGCTGGTCGAGGCGTTGGAGACCGGCCGGCACGTCGTCATGCAGCACCTCGGTGTGCTCCGCGAGGCCGATCTGGTGGTCGTGGAGCCGCGGGGCCGGAAACGGGTCAACCACCTGAACCCCGTGCCCATCCAGCAGATCCACCAGCGGTGGGTCGCACAGTACGAGGAGAACTGGGCAGCGGCGCTGGTCGGCCTGAAACTCGCGGTCGAGAGTGCCGAACAGGAGGATGAGGACGTTGGCTGAACCCGGCACCGAGCTGGTGCACAGCATCGTGATAGCCGCGCCCATCGAGAAGGTGTGGGCGGAGATCACCAAACTCGACGGCAAGCAGCGCGCCATGATGGACGCGGTCCTCGACTCCTCCCTCGAACCGGGCGCGCCGCTGTACTACCGGTCGACCGACGGCACGCGCGTCTTCGTCGTCGGCCGCGTCGTCGAGGTCGATCCGCCGCGGCTGCTCTCCCACACGCAGCGGCTCACCATGCGCGACGACCCGTGGACCGTCGTCTCGTGGGAGCTCGAAGAGGTCGACGGCGGCACGCGCGTCACGGTGCGCAACTCCGGGTGGCCCGAGGGCGTCGAGCGGCTCGACAAGGTCGACTCGACGTGGAAGGGCATCCTCGCCGCGCTCAAGCAGGTCGTGGAGTCCGGCGACGTCGGCACCGGCCTGAAGTTCCAGTACGCGATGATGCGCGCCTTCATGTGGGCGATGCCGTCGGGCACCAGGACGGAGAACGTCCCCGAGCCGCCCGGCCTCGACCAGTCTGTCTAGGACGTTCACCCTCGTCGGACCGGTCGAGGCAACTGATATATCGGTTCGGTCAGGCGTGGCAGGCGATCGGGCCGCCGTGGAGTTCCGTCATGTCAGTCCAGACGGCGAGGAGCTCCAGGCGTTCGGCGAGCGGTTTGCCGTCGAGCTCGTGGTAGGCGCGGTGGAGGTTGCCGACCAGGCGTTCGGACTCCTGCCACGTCGAGAACCGCGTCTCCCCCGCCTCGCGGACGACCTCCATCGGGGTCTTGGCGGCGGCGTGGCCGGACGCGGCCAGTTCGGCGAGGTAGGTCGTGTAGGCGACGAGGTCGTCCAGGACGCGGTTGATCTCGGGACCGCGTAGCAGCGGTCCGTGACCGGGGACGACGACGTCGGCGTCGAACGCGCGCAGGAACTCCAGCGCGGACAGGTAGCCGGTGATGCTGCCTTCCGCGAGGAACGGTTGCCCGCCCGCGAACACCAGGTCACCGGTGAACAGGACGCGCTCGGCCGGCAGCCACACGACGGTGTCGCCGCGGGTGTGCGCCGGGCCGGGGTGGTGCAGTTCGACCACGCGCGTGCCGAGGTGCAGCGTCAGCGATGTGCTGTAGGTGAGCGACGGCGGGCGGACCTCGATGTGGCCGTAGTCCGGGCCGGTCAGGACGTGGGCGGCCAGCAGGCCGGCGGCGAGGACCTCCTCGCGGCACGCGTCGTGGCCGACGATCACCGTCGACGGCGGCACGAGCCAGTTGCCGAACGTGTGGTCGCCATGGTGGTGGGTGTTGACCACGTAGGTGGGGTCCACAGGAGACACAGACGCCACCGAGGCGAGCAACGCGCGGTTGCGCGCCTCGGTGGACGTGGTGTCGACGAGCAGCAACGTGTCGTCGGTGCCGACGACGACGCCGGTGTTGTTGATCATCCAGGACCCGTCGGGCTGGACGTAGGCGTGGACCCCTGGTGCGACCTGCACCAGTTCCGGGGCGAGATCGGGCCGGCCGGGAGAAGATTTCACCCGGTCGAGCGTAGTGATCAGCCCTGGACGATGTAGGCCTGCAGCTGGTCCTGCGACTGTTCGAGCTGGCCGATGCGGCTCTTCACCACGTCGCCGATGCTGACGATGCCGACCAGTCGCCCGTCGGACAGCACCGGCACGTGGCGGAAGCGCCGTTCGGTCATCACGACGGTGAGGCTGTCGACCGTGTCCGACGGGGTGCAGGTGAACACCTCGGCGGTCATGATCGCCGACACGGGGGAAGACAGCAGGTCGACACCCGTTTCGTGCAGCCGCCGCACCACGTCGCGCTCGGACACGATCCCCTCGACGCCCGAAGACCCGACGACGACGATGGCGCCGACGTTGTGTTCGGCGAGCGCTCTGAGCAGTTCGGACACGGGAACGTCCGGGGCGATCGTCGCGACCGCCGATCCCTTGGTCCGCAACACGTCAGCGATCCTCATCAGGCGCCTCCGATCCTGTCGGTCCGGTAGCACCTCAGGCTAGATCGGATCCGGACAGAACGGGAGATCGAGCCCACGAAGAGAGCAGGGGACGTGGTCGAAAGACCACGTCCCCTGCTGGTGTCGCGCCCCGTTCGGCGTCGGCTACGCGGATCCTCCGCGGCGACGCATCGCGAACTGGCGCGGCTGGACCATCGGCACCCGCTGCTGCGGCAGCGCGAAGTGCGTGTTCTGGTCCTGCTTGCCCCGCTTCCGCGCACGACGCGCGGCTCGGTTGCCCTGTTCGGGCTGGGTGGTGTCAGGCATGCGAAAGCCTCCTCGCGAAGAGGTCGTGCAGAAGGCACGGCGATAGGACGGCCGTGAGAGATGGACCCGCTCCTGGGTCACCGGAGAACAGCGCGACATCGAGGTCGCGAGGGCGGCGTCGAGAGCGCCGCGGGGCTTCATCAGATGAAGAACATGCCCGCAACGCTAGCGACGCCGCCACCTCGTGCCAACCGAATTAATCCGGCGCGAACTACCCCCGTGCGCGCGCTGCCGCCGCACCGGCGCCGAGCATCACCATGATGATGGTGACCATCGCCCACTTGCGGGACTTGGTCATCGGCGTGGTCTCGGGGTCGAGCGCGAGGTCTTGGCGCGCTTGGGTTTTCTGACGTGCGGTGCGCACCGGCGCCGGTTGTGGCGTCGCCGGGGGCGGCGTGGGCGTGGCGGCCGGAGGCTGCCGCACGACGGGAACCGCGCCCGGCGCGGGCGGAGCCGGGACCTGCACGGGTGGAGCGGGAGGCACGAGCGGGACCTCCGGACGCGGCTCGGGAGGTTCGACGCGGGGTGGCATCGGGTTCGGCAGGCAGCCCGCCGCGTCGATCAGGCCCATCTGCGGGCCGGTCGACAGCTCGACCGCCGAGGTACCCGTGGTGCGGTAGAGACGACTGCTGCCCTGATAGCCGTTGTTGATGGCGTGCACGGTGCCGGCCGCGTCGATCACCACGGCGCCGTAGGTGGACCTCCCGGGCAGCCCGGCGATCTCGGTCCTGCTCAGCACCCGTCCGGTCACCGGGTCGAACGACACGACCTCGCCCGGCCCCCAGCCCGCCGCCGACACCCCCGTCAGCCTTCCGGTCAGCGGGTCGGGGGTGAAGTCGTCGAGCGTGAGCGCGGGCCAGTCCAGCACGGCGGTCCGCACGATCCTGAGGTACGACGGGCTGGCGGGGTCGATGTCGATGGCGTGCAGGCGGGCGTGGTCGCGCACGTAGAACGTGGTGCCCACGACGGCTCCTGCGGACACGTCGTCGGTGCGGAACCAGTGCGCGTCAACGGGTCCGAGGTCGTTGACCGCGCCCTTGGTGTCGATCAGCACGACGTGGGAGGGGTTCTTCCACCAGTGGTGCCCCTTCGACGTGATGCCGACCAGGCGTCCCAGTGCGGACGAGTACCCCAGTGCATTCACCGCGTAGTCCAGGCGAGCTACTTCTGTCACTCCACCGGATGAAACGTCCACTTTCGTGAACATCGAGAGTTCTCCACGATGGGATGAACGCACTTGATAAGCGTCACAGTTCGGCGCTGCGGCCTGAGCAACGGCGCTGGTGAACGGCGCGGAAAGCGCGAGAAGGGACGCGACCCCACCCAGTGCGAGCGTATTCCGCCGCAACCGGAATGGAGCAGCCCAATACGACAACCGGGTATTACTGCTGTGGCCGCGCATTCCCACCTGACCATTGCTCTCAACCAGACCGTGCTGTACCGGTCACAGTAGACCGTGGTCTAATCCCACACCAGAAAGGAGCCGAATTGAGCATTTACCTCAGCGGCGCGCTCTGGGTTCTCGGCGCCGCCGTCATCTCCGCCGTTCTCGTCGTCGTCACCCGCCGGTTCGGCTCGGAGGAAGTGGGCGAGAAGAACCTCGGCGCGGGCGGATCGGTGTTCAGCATCGTCGCCGGCCTGCACGCGGTGCTCGCCGCGTTCATCCTGATCTCCCTGTTCGACGCGGCCAACGGCGCGCAGGAGCAGGTGCAGAAGGAGGCCAACGCGCTGGTCGCGGTCGACTGGGCGTCGGACTCGCTGCCCGAGCCCGCGAAGTCCACCGTCGACGAGCTGATCCGCGACTACGTGTCGACCGTCGTGCAGGACGAGTGGCCCCGCATGCGTGAGGGCGAGACCGTCGACAACCAGGGCTGGCTCACGCTGAACCGGCTCAGGGACACGATCTCGGCCGCGGCGCCGGACGGCGACTGGCAGGAGGACCGCAAGGCCGAGGCCGCGAACCAGCTCTGGAACGCGTACCAGGCCAGGCAGGAGCGGCTGGACGCGGCGGACAACGGCGTCAACCCGGTCGTGTGGCTCGCGCTGCTGATCGGCACGGGGCTGTCGCTGCTGTTCCCGTACCTGTTCGGTGGGCCGACGCTCACGTCGCAGCTGCTCATCACCGTCACGCTGAGCTCGACGCTGGTCCTGCTGCTGTTCGCGATATATCAGTTGCAGAACCCGTTCGACGGCGGCGTGCTCATCCCGTCGGACGCGTTCAGCTCCGCACTGGACAGGCTGAGTTAGCGCGAATCGGTGGTTCCGTCCGATTCCTCGATCTCCACGGACAACACCTCGCCGTCGATGACCTTGGGCAACGGGTTCGTCTGGGCGAAGTAGCGATTTGCGAATGAGCCGACCGCTCTGGTAGAGGCGGCGTCGACGCCACCGCCGATGACGCCGCCCAGCAGGGGAACGCCCTTCGCCGCGATCGTGCCGAGTTTCTTCGTGCCGTATTTCGTGATGAGCGCCGACGCGGCTTTCTTGGTGAACTGCTTGATGCCGACCTTTTTGAACAGTTCGGTTCCCGCGTTGCCGAGCAGGCACAGCAGGATGGCCATCTGCACTTCGTCGCTGTCGACGTCGTGGCCGCGCAACGACGCGATGGACGCGATGAGGTGCGTCTGGATGACGTAGGTGGCCGCGACGTTGGACGGCAGCGAGACCGGCAGCGTGATCAGGCCGCCGAGGTTCGTGACGAAGCCCTGGGCACCCGCCAGCGCGACGTGCGTGCGGATGAGGTGCCGGATCGCGGCGGCCTCGTCGCCCCTCTTGACCAGCGCGTCGGACGCGGACTCGCGGGCGCTCTTGAACGGTCCGAAGCCGTCCACACCGGCGCGCAGCAGGTAGTCGGCGATGCCCTGCTGGACCTTGTTCAGCTCACCTTTGGACTCAGCCACAATCCCGACATTACGCGTCCACAGGGCTCTGCGAGACCTCGACCGGGCGGTCGAGCGCGGTCACCGCGCCGGTGCTGCCGTCCACGGTGATCCGCTCCCCCGTCCTGATCCTGGACACGGCCTCCCGCACGCCCACGACCGCCGGGATGCCGTACTCCCGCGCCACCACCGCGCCGTGCGAGTTCGCGCCGCCCATCTCCATCACCAGGCCGCCCGCCGTGAGGAACAACGGCGTCCAGCCTGGGTCCGTCGACGGTGCCACGAGGATCTCGCCGGGTTCGAGGTGTGCGCCGACCGGGTCCATGACGACGCGCGCGACACCGGTGATCGTGCCCGCCGACGCCGGCGTGCCGACCAGGTCGCCCTCGACCGGTGTGCCGTGGTGGACGGCTTCGGGTTCCGTGCCGTCGGACAGCAGCACGCGCGGGATGTGCCTGCGCCGCATCTCGCGGTCGTGGACCTCGCGGCGCGCGGCCACCAGCGGGCGCAGATCCCCTTGCGAGGAGCGCATTTCCTCGAAGTCGAGGAAGAACACGTCGTCCGCGGTGTCGAGGCGACCGTCCGCGACGAGCCGTGCGCCGAACTCGGCGATGCGCTTCCGCAGCGCTCCGAACAAGGTGATGATCAGGTACTTCGGGTACTCGCGAAGGCCGGCGAGCAGTCTGGTGCGGCGCAACGCGAAGCGCACGAACCAGCCGCGTCCCCTGGCGCGCCGGGCGAGCGTCTCGATCATCGCCTCGGCCTCGGCGGCACCGCGTGCGAACACCGCGTCCGGGTGGGCCTGGCCGTCCTCCAGGAGCAGGAAGTTCCTCACGACGCCGATGACGTGCGCGGGGTCGTCCGACCACCTCGGCAGGCCCAGGTCGATCTCGGCGACGGCGCGGTGACCCCACCGCGCGAGGAAGCGGTCGAGCGCCGCGGGGCGTTCCCCGTCCTGGAACTGCCGCAGCGCGGCGGGGTCGTGCCGGATCTCCTGCGCCAGGTCCCACATCGCCATGTCCATCTCGGTGGTGATGTTGTTCGGCAGGCCGCGCAGCACGGTCTGCAGCTCGCCCGGCTTCGTCTTCACGACCTTGCCGACCAGGCCGAGCATCGCGAACCCGATCAGCGCGGTGGGGGCGAGCCTGGGCAGCACCGGCACGGTGCACTGCCGCAACGCCTGCTCGATCGAGAGGTTCGCGGACTTCTCCAGGACCTCGCGTTCCAGCAGCAACGCGGTGCGCACGGCTTTCTCGGGGTTCACCAACGCCTTCACCGCCGTCACGGGCACGTGGAACCGGCGGGCGAGCCTGAGGACGCGCTTGAGCGCGGGCGTCGGCGAGGAGCTCCTGATCGCGAACCTCGGATCGTCGAACAGGCCCTTCAACACCTCGGACGAACGCGCCTCCATCACACCGAGCAGGCGCGTGACGAACTCGCGGCCGACCCTGCTCTGCAACACCTTGGTGACGTCGAAGAAGATGCGCCCGCCGGCCTCCACATAGGACCGGCTCGCCGGATCGCCGATCACGATCTCGAAGGCGGACTTGGCGATCTCGCGGAACGCCGCACGTCCCATCGGCGTGATCGGGCGTTCGAGACCCTGGGCGAGGCTGAAGCAGAAGTAGGCGTGGGCGCCGCCGTCGGGGTTGTCCGGCAACGGAAACAGCGTCGTGATCGGACGCGCCTGGGTCAGGTGCAGCTCGCCGTCGTCGTCGATGGCCCACTCGGTGTCCTGCGGTGATCCGTAGTGCGCCTGGACCTTGCGGCCGAGGACGGCGAGCGCGTGGACCTGCCCGTCGGTGAGGCACTGGTCGCCGCTCTCCCCGACCTCGACGTGCTCGGTGCCGCCGCCGGGCAGCGAGCGGATGACGAACTTCTTGTCGCCCAACCGCTTCTCAACGATCTCGTCGCCGTCGACGACGAAGTGGTCGGGGTTCACCGCGCCGGACACCACCGCCTCGCCGAGGCCGGGACTGGCGTCGATGACGATCTGGTCGCGCGTGCCCGTGACGGGGTTCGCCGTGAACATCACGCCGGACACCGCGGACTGCACCATCCGTTGCACGACAACGGCGAGGTACGTCGTGGTGTGGTCGATGCCGTTCGTCTCGCGGTAGCTGACCGCGCGATCCGTCCACAGCGAGGCCCAGCACCGGCGCACGGCGTCGACCACCGCGTCCTCGCCGACGACGTTGAGGAACGTGTCCTGCTGACCCGCGAAGCTCGCGAACGGCAGGTCCTCGGCCGTGGCGCTGGACCGCACGGCGACCGGCACGGCGTCGCCGAGCTCGCGGTACCCGGCGACGACCGCGTCCCGGATCTCCTGCGGCACAGGGGTTTCGAGCACCGTTCTGCGGGCATTGTCCGGGGTCGTGCCCGCCAGGTCACCGGCCTGCACGACGGCGCGGTAGGCGTCCGTGGTGACGCAGAAGCCCTGCGGCACCGGCAGGCCGGCCCTGGTGAGCTCGCCGAGGTTCGCGGCCTTGCCGCCCACGGTGGCGAGCATCGAGCCGTCGATGGACTTGAAGCCGATCGTGAGCGCCATGGTGTCCCCTCCGGGTTCCGCCTGAAGAGGAGGTTACGAGCGTTCGGTCAAAAACTCAACACGCGATGAATAAATCTCCCCGCGTGTAGCCAGTCGTCCGGCGGACCCGTGACGACGCCTCCGACAAAGGCGGCGCGGTAGTCGTCGAGGTGGTGGGCGGCGCCCCAGAGCGTGAACGGCACGGTGTCCTGCGCCGTGACGCGCGAGCCGTTGCCCAGCACGTTGGCCGCCTCCTCGACGTCGCCGATCTTGCGCGCCCTGTCGATCCCCTTGCGCACGACCGAGTCCCCGAGGTGGTCGAGGACGGTGCCGAGCAGGTCGCGGCGGTGTGCCCTGGCGGATCTCGTGCAGGATCGTGAAAGCCCCAGCGCCGTAACCGCGGTAGGGCTCGCAGCGGCCGGCGAACGTCATCGCGAGCCGGGTCTGGTCGACGGCGCCGTGGTCTCGGAGTTCGGCGACGAGGTTGCAGGCCATCTCGGCGTCGTCGGTCCACTCCCACGGGCCCGTGGCGATTTGCCGGCCACGAGGTCGGGCAACGAGTGGCCGACAATGAAGCACTGAGCGCCCAAAGCGTCGCCGACGGAGAGCCCGTCGAGCGAGGCGTATGCGAGGTCCCAGGCGCGCACGAGTGTGCAGAACTATGCGCATCACCTGCGATTTCATCGGTCTGACCTACGCTGGTCGCATGGATTTGGACCTGCGGAAGCTGCGGTACTTCGTGGCGGTCGCGGAGCACCTGAACTTCGGCCGCGCCGCCGAGGCCCTGCACATCGCGCAGCCGGTGCTGTCACGGCAGATCCGCGCACTGGAGGCCGAGCTGAAGGTCCAGCTGTTCGACCGGTCGTCCAAGGGGACCGTGCTGACGCCGTCCGGTGAGCGGCTGCTGGCCGACGCGCGGCCGTTGCTCGCGCAGGCTTCGGCCCTGCTGCGACGCGTGGGCGCGGCCGGCACGTTCGCGGTCGGATTCATGCCCGGCCTGGTCATCACGCCCGCGGTGCGGCTGCTGGCGTCACGGCATCCCGGGCTGCGGGTCGACGTGGTGCGCACGACGTGGACGGACCAGGTCGACGTGATCCACGACGGCCGCGTCGACGTCGGGTACGTGCGGCTGCCGGTGCCGGTGGACGGGCTGGGGATCGCGCCGCTCGCCACCGAGCCGTGCGTGGCCGTGCTCCCGGCAACACATCGGCTGGCGGGCAAGGAGGGCGTGCGGCAAGCGGACCTGGCCGGCGAACGGATCGTGCACCACGACAGCACGCCGGGGATCCGGTCCGTCGAGGAGAAGCTGGAGCACGTCGCGCTGCACGGCGGGGTGACGATCCTGCCGTTGTCGACGGCGGTGTTCTACTCGCGCGAGGACCTGGTGCACGTGCCGGTGGAGGACATCGCGCCGAACGAGGTCGCGCTGGCGTGGGCCGCCCACCGGCACACGCCGCTGATCGACGACTTCATCGCGATAGCCCGGCAGGTGTGAAGACGAAGCTGTCGCGGAAGCCGCCGTCGCCACGCCTCGTCGCCATGAGCCGCATCTCGGGCATGAAGTGGAAGAACACGAGCGACCCCGACCTGTCCGGGTAGCCGAGCGTCTTCGAGTACTTGGGGTTCGTGCCGCCCAGCCACAACGGCGGCTCGCCGTACTCGGCGATCACGTCGTCGAGCAGGCAGTCGTGCTCGCCGAGCACACCGGGGATGCGGCTGTCCGCGTCGAGGCTGAGCCAGCCCTGCCGGTGCGCGAGGTCCGCGTACACGGAGGCCATGACGTCCTCGCTGCGGTGGCCGAGCGCCTCGTGGACCGCGCCGCTGACCATGGCCGCGTTCGCCGCGCCGCGTTTGACCAACGCCTCGAGCTCGTTCTGCCACCGGTCCGTGCGGTCGTCGGCGAACGCCAGCGCGTCGAGCAAGGTGAGGATCACCGCCTCACCGCCGTACATGCCGGGACGCCGGACAGCGGCGTTGAGCTGTCCGAGCAGGTAACGGCGCAAGTCGTCGAACGAAGGCATCTATCCCCCTTAATGCGAGATGTTCTATCAGTTGCGAGTGGGCGAAACGGAATCGCCTTCACGACCGACAGGGGAGGCAAGAACTGGGGAGGACCACTTGGGCATCACCAACCGGCAGGTCGTCGCGTACTGGGTCGAGCACGAGGTCGACCTCGTCATCGACTGGAGCACGGCCCACGAACGCTGCTGGCGCTGCGGTTACAGGTCCTCACTGGAGCAACACCTCGTCGTACCGCCGTCCATGGGCGGCGTCCGCACCACGGACAACGTCGTGCTGCTGTGCGGCCGGTGCGTCAGCGAGTCGCCGAGCCACCAGGACCCGCAGTACCTGTGGAGGTGGCTGCGCGCGACGTCCGTGGCGGTCAACGACACCTACTGGACGCTGCGGGGCTGGGAGGAGTTCGAGGTCATCTTCGGACGCAAGCCCCTGGAGTGCTTCAAGGAGGCGGGGGTCGACCACCGCTCGCTGAACGCCGAGTGCCGGGCGCTGGCGGCCGACGAGTTCGCGAAGACCGTCGTCCGCTTCGGGGAGGGACGGCTCAACCCGTCGACGATCGCGTGCGTGATCGCGGAGGTCGAGAAGAAGCTGGCGGACCGTCACGGCATCAAGCTGCCGTGACGGTCCGCAACTCCGGTTAGAGCGTCTAACTCTGAGAGACGCCACGTACAGGCGGGGCCTCGACGCGTGACGCGTCGAGGCCCCGACCGCTGTTCGGTTACAGCGTCCAGCTACCGCTGTCAGCTGCAGCCGGAGGTGCTGCCGCAGCCCTCGCACAGGTAGCACGAGCCGGCCGGGCGCATCTTCGTGCCGCAGGTCATGCACAGCGGCGCGTCGGCGGCCTTGCCGAGGTGCAGCTCCAGCAGCTCGGTGGAGCTGCCGACGTGCTTCGGCGTCTCGACGACGGTCTCGACCTGCTTCGGCGCGGCCTCGACCGCTTCCACCGACTGGCGCAGACCCTCGAGGTCCACGTCGGACGTCGTCGGGCCGCCGTACTCGCCCGCGACCTGCGCCGAACGCTCGTCGGCGGTGAAGATGCCGAGCTGCGCGCGCTTGTCGTAGGGCAGGTAGTCGAGGGCCAGGCGGCGGAACAGGTAGTCGAGCACCGACGTCGCGATGCGGACGTCCGGGTCGTCGGTCATGCCCGCCGGCTCGAAGCGCAGGTTCTGGAACTTCGAGACGTAGAACTCGAGCGGGATGCCGTACTGCAGGCCCACGGAGATGGACATCGAGAACGCGTCCATCACGCCGGCCAGGGTGGAGCCCTGCTTGCCGAGCTTGACGAAGACCTCGCCGAGGCCGTTGTCCGGGTACGAACCGGCCGTCAGGTAGCCCTCGGCACCGCCGACCGTGAACGACACGGTCTGCGACGGGCGCTTCTTCGGCAGGCGCTTGCGGACCGGGCGGTACTCGACGACGGTCTCGCTGGCGGCCTTCTTCTCCTCGGTCGCCTTCGCGCCCTTGCCCGCCGACAGCGGCTGGCCGACCTTGCAGTTGTCGCGGTAGATCGCGAGCGCCTTCAGGCCGAGCTTCCAGCCCTGGTAGTAGATCTCCTCGACGTCCGCGACCGTCGCCGTCTCCGGCATGTTGACGGTCTTGGAGATCGCGCCGGACAGGAACGGCTGCGTGGCCGCCATCATCCGCACGTGGCCCATGGGCGCGATGGAGCGCTCGCCCATGGCGCAGTCGAAGACCTCGTAGTGCTCGCGGCGCAGGCCCGGCGCGTCGACGACGTGGCCGTGCTCGCCGATGAACTCGACGATCGCCTCGATCTGCTCGTCGAGGTAACCGAGGGCCTTCAGGGCGCGCGGCACCGTCTGGTTGACGATCTGCATCGAGCCGCCGCCGACGAGCTTCTTGAACTTGACCAGGGCCAGGTCCGGCTCGATACCGGTGGTGTCGCAGTCCATCATCAGGCCGATGGTGCCGGTGGGGGCCAGCACGGACGCCTGGGCGTTGCGCCAGCCGTTCTTCGCGCCGACCTCGAGGGCCTGCTGCCAGGCCTCGGTCGCGACCTTGTGCACCGCCGAGTCGTTCGCGTGGTAGGTGCGGATTAGGTCGTTCGCGGCGGCGTGCTTGCGCATGACGCGCTGGTGCGCGGTGGCGTTGCGCTTGTAGCCGTCGTAGGCGCCGACGATGCCCGCGAGCTCCGCGGAACGGCGGTACGAGACACCGGTCATCAGCGAGGTGATGGTCGCGGCGAGCGCGCGGCCGCCCTCGGAGTCGTACGCGTGGCCGGTCGCCATCAGCAGGGCGCCGAGGTTGGCGTAGCCGATGCCGAGCTGGCGGAACTTGCGGGTGGTGTCCGCGATCGGCTCGGTCGGGAAGTCCGCGAAGCAGATCGAGATGTCCATCGCGGTGATGATCAGCTCGACGGCCTTGGCGAACGTGACGGCGTCGAAGCGGCCGTCGTCGCCGAGGAACTTCATCAGGTTCAGCGACGCGAGGTTGCAGCTCGAGTTGTCGAGGTGCATGTACTCGGAGCACGGGTTGGACGCGGTGATGCGGCCCGACTCGGGGCAGGTGTGCCAGTCGTTGATCGTGTCGTCGTACTGGATGCCGGGGTCGGCGCACTCCCACGCGGCCTTGGCGAGCTTGCCGAACAGCTCCTTGGCGTCGACGCGCTCGATGACCTCGCCGGTCTGGCGGCCGCGCAGGCCGAAGTCGTTGCCGGCCTCGTAGGCGTGCATGAACTCGTCCGACACGCGGATCGAGTTGTTCGCGTTCTGGTACTGCACGGACACGATGTCCGCGCCGCCCAGGTCCATGTCGAACCCGGCGTCGCGCAGCGCGCGGATCTTGTCCTCTTCGCGGGCCTTGGTCTCGATGAACTCGACGACGTCCGGGTGGTCGACGTCGAGGACGACCATCTTGGCCGCGCGGCGGGTGGCGCCACCGGACTTGATGGTGCCCGCGGACGCGTCGGCGCCGCGCATGAACGACACGGGGCCGGACGCGGTGCCGCCGGAGGACAGCAGCTCCTTCGAGGAACGGATGCGCGAGAGGTTCAGGCCGGCGCCGGAGCCGCCCTTGAAGATCAGGCCCTCCTCGCGGTACCAGTTGAGGATCGACTCCATCGTGTCGTCGACCGCGAGGATGAAGCACGCGCTGACCTGCTGCGGCGAGCTGGTGCCGACGTTGAACCACACCGGCGAGTTGAAGCTGAACACCTGGTGCAGCAGCATGTAGGTGAGCTCGTGCTCGAAGATCTCGGCGTCCTGCTCGCCCGTGAAGTAGCCGTGCTCCTTGCCGGCGCCCACGTAGGTCTTCACGACGCGGTCGATCAACTGGCGCAGCGACTGCTCGCGCTTTTCGCTGCCGACGGCACCGCGGAAGTACTTGCTGGTGACGATGTTGGTGGCGTTCACCGACCAGGACTCGGGGAACTCGACACCGCGCTGCTCGAAGTTCACCGAGCCGTCGCGCCAGTTCGTCATGACGACGTCGCGGCGCTCCCACGTGACCTCGTCATAGGGGTGGCGGCCTTCGGTGGTGTAGACGCGCTGGACCTTCAGCGCGGCAGGCTTGGCAGCCGCCCGTGCGGCTGTCTTCTTGGCTGAGCCGCCGACGGTCTCGGTCACGGTGGATCTCCCTCGTACTGGTGCTTCAGGAAAAAAGATGGCTTGCCTCGCGCGCTTCACCGCGCGCGGATCACTGCTCGGCCGGTGCTTCCTCGGCTCTCGCAGTGCGAAGATCAAGGATTTCCTTCTCGAAGTCCTCGACGGACGAGAAGGACCTGTAAACGCTCGCGAACCGCAGATACGCGACCTCGTCGAGTTCACGCAGAGGGCCGAGAATGGCGAGTCCCACCTCGTGGCTCGCGATTTCCGCGCACCCCGTCGACCGGATCGACTCTTCCACCTGCTGCGCGAGCACCTGGAACGCGTCCTCGTCGACCGGGCGGCCCTGGCACGCCCTGCGCACGCCGACGACGACCTTGTCGCGGCTGAAAGGCTCCGTCACGCCGGAGCGCTTGACCACGGCGAGAACCGCTTCTTCGACCGTGGTGAACCTTCGGCTGCAGCTGTTGCAGGAGCGGCGACGACGGATCACCTGACCCTCGTCCACCTCGCGGGAGTCGACCACCCGCGAGTCCGAATGGCGGCAGAACGGACACCGCACGCCACCTCACCCCTTCCCCCGCGCAGCAGCCGTCGCAGCAGCCTCACCGGTCGGGTTACCCACAACCTGTGGACTACTTACAACGGTGCAACCACTAGATGTAGGGGTAGAACCTAGATCGCAACCCAAGGCTCGCGCAACTCGACACGACGCAACGCGTGTCACCCTGTTGGGCGAACCGCCGACGATCAGCGGCGATTACGCAAAAACGCCCGCCGGTGACGGAGGGTCCACGTCACGGCGGGCAGCGAGAACACAAGATGTAGGGGCAGACCTACGGGGTGACCCCCGCCTGCTGTAGGTAGAGCACGCCGAGCGCGACCACCGTGAGTGCGCTCAAGACGCCGACCGCGATCAGTTCGAACAACGACTCGCGCTGCGGCCGGACTTCACACGAGCTCGACTCGCGCTTGACCGGGACGACGACGGGATGCGGCCTCGTCGCAGGACGGCGGGGCATGACGCGAGGACCCGAACGGAGGGGACGTCCCGCCGCGACGGCAGCGACGTCACTACCCTCGCCACCCGGCAACCGCTTCTCGACGAGCACCGCCATCACGACCTCCATCGCAGGTCAACCACCTTGATCGAACAGGGGTTCGATCGAACGTCCGTGCGAATTTCTACCAGACCCGCTCTCCGAACGCCACAACACGCGCCCAAATACCTCGAACAGGTGTTTGATCTGTGCAGCAAACACGACTACCGTCGACCACGAAGATCGACGGAGTGCCGGAATCCCATTCGAACTGGGGGCGGCGAGGAGGACAGCGACCGTGGCAGGCAAGACGATCGACCCGGATCCCGCTCTTGTGGAGACACAGGTGAACGAGATCGCGGGAAACGCCGGCCTGACTCTGCGTCAGCGCAAGGTGCTCGACGTGATCCGCGATTGGGTCGACCGTTTCGGCTACCCGCCGAGCGTGCGCGAGATCGGCGAGGCCGTGGGCCTGACGTCGACCTCGTCGGTCGCGTACCAGTTGCGCGCGCTGGAGCGGAAGGGCTTCCTGCGCCGCGACCCGAACCGCCCGCGCGCGGTCGGGATGCTGCCCACCGAGATCGACCCCGGTCTCGACCCGATGTCCAAGCCGACGCCCGCGTACGTGCCGATGGTCGGCCGGATCGCGGCCGGTGGCCCGATCCTGGCCGAGGAGTCGATCGAGGACGTGTTCCCGCTGCCGCGCGAGATCGTCGGCGAGGGTGAGCTGTTCCTGTTGCGCGTCGTCGGCGACTCGATGATCGACGCCGCGATCACCGACGGCGACTGGGTCGTGATCCGCAAGCAGCCCACGGCCGACCAGGGCGAGATCGTCGCCGCCATGATCGACGGCGAGGCGACGGTGAAGACGTTCAAGCGCAAGGACGGCCACGTGTGGCTGATGCCGCACAACCCGGCCTACCAGCCGATCAACGGCGACGAGGCCACCATCCTCGGCAAGGTCGTGACGGTGCTCAGGCGCCTTCCGTAGTTCTCGACGGGCTCAGAGCCCGGAACTGATATATCGGTTCCGGGCTCAGGCGTGTCTGCGGCAGTGGAGCTTGCGCTCGCGCGCGGCCGACGGCGTCCTCGACCTTCTCGGTCTTCGCCACGGCTCCCCAGTCACCGGGCGGCGGTCAGGCGCGGCGGCGGAAGCGCAGGCCGATGACGAGGGCGACGACGAGCACCAGGCCGCCCAGGCTGAGAGCCAGGGGCCAGTTCTGCCACGAGCCGTTCGACGAGTTCGCGGGTGCGGCCTGCTGCTCGTCGGCCGGTGGCGGTGGTGTCGTGGTCGTCGGCGCGGGTGGCTGGGCCAGGGCCGCGGCGCCCGCCACGGCGCGGATCGGGGTGCCGGCGCCCTCGGAGGCTGAGAGCAGGGTGCCGTCCGGGTCGAAGGCGATGGCCTCGCCCTGCGGTTCGTTCGGCAGCGGGACGCGGACCGGGTCGCCGGACAGCGCCTTGACGACGTCGCCGTCGGGGACCGGGTAGAGGTACGCGTCGGTGTAGGTGCGCAGGGCGATGACGGAGCCGTCGGCCGTGGAGGCCGCTCCGGTCACCAGGCGCGAGTCGAGGGTGCCCTCCAGGGGGCCGCCGGGGGTGTCCGTCGACGACAGCGACACGCGTGCCACCTGCTCCAGCGGCACCGATATATCAGTTCGCAGTGGGGCTGTGGGGCGGTAGACCAGTGCGGAGCCGAGGGGTTCCTTGGTGATGATGTACGGCGTTCCGGACTTGTCGATGAGCAACGCCTCGGCGTCGTGCTTGCCGTCCGGGTAGGTGACGCGGAACCGCTCCACGGCGCCCGAGGGCGAGACCTTGTGCAGGGCGACCGTGGAGCGGGACTTGTTGTTGTCGCCGGTGTCGGACGCCCAGAGGGTGCCGTCCGGCGTCATCGCCAGGTCCTCGACGTCGTACGGGTCGACGGGCGCGGTGATCGTGCGCTTCACGACGCAGTCGCGGCCCATGACCTGGATGCGCAGCGTGCCGTTGTCGCTGTCGCTGACGGCGAAGAACTCTGTGCCGTTGGACGTGAGCCCGGAGAGCTCCTGCATGGCTACCGGGCACACGTCCACCGGTGGAGGCGGGAGGATCAAGCAGGCGTCCCGTTCGTCGCGAACTCCTCCAGGACGCCGGCCAGGTCCGGGCGCACCCGAGCGCTGATCAGCGTGCCCGACTCCGTGTGCTTCTCGGACAGCATCTCGCCGTCGCGGTGCACGCGGGCGACGACCTCGCCGCGCGCGTACGGCACTAGGGCCTCGACCACGACCTCGGGACGTGGCATCAGCTCGGCGATGCGGACCCGCAGCTCCTCGATGCCGGTTCCCGAGTGCGCCGACACGAACGACGCGTCCGGGAACAGGTGTCGCAGCCGGGCCATGCCCAGGTCGCCCACGGCGTCGATCTTGTTCACGACGAGCAGCTCGCGCGGCATCGGCGCGTCGGCCTTCTCGTTGATCTCGGCGAGGACCTGGCGCACGGCCTTGACCTGCTGCTCCGGCATGGCGTCGGAGCCGTCGACCACGTGCACGAGCAGGTCGGACTGGCCGACCTCCTCGAGGGTGGAGCGGAACGCCTCGACCAGCTGGTGCGGCAGGTGCCGGACGAAGCCGACCGTGTCGGTCAGCGTGTACGGCAGGCCTTCGGGCGTCAGCGCGCGGCGCGTCGTCGGGTCGAGGGTGGCGAACAGCGCGTCCTCCACCAGGACACCGGCGCCCGTCAGCGCGTTGAGCAGCGACGACTTGCCCGCGTTCGTGTAGCCCGCGATGGCGACGCTCGGGATCTCGTTCGCCGTGCGGCGGCCCCGCTTGGTCTCGCGGATGACGCCGATCGCGGCGATCTCGCGGCGCAGCTTGGCGATGCGCGCGCGGATCCGGCGGCGGTCGGTCTCGATCTTGGTTTCACCGGGACCGCGCAGACCCACACCGCCGTTGCCGCCGCCGGCACGACCACCGGCCTGCCGCGACAACGTCTCACCCCAGCCGCGCAGGCGCGGCATCAGGTACTGCAGCTGGGCCAGCTCGACCTGCGCCTTGCCCTCCTTGGACCGCGCGTGCTGCGCGAAGATGTCCAGGATGAGGGCGGTGCGGTCGATGACCTTGACCTTGAGCTTCTCCTCCAGCTGACGCAGCTGGCCCGGCGAGAGCTCGCCGTCGCAGATCACCGTGTCGGCGCCGGTCGACTGCACGACGTCGCGCAGCTCGGAGACCTTGCCGGACCCGATGTACGTCGCCGCGTCGGGCTTGTCCCGCCGCTGCACGACGCCTTCGAGGACCTCGGAACCCGCGGTCTCGGCGAGGCGCGCGAGCTCGGCCATCGAGGCGTCGGAGTCGGCTGCCGTGCCCTCGGTCCACACCCCGACGAGCACGACCCGCTCCAGGCGAAGCTGCCGGTACTCGACCTCGGTGATGTCCTCGAGCTCGGTGGACAGCCCCGCGACACGGCGCAATGCGGCGCGTTCGGCGAGTTCGTAGTCACCCGTCGAGAAGTCGTCTTCCCACGACTCGTCGTCGAACTGGGGGTCGAACTCTGTGCTCTGGATGTTTTCCGTCATTTGCCCTTCATCGTCCCACGGACCTGTTCAGTCCCCCGGATACACCGCGAGGTAGATCGCCACACGGGGAACATCCGGCTTGACCGGTTGCGCGGCCAACTCCTCCATCAACGCTTCGAGCCGCTGCTTTAGTTCCTCGGGGTCGACGGTGACGACCAGGCGGCTCTGATCCACGTCACGGAGCCCGATGTCGGCGACCTCGCCGAGGAAAGCGTGCAACATCGCCTCGCCGACGGCGACCGCATTTTCGCTGTTGTCAAGCTCCCAGGACAGCTTCGTGGACCGGTAGGGGATCTCCTTCGCGCCCCGGTTGCCCGCGCGGGGCGGCATCGCCTCCAGGAATCCGGCGGCCACGAGTTTGCGCACGTGGTGCAGGGTCGTGGCCGGGTCCTTGCCGAGGCGCCGCGCCAGCTCCTTGTTGGTGAGCGGGCGGTCGAACGTCATGCGGATCATCCGCAGCCGCAGGTCGGAGCTCAGGGCGGCGGCTTCCTCGCTCGTCGCGGGCCGGCGTCTCCTCGGGGGTGGCACCCGCCCAGTGTAAGCGAGTGATTGACAGTTTCCAATCACTCGGCGCAGACTCCCCGGCATGACGCTTTGGGGGCATCACGACTTCCGCCGGCTGTGGGTCGGCGACACCATCAGCCAGTTCGGCGCCAGTGTCGGCGTCACGGTGATCCCGCTGCTCGCGGCGGGCGTGCTGAACGCGACGCCGTTCGAAATGGGGTTGCTGGCGGCGGCGAGCACGATGGCGTTCCTGCTCATCGGACTGCCCGCGGGCGTCTGGGTCGACCGGATGCGCCGCAAGCCGCTGATGATCGCGATGGACGTCGCCCGCGCCACGCTGATGCTGAGCGTGCCCGTCGCGTGGTGGCTGGGCGTGCTCGACCTGCCGCAGCTGATCGTGGTGAGTCTCGCGGTCGGCGTGTGCACGGTGTTCTTCGACGTCGCCTACCAGTCGTACCTGCCGTCGCTGGTCGGGCGGGACCAGCTCGTCGAGGGCAACTCGAAGCTCCAGGCCAGCATGTCCGTCGCCGAGGTGTCGGGACCCGCGATCGGCGGCTACGCGGCCCAGTTCCTCGGCGCGGCCAACGGCGTGCTGGCGACCGGCCTCGGCTACCTGAGCTCGGCGTTCTTCCTGGCCGGGATCCGCACGGCCGAACCGGCGCCGGAACGCCACCCGGACCCGCACCTGCGTCGCGAGATCGTGGAGGGGCTGCGGTTCGTCTTCAGCAACCCCACGCTGCGCAAGATCGTCGCCTGCACCGGCACGTCGAACTTCTTCCACGGCATCCAGAACGCCGTCAGCGTGCTGTTCCTGCTGCGCGTCGCCGGGCTGAGCGAGGGAACGGCGGGCCTGGTCTTCAGCGCGAGCGGGGTGGGCGGCGTGCTCGGCGCGATGGTCGCGCACCGGCTCGGAACGTGGATCGGCCAGGCCAGGCTGATCTGGTTCGTACCGGTCCTGACCTGGCCGTTCGTCCTGCTGATGCCGTTCACGACGCCGGGGTGGGGCATCGCGTTCGCGATGGCCGGGCTCGCGATCAGCTCGTTCGGCGTCGTCGTTTACAACATCGGGCAGGTGAGCTACCGGCAGGCGATCTGCCCCGACCACCTGCTGGGCCGCATGAACGCCTCGATCCGCTGGGTCGTGTGGGGCGCGACGCCGCTGGGGGCGCTGCTGGGCGGCGGGCTCGGCTCGTGGATCGGGATCGTGCCGACGCTGTGGGTCTCGCTGATCGGCTCGGTGGCCGGGATGGGGTGGGTGCTGTTCTCGCCGTTGCGGTCTATGCGGGACCTGCCGACCACGTCTAGCGTCGAGGCCCATGGCTGAGACGAAGGTTGTGCGCGACGGTCTTCACTTCGGCGAGGGACCGCGGCGCGGCCCCGATGGCCGCCTCTACTACTCCGACTTCTACGCGGGCGAGGTGCACGCCCTCGACCTCACCGGTGGTGCCGACGAGGTCGTCGCCGCCTTCGACGGCCAGCCCTCGGGCCTCGGCTGGCTGCCGGACGGCACCCTGCTCGTCGTCTCGATGCTCGACCGGACGGTCCGCAAACTCGTGAACGACGAACTGGTCGTCCACGCCGATATATCGGATATCGCGACCTTTCACGCGAACGACATGCTCGTCGACGCCGAGGGCCGCGCGTACGTCGGCAACTTCGGCTTCGACCTGCACGGCCTGATCGACGAGGTCGGCATCCCGCGGCTGCTCGAACCGGACTTCGACCCGCTCGGCACCGAGCTCGCGCTCGTCGGGCCCGACGGCTCCGTCCGCGTCGTCGCCGAGGACCTCAAGTTCCCGAACGGCATGGCGTTGCTCCCCGACCCGAGCGGCGAGGCCGAGAGCGGGAACGTCCTGGTCGTCGCCGAGACCGTCGCGTTCAAGCTCACGGCGTTCTCGGTCGACCGCGACGGGTCGCTGCGGGGCCGCCGGGTGTGGGCCGACGTGAAGGAGCTCGGGATCGCTCCGGACGGGATCGCCGGCGACGGCGACGGCGTGTGGGTGGCGCCGGCGTTGCAGCCCGCGGTGTTCCGGATCGCCGAGGGCGGCAAGGTCACGCACAAGGTCGAGACGACGCAGACGTGCTTCGCCGTCGCCGTCGTCGACGACCACCTCGTGTGCCTGACGGCGCCCGACTCGAACCCGTCCGTGGTCAAGCCCGACCGGCTGGGGAAGATCGAGGTCTACGAGCTCAACTGAAATCTCGACTGATATATCGGATATCGGCTGGGCCGGACCAGCTAGACCAGGGCGTCCCACCAGGACTTGTCGAGCTCGCCGCGCGCGACGAGCACGGCAGGTCCGGTGAGCGTCGACGTCGTCGGCTCGATCGTCACGCGCACCTGGCCGCCGAGGACGTCGACGGTGGCCTCACCGGTCGTGCGGCCCTGGCCGGCGAGCCACGACGCGACGGACGCGACGGTGCCGGTGCCGCACGAGCGGGTCTCGCCGACGCCGCGCTCGTAGACGCGCATGCGCAGCGCGTTCTCGCCGATGACGTTGATCAGCTCGACGTTCACGCCGTGCGGGAACATCACCGGGTCGAAGCCGGGCGGCACGGTGAGGTCGAAGCTCCCCACCGGGAGGTCGGTGACGCACGCCAGGTGCGGGTTGCCGACGTCGACCGCGAAGCCGCCGATGCCGGCGCCGTCGACCGCGGCGATGGACGTGCCGGTGACCCGCGCGGGGCCCATGTCGTTCGTGACCGAGCCGTCCGGGTGCGTCGTCACCGTGCGGTCGCCGGCGCGGGTGCCCACCACGAACGACCCCTGCGGCTGGTGGCCCGCGTCGACCAGGTAGCGGGCGAAGACGCGCAGGCCGTTGCCGCACATCTCGGCGATGGAGCCGTCGGCGTTGCGGTAGTCCATGAACCACTTGCCCCCGGAACCGCCACCGGAACGCACGACGCGCAGCACGCCGTCGGCGCCCAGGCCGCGCTGCCGGTCGCACAGCGCCTGAACGCGGGCGACGGTCAGGTCCAGCTGGTCATCGAGGTCGGGCAGGACGACGAAGTCGTTCTCCGTGCCGTGCCCCTTCACGAACTCCACGGGACAAGGCTACCGGCGGCGTCCAAAAGATCCGGCCGAGCACCGTCGAGCCAGGTGATGCGCCGGTCGCGCCGGAACCACGACCGCTGCCGGCGCACGAACCGCCGGGTGGCGCGCTTGGTCTCCTCCGCGGCGAAGTCGATCGTGCAGGCTCCGTCCATTGCGGACAGCACCTGCTGGTAGCCCAGGGCACGGGAAGCCGTCCTGCCCTCACGCAGGCCGAGCCGGACCAGCGCGCGCACCTCGGCTTCGAGGCCCGACTCGAACATCACGTCCACGCGCCGGTCGACGCGCGAGTCCAGTTCGGACACCTCGCGGTCGACGCCGATCTGGACGGTGCCGTACCGCGCGGGGCCGGGCTTGGGGAGGTTCGCGGAGAACGGCTGCCCCGTCAGCTCGATGACCTCCAGGGCGCGCACGATGCGGCGGCCGTTGGACGGCAGGATCGCGATCGCGGCGGCCGGGTCGAGCTCCCGCAACCGCTGGTGCAGCGCCTCGGGACCGACGGACGCCAGTTCGGCCTCGAACCGCTCGCGGACCGCGTCGTCGGTGCCGGGGAACTTCAGGTCGTCGAGCACCGCCTGGACGTAAAGTCCCGAACCTCCGACGAGCACCGGCGGGCGCCCGGCGGCGAGCAGGTCCTCGACCACGGCCCGCGTCTCGCGCTGGTAGGCGGCGACGGACGCGGTCTCGGTGACGGACAGGACGTCGAACAGGTGGTGGGGCACGCCGCGCCGTTCGGGCACGGGCATCTTCGCCGTGCCGATGTCCATGCCGCGGTAGAGCTGCATGGCGTCCGCGTTGACGACCTCTCCCCCGAACCGCTCCGCGAGCGCGACGGCCAGATCGGACTTGCCGGTCGCCGTGGGTCCGACGACGGCGATGGGCGTTATCGGGGTCGTCATCACGGGCGCTCCCAGACGGCGACGTGGTAGCCCACGCCGAACGGTGCGAAGAACTCGGCGCTCGAACAGCGCCACGGACCGGGCACGCCCGCGAGGACCTGCCACGCCGCACGCCCCTGCGCGCCCAGCTCGCGGGCCAGGCCGGGGTCGAGGCCGAGCAGGCCGTCGACGTCGGCGGCCGCCAGGAGGTCGTGGACCGCCGAGTCGAAAGGCCCCGAACGCTCGTCGTCGGACCCCGGCGAGCGCGGGCCGTGCCGCGTCGACCCGTCCCCCAGGACCAGCAGTCCCGCGTCCCCGGCGCCGGCGGCGAGTCGTTGTCCAAACGAGACACAATCCGAAGTGGGCAGGTCGTGAGGCACGAGTTCAACGCGTGACACCTCGACTCCGCAGCGTTCGCGCAGCCACGCGGTGATTAGCACTGGCAACGGAATCGTGGCATCCGGCGGCAGGTCACCCCCGAGTGTCACGGGCACGTCGACCCCGTAACCGAGAAAAGTTCCCGACAACGGCGGCACGAACGTGGAGGGGCCACTTCCGTCGACGGCCACCGCGACCCACGGACCGGGCAGTTTTCCTGCTGCGGCAAGGGTTGCGGCGCGCACGGGCTCGGTCTCGGCGGCGGCGCCGGAGACCAGTTCCGGCACCAGGAGGGGTGGGTGCGGCACCACCGCAGCGCGGGTGATCACAACGAACGAGGCTACCTATCGTGGACTCCCAGTACCGAGCCGAGCTCTGACCTGTTTGAATGCGCGCGGGGAACTGGGGACGGGAGACCCTCCAGCGCCCGTATTGCATCGGCCCCGCCAACGGCGGGGCGCCCGTGGCAGGCACGGGCGTCAGATGGGAGGAACCGGCGATGTCGGAGCAGGACAGCACACCGCAGGCCGTGGCGGAGACCGCCCCAGTCGAGGGTGCAGCCGAGGGCGGGGTCGAACAAACGCCGAAGGAGACCGCGGCGCAGGCGACGCCTCCGGCCGTCCCCGTGGCGTCGGACCACCCTGACCGCTGGGGGCGCGTGGACGCCGACGGCACCGTGTACGTGAAGACCGAGGACGGCGAACGCGCTGTCGGGTCGTGGCAGGCCGGTGAGCCGGTCGAGGGCCTCGCGCACTTCGCGCGGCGCTTCGACGACCTGCGCACCGAGGTCGAGCTGCTCGTGTCGCGGCTCAAGTCCGGCGCCGGCGACCCCAAGCACGCCCTGACCAGCGCGAAGCACGTCAAGGAGCAGCTGGCCGAGGCCGCCGTCGTCGGCGACCTGAAGGCGCTGGCCGCCCGCGTCGAGCACGTGCTGGAGCGGGCCGAGGCGGGCATGGAGAAGGCGAAGGAGGCCAAGGAGGCCGCCCGAGCCCAGTCCGTGGCGCGCAAGCAGGCGCTCGTCGACGAGGCCGAGTCGATCGCGAACGAGTCGACCCAGTGGAAGGTCGCGGGCGACCGCCTGCGTCAGATCCTCGACGAGTGGAAGACCATCCGCGGCGTCGACCGCAAGACCGACGAGCAGCTGTGGCGCCGGTTCTCGAAGGCCCGTGACGCGTTCAACCGCCGCCGCGGCTCGCACTTCGCCGACCTCGACCGCCAGCGTTCGGTCGCGAAGTCGTCGAAGCAGGCGCTGGTCGAGGAGGCCGAGAAGCTCGTCGACTCCGACGACTGGGGCCCCACGGCCGGTCGCTACAAGGAGCTGATGGTCGAGTGGAAGGCCGCCGGGCGTGCGCCCAAGGAGGCCGACGACGCGCTGTGGCAGCGGTTCCGCGCCGCGCAGGACGCGTTCTTCCAGAAGCGCTCCGAGGCGTTCAGCGAGCGTGACGCCGAGTTCTCGGCCAACGCGAAGCTGAAGGAGGAGCTGCTCGCCGAGGCCGAGACGATCGACCCGTCGACCGATCTGGAGGCGGCGCGCAACCACCTCTACAAGATCCAGGAGCGGTGGGACGCGATCGGCAAGGTGCCGCGCGAGCGCATCCGCGAGCTCGAGGGCAAGCTCCGCGCCATCGAGGAGAGGGTCCGCGGCGCGGTCGACGCCCAGTGGCGCCGGTCCGACCCCGAGGCTGAGGCCCGCGTGGCGCAGTTCCGCGAGCGCGTGGAGCAGTTCGAGGCGCAGGCCGCGAAGGCCCGTGCCGCGGGCGACAAGCGCCGCACCGAGCAGGCCGAGGCGCAGGCGGCGCAGTGGCGCGAGTGGCTGGCCGCCGCCGAGCAGGCCCTGGCCACCCGCTAGAGGTTCCTCACGCCCAAGAGCCCTTCTTCCCACCGGGAGAGGGGCTCTCGGGCGTTCTAGCGGGTGATGCGCCACTTCTGGTCGTCGCTGCCCGCGCACAGCGACACGATCAGCCAGGTGCCGTTCTCGAACGAGCCGTTCGCGGTGCCCAGGCACCGGCCGGAGGCCACGTGCGCGATCTGGCTGCTGTTCACGGTCTGCCACAGCTGCGCGTCGTTGCCCCACGAGCACGCGTTCGCCTTGATGTGCTCGCCGAAGTTCTCCTGGACCACCGGCTCCATGCAGAGGTTGCCCCGCTGGTTGCGGATGCGGAAGACGGCCGGGTTCGCGTCGGAGAACTCGCGCGCCCAGAACGGCTGGAAGCTGGTGCTGTCGCTCGCCGGGTGCCGGTCCCACATCACGACGTCGTTCCAGCTGTTCTCGTAGAAGTCCGCGGCGCGCTGGGCGTTGCCGGCGGGCACCAGGTACCCCGGCCCGTCGGTGGCAGGCTTCACCGGCGCGGGCTGGGGCGCGGGAGGCGCCGGTGCGGCGGTCGTCGGGCGCGGTGGCGTTGCGGTGGTGCGTGGAACGCCCGTCGGCACGGTGCCCGTCTCCACCGCCGACGTCGAGGTCGACGAGGACGGCACCGGGGTGTCCGTGGAGGGCGACGGCGGCGTGGACACCACCGTCGTCGTCGCAGCGGGCTGCTCGTCGTTCTTGAGGTACACGGCGGCGACGACGGCCACGGTCAGCGCCGCCACCACTCCGAGGACGATGGCGGCACGGGCCAGGTGTGACGAGTTCCGCGAGCCGGGGAGGTACACGTCGCGAACCGACTGCGCCTGCAGGACGGTGCCGCTGATGTCGCCCTGCGTGGAGTTCGCGCTGTGCTCCTCCGCCTCGGTCATGCCCAGCGAATCGAGAACACCCGGAATTCATTACAGCCCGAACGTCAGAGCTGCGGCGGGCGCGAGGCCGCGATCTTCACCCACTTGACGAGCAGCACCACCACGGCGATCACCGCGATGACCAGCCCGATGCCGGGACCGGGTCCGATGGTCTTGTTGCTCGTCGTCGTCTGCTGCGTCCAGATCGACAGCACCCCGATGATCGACCCCGCGAACAGCCCCAGCGAGCACACCCAGGTGAGCACCCAGCGCCGCACCGCGAGCGTGATCCCGGAGCCCGCCACGCCGACGGCGAGGGCCAGGTACGAGAACAGCGTCGGCAGGAACAGCTCCGACTCGCCCAGCACGACCTGCAGGCCCGAGTGCTCGCCGACCCACGGCAGGATCAGCGACACCAGGATCGCGAGCACCGCGATCGAGATCGTCAGCGCCCCCGTGCCGGGGTCGATCCTCTTGGCCGCCTGGCGCTCGACCTCGTCCACTTCCTTGCGCAAGAAGTCCTCGTCACTCACTGGGCCGCACATCCCGACACGGCGGGCAGCGGGGCGGGCACCCCGAACGACGGCAGACCGAGGCCGATGCCCGCGGTCTTGGGCTTGATGCCGGCCTCCGAGCGGTCGCCGGCCTTGGTGCGGCGCCACGACAGCGGTTCGCCGTCCGCGACGAGGTAGTGCGGGGCCGCGTACGTCACGACCGTCTCCACCACGTCACCGGGACGCGGAACCGTCGCGCCCGGCGTGAAGTGCACGAGACGACCGTCGCGCGCGCGGCCGCTCATGCGCAGCGTCTCGGCGTCGCGCTTGCCCTCACCGGTGGCGACGAGGACCTCGACCGTGCGGCCCACCTGCTCCTTGTTGAGCGTGTGCGTCATCTCGTTCTGCAACGCCACGAGCCGGTCGAAGCGCTCCTGCACCACGGCCTTCGGCAGCTGGTCCGGCAGCTCGGCGGCGGGCGTTCCCGGCCGCTTCGAGTACTGGAACGTGAACGCCGACGAGAAACGGGCCTGGCGCACGACGTCGAGCGTGCCCTGGAAGTCCTCTTCGGTCTCACCGGGGAACCCGACGATGATGTCGGTGGTGATCGCGGCGTCCGGCATGGCGGCGCGGACCTTCTCGATGATGCCCAGGTACTTCTCGGTGCGGTAGGAGCGGCGCATCGCCTTGAGCAGGCGGTCCGAACCGGACTGCAGCGGCATGTGCAGGCTGTGGCACACGTTCGGCGTCTCGGCCATCGCGGCGATGACGTCGTCGGTGAAGTCCTTGGGGTGCGGCGAGGTGAAGCGCACGCGCTCCAGGCCCTCGATCTCCCCGGTGGCGCGCAACAGCTTGCCGAACGCGAGCCGGTCGCCGAACTCGACGCCGTAGGAGTTCACGTTCTGCCCCAGCAACGTCACCTCCAGCACGCCCTCGTCCACCAGGGTCTGCACCTCGGCCAGCACGTCACCGGGACGGCGGTCCTTCTCCTTGCCGCGCAACGACGGCACGATGCAGAACGTGCAGGTGTTGTTGCAGCCCACCGAGATCGACACCCAGCCGGAGTAGGCCGAGTCGCGCGCCGCCGGCAGCGACGACGGGAACGTCTCCAGCGCGTCGAGGATCTCGACCTGCGCCTCCTCGTTGTGGCGCGCGCGTTCGAGCAGCACCGGCAGCGAGCCGATGTTGTGCGTGCCGAACACGACGTCGACCCAGGGGGCGCGCCGGACGATCTCGCTGCGGTCCTTCTGCGCGAGGCAGCCGCCGACGGCGATCTGCATGCCGGGCTTCGCCGCCTTCTGCGGGGCGAGGTGGCCGAGCGTGCCGTACAGCTTGTTGTCGGCGTTCTCGCGGACCGCGCAGGTGTTGAAGACGACGACGTCGGGCTGCTCGGCCTCGGTGGCCCGCTCGTAGCCCGCGTCCTCGAGCAGACCGGCGAGGCGCTCGGAGTCGTGCACGTTCATCTGACACCCGAACGTGCGGATCTGGAAGCTCTTGCGAACCTGCGCGGTACTCACGCCAACACGATAACCCCTGGTCACGAGCCCGAGTCTGGCGGACCGGGCAAAGCGTCACCCATCCGCGCGTTGACCAGGCAGGACCTTCGTCGGGTGCAAGCACCGCCCACCCCCGTGGCACGATGCGCTGGTGCTGGGACGAGTGCATGCCGCCGTGAGCCTGTTGACCGCCGCAACGGTCCTGACGGGCTGTAGCAGCACGGTGTCGGACATCAAGATCACGATGGCCACCGGCAGTCCCGGCGGGGTCTACTACTCGCTCGGCCGGGGTCTCGCGGACATCTGGAGCGGACGGCTCGGCATCGCGAAGCCCCAGGTCGTCGCCACCGCCGGGTCCAAGGACAACGTCACCCGGCTGATCAACGACCAGGCACAGGTCGGTTTCTCGCAGGCGGACGCGCTCGAAGGCGTCGAGGGCTCCGGCAAGCTGCGCGCCCTGGCCCGCATGCACGACGACTACCTGCAGGTCATCGTCCGCGCCGACCTCCCCGTGACGAAGCTGCGCGACCTGTCCGGACTGCGCGTGTCGATCGGCGGGCGGGAGTCCGGTGTCGAGATCATCGCGAGCGAGCTGCTCAAGTCGGCGGGCGTCACCCCGCAGGCGGTCAACCTCAACCTCGACGACTCGGCGCAGGCGATGCGGGAGGGCAGGCTCGACGCGTTCTTCTGGTCGGGAGGGTTGCCCACCCTGGCCATCACGGACCTCACCAAGGGCCTCGGCGTGCGGATGCTCGACCTGAGCGACGTGCTGCCGAAGTTCCGCCAGGAGAAGCCCGTCTACGGGTCGGCGACGCTGCCCGCGTCGACCTACAACCTCCAGTCCGACCCGGTCGGGCCGGTCATCACGCTCGTCGTGCGCAACTTCCTGCTCGTCAACGAGAAGATGCCCGACGACGTGGCCGAAGCGCTGGTGCGGCAGTTGTTCGACGGCCAGCCGGAACTCGTGAAGGCGCACTCGGCGGCCCGCACCATAGAGCAACGGTCCGCCATCGAGACGTCACCGGTGCCGCTGCACAACGGCGCGATGCGCTACTACCGCGAAGCCAAGGTCTGAAATCTAGATCGCGGGCAGCTCCACCACGACCTTCAGGCCACCGTCCTGCGGGGACTCCAGCCGCACGACGCCGTCGACGCGTTCCACGACCAGCCGCACGATCGAGAGCCCCAGCCCTGACCCCGGCACGTTCTGGTGCGCCGGGCTGCGCCAGAACCGGTCGGTGGCCCGTTCCAGCTCGTCCGGCTGCAGCCCGGGGCCGCCGTCGGCGACCGAGAGCCGCACGACGCCGTCGGCCTTGCGGGCGTCCACGACGATCAGCGTGCCCTCCGGGGTGAACTTCAGCGCGTTGTCCAGCAACGCGTCCAGGATCGTCTCGACGCCGCGCGGCGGGGCCAGCACCATGCCGACCTTCTGCCCGTCCAGCACGAGGTGGACGTCCTTCGCCGCCGCGGCCGACTGCCACGCGGACAGCCGTGCCGCCACGGACCTGTCGACGTCGACCGGCACCGGGTCCACGGAGCTCGACTCGGCGCGCGCCATGGCGAGCAGCTCGTCGAGGATGCGGTTGAGGCGGTCGGTCTCGCTCAGCGCCTCGACCTGGTGCACCTCCGCCTCGGAGTCGACGTGACCCTCCAGGTTGGACAGACGGAGTTTCAGCGCGGTCAACGGGTTGCGCAGCTGGTGCGAGGCGTCGGCGACGAACGCCCGCTGGGACGCGAGCACATCGCTCACGTTCGCGGCCATCTGGTCGAAGGAGCGGCTGAGCTGCCGCAGTTCCGGCGGCCCGCTCTCCGCGCCGACCGGCGGCACCGGCCGGCCCGACACCACCGCCGCGAGCAGCTTGCCCGTCGCGTCGTCGAGCGCCTGCACCGGGCGCATCGTCCAGCGCACCACCGGGAGTGCCAGCAGCACCGCCAGCGCGAGCACCAGCAGGCTCGCCGCGAGCAGCAACGCCCACCAGGCGAGCACCTCGAAGCGGGTCTTCGCCGTCGGCGAGAACGTGATCACCGCGCCGCGCACCTCACCGTCGACCAGGACGGGCTCGGCGAGCACGAGCCGCGTCTCGTCCCAGGGCATGAACAGCGTCGGCGCTTCCGGCAGCCGCCCGGCCAGGGCCTTGCTGACCAGGTCCTGCACACCGCTCTCACCGAGCGCGAGGTCGTTGCGCGACGACACCAGCGGCACCGTCGGGGCGTCGCGCGCCACGACGGCCACGCCGATGTCGTAGAGCTCGTCGTAGCGCTGCAGCTCGGGCCGCAGCAGGTCGGGCTTGTCGTCGATCAGCGGCCGCGCCGCGAGCGAGGCGAACCGGCTGGTGTCGGTGAGCCGGTCGAGGAACATCTCCTGCTGCTCCGCGGCCGCCACGTTGCGGCCCAGCGGCACGCCGAGACCCACCAGCACCAGCACGACCAGGGCGAGCACCACGCCCAGCAACCGGGACCTCACAGGCCCTCACCCCACCCGATCACGACACGCCGACCCAAGATCACCCAATCGAGATCACACCTGCCCCAGCCGGTAGCCGACGCCGCGCACGGTCTCCAGCAACGCGGGCCTGCCGAGCTTGGTCCGCAACGTCGCCACGTGCACGTCCAGCGTCCGGTTCGCGCCGGACCACGTGCGGCCCCACACCTCGGCGAGGATCCGCTCGCGCGTGCACACCGCGCCACCGGCCGCCATCACCAGCGCGAGCACCTGGAACTCCTTGCGCGACAGAGCGACCGACTCCCCCGCCACCGTGACCTCGTGACGTCCCAGGTCGACGCGCACGTCGCCGGTCTCGAACACCTCCGTCGACGCCGCGCCCACCCCCACGGGATCGGCCCCGCGCCGGCGGCGGACGGCGTGCACGCGGGCGACGAGTTCACCCACGTCGTAGGGCTTGACCAGGTAGTCGTCGGCCCCGGCGTGCAGGCCGAGGATCCGGTCGTCGATCTCACCCCGCGCCGACACCACGATGATCGCGACGTCCGAGGCGGCCCTGATGGCACGGCACAGCGTCACACCGTCCATGTCGGGCAGGCCGAGGTCGAGCAGCACCACGTCGACGCCGGCCAGGCGGTCGAGCGTGCCGCGGCCAGTGGCCTGCCGGTCCACGTGGAAACCCCGCCTGGTCAGGGCGGGGACCAAGGCCTCGGCGACCCTGTCGTCGTCCTCGACGAGCAGCACGCGCACTTTCGCTACCTCCCGGGCAACCGATGTCTGCCTGTGACAGAGTTGAGACCCTAAGTCTTGCTCAATGTCCTGGACTGGTGTGGTGGCGGACACCTAGGTTTCCGCCAACGCCGACGACCCCAAATGGAGGACTGGATGACTGCCGCCTCTGCACCGCCGATGATTCGCGTGGCGGGTGTGGACAAGTTCTTCGGCCCGTTGCACGTGCTCAAGAACGTGCAGCTGGAAGTGCCGAAGGGGCAGGTCGTGGTCGTGCTGGGGCCGTCGGGTTCCGGTAAGTCGACCCTGTGCCGGACCATCAACCGCCTCGAGCCGATCGATTCCGGCGTCATCGAGGTCGACGGGCAGCCGCTTCCCGCCGAAGGAAAAGAACTGGCCCGACTCCGTGCCGACGTCGGCATGGTGTTCCAGTCCTTCAACCTGTTCGCGCACAAGACCATCGTCGAGAACGTGATGCTGGCTCCGGTGAAGGTCCGCAAGACCCCGGCCGCCGACGCCCGCAGGACCGCGATGGAACTGCTGGAGCGGGTCGGGATCGCGAACCAGGCCGACAAGTTCCCGGCTCAGCTCTCCGGTGGGCAGCAGCAGCGCGCGGCGATCGCCCGCGCGCTCGCCATGAAGCCCAAGGTGATGCTGTTCGACGAACCGACCTCGGCGCTCGACCCCGAGATGGTCCAGGAGGTCCTGGACGTCATGACGGGCCTCGCGAAGGACGGCATGACGATGCTCGTCGTCACGCACGAGATGGGCTTCGCCCGCAAGGCCGCGGACCGGGTGATCTTCATGTCCGACGGCGAGGTCGTCGAGGATTCGACCCCGGAAGAGTTCTTCTCGGCCCCGAAGTCCAACCGCGCGAAGGACTTCCTTGGCAAGATCCTGACTCACTAGTAGTCAGCCCACTTTCGAACGAATGGCAGGAGAAGGACGATGAGGGTTCGCACCCTTGCGGCGGTGCTGCTCACGGGCGCACTGGCCCTGACCGCGTGTGGCAAGGAAGGCAGCCCGGCCGACCAGGGCGCCGCGCCCGCCGGTCTGTTCGAGGTCGCCAAGGACGTCAAGGTCGACGGCTCGCCCACGTTCGAGAAGATCAAGTCTCGTGGCTCGCTGATCGTCGGTGTGAAGGAAGACCAGCCGGGTCTGGGCTACAAGGACCCGACGACCAACAAGTACACCGGCTTCGACATCGACATCGCGCGACTGGTCTCGGCGAAGCTGGGCTTCGACCCCGAGAAGATCCAGTTCAAGACGATCCAGTCCGCCGCGCGCGAGCAGGCGCTGATCAACGGTGACGTCGACTACTACGTCGGCACCTACACGATCAACGCGGGCCGCAAGGAGAAGGTCGCGTTCGCGGGCCCGTACTTCGTCGCCGGCCAGGACCTGCTGGTGAAGAAGGACGACTCGTCGATCACCGGCCCGGAGACCCTCAAGGGCAAGAAGGTCTGCTCGGTCACCGGCTCCACGCCGATCAAGAAGATCCGCGACAACGGCTACACCGAGCCCGAGAACATCCTCGAGTTCCAGGGCTACTCGCAGTGCGTCACGAAGCTGCTCAACGGTGAGGTCGACGCGGTCACCACGGACGACGCGATCCTCAAGGGCTACGCGGCCGCCGAGGAGGGCAAGCTGAAGGTCGTCGGCAAGACGTTCTCCAGCGAGCCGTACGGCATCGGCCTGCCCAAGGACGACAAGGCCCTGCGCGACAAGGTGAACGACATCCTGCAGGCCGCGCTCGACGGTGGCGACTGGCAGAAGATCTACGACGGCACGCTCGGCAAGTCGGGTTCGGCGGCCCAGAAGCCGACGATCGACCGCTACTGACGGCTGATCACGTGGCCGGTGGATCCCACGTGGGTCCACCGGCCGTTCCTTTGAAGGCGGACGGACGGCAAGGAAACCGATGAGCGTCCTCACCAACAACCTAGATCTCTTCCTGCGGCTCTTTGGCCAGACCCTGCAGCTCTTCGCGATCTCCGCGGTGCTGTCGCTGGTGCTGGGCACGCTCCTCGCCGCTCTGCGGGTCAGCCCCGTGCCGGTCTTCCGGGGCATCGGGGCGACCTACGTGACGGTGCTGCGCAACACGCCGCTGACGCTGGTGTTCGTGTTCTTCCTCTTCGCGTACCCGCTCCTGGAGATCGTGAAGATCGAGCCCTACACCGCGGCCGTGACCGCGTTGTCGCTCTACACCGCGGCCTTCGTCTGCGAGGTCGTGCGCTCGGGCATCAACACGGTGCCGGTCGGGCAGGCCGAGGCGTCCCGCGCGCTCGGTCTCACGTTCACGCAGATGCTCGGCAACGTGGTGCTGCCGCAGGCGTTGCGCTCGGTGGTGCCGCCGATGACGAGCACCATGATCGCGTTGCTGAAGAACACGACGGTCGCGTCCGGCTTCGCCGTCCCCCAGGCCGGTTCGATCCGCGACGCGCTGTCGGAGCAGGGTGACAACGTCCTGTTCGGACTCCTCTGGGTGGCGATCGGCTTCGTCGTCCTGGTGATGCCGCTGACGTACGTCCAGCAGGTCTTCGAGAAGCGGTGGAGCGTGGCCCGATGAGCATGGTGCTGTTCGACGTCCCCGGCCCGAAGGCCCGCGTCCGTCACAAGATCATGGCCGTCGTCGGCATCGCCGCGGCGCTCGCCGCGATCGCGTACGTCGTCATGCGGTTCATCGCGACCGACCAGTTCACCGCCCGCAGGCTCGACTGGATCAACTACAAGCAGATCCAGCTGTCGCTCGTCGAGGCGATCGGCAACACGCTGTCGGCGTTCGGCGTCGGAGCGGTGCTCGCACTCGCGTTCGGCGCGATCTTCGCGGCGGCCCGGCTCTCCGACCACGCGTGGGTGCGCGCCCCCGCGGCGGTGATCGTCGAGATCTTCCGCGCGATCCCGCTCGTCATCATGATGTTCTTCTTCTACTACGGCCTTCCCGTGGCCGGGGTGAAGCTGAGCGCGTTCACGGCGGTCGTGGTCAGCCTGATGCTGTACAACGGCTCGGTGCTCGCGGAGATCTTCCGCGCGGGCATCAACTCGCTGCCGAAGGGCCAGAGCGAGGCCGCGTACGCCCTGGGCATGCGCAAGACGCAGGTGATGACGTTCGTGCTGCTGCCGCAGGCGCTGCGGGCGATGCTGCCGACCATCATCAGCCAGCTCGTCGTGCTGCTGAAGGACACCGCGCTCGGCTTCCTCATCACGTTCGAGGAACTGCTGCGGTGGGGCACGCGCATCGGTGGTGACGCGGTGAACTTCGGCCGTCCGATGATCTCGGTGATGATCGTGGTCGCCCTGATCTACATCGGACTGTGCCTGTTGCTCACGTGGTTCGCGAACTACCTCGAGAAGCGCAACCGCCGCAACAAGAAGGTCATCCACACCGACGACGACGCCGCGGGGCAGGTCCAGCTCGGCAACGCGTCCGCCGTCGGGGTCGGCGGCGGGATCACGGTCTGACACCGCACGAACGAGGAAGAGGGCGTGTCCACTTCGGACACGCCCTCTTCGCTTGTCAGACGTTCCAGTCGACGACACCGCTCCAGTCCTGCCCGGACTCCCCCACGACGTCGAGGCGGAAGGTGGTGCCGGCCGGGAAGTTCGCGCCGAGCAGCCTGCGCGAGCGGTCGCCCGCCGGGAACAGCACGGGGGAGCCCGCGACCCGTCCGTCGCGGCACCACCGGATCTCCAGGTCGACCGGGCTGTCGGTGACGCGGAGCCAGACGTCCGAGCCGTCGACGGTGACCGTGCGGACGGCGAGCAGGTCGGCCGATGCGGTGCGCATGCAGCGGAACGTAGCCGTGGCAGCGGAACCGGGTCGTCTCACGGGGAGTGGATCTCCCGTCAACTTTCGCGGTACGCTCCTGGTGGGGGACCTTCCGCGGTGACGTCACACGGATGAGGGGCATCGTGACGCGCGTGCTTGTGGTCGACGACCAGCCGTTGTTCCGTGCGGGTCTGGTCGCGTTGCTTAACGCTTCACCCGGTCTGACCGTCATCGGCGAGGCCGGGGACGGCGACACCGCCGCCGCGCTCGCCGAGTCGTCGCGGCCGGACGTGGTCCTGCTGGACATCCGCCTGCCGGGGCTGGCCGCGCTCGCCCGCGTGGCGACGTCCGCGCGGGTGCTGGTGCTCACCACGTTCGACCTGGACGAGCACGTCCACGAGGCGTTGCGGCTGGGCGCGGCCGGGTTCGTGCTGAAGGAGTCCGAGCCGGCGAGGCTGATCGCCGCGATCAAGGCCGTCGCGTCCGGGGAGATGCAGTTCAGCCCCACGGTGATGCGCAGGCTCGTGGCGGCCTACCTGAGAGGCGACCCCGACGCGTCGCCGTGGCGTTCGGTCGGGCTGGAGGAGCTCACGGACCGCGAACGCGAGGTGCTCCGGCTCGTCGGCACGGGGCTGACGAACACGGCCATCGCGGCCCGGCTGTCGGTCACCGAGGGCACGGTGAAGACGCACCTCAACCGCGTCATGACGAAGCTGCGGCTGACCAGCCGGGCCCAGGCCGTGGTGATGGCGTACGAGTCCCGGCTGGTCGTGCCGCAGGGTGTCGCTAGGACCGCCTGAAGAGCTTGTTGCCCAGCCAGACGATCGGGTCGTACTTGCGGTCGGCGACGCGCTCCTTCATCGGGATGAGCGCGTTGTCGGTGATGTGGATGTGCTCGGGGCACACCTCGGTGCAGCACTTGGTGATGTTGCACAGCCCGAGGCCGTGCTGGTCCTGCGCCTGGTCGACGCGGTCCGCGGTGTCGAGCGGGTGCATCTCCAGCTCGGCGACCCGCATGAGGAACCGCGGCCCCGAGAACGCCTCCTTGTTCTCCTCGTGGTCACGCACCACGTGGCAGGTGTTCTGGCACAGGAAGCACTCGATGCACTTGCGGAACTCCTGCGAGCGCTCGACGTCGACCTGCTGCATCCGGTACTCGCCCGGTGCCAGGTCCTTCGGCGGCGCGAACGACGGGACCTCGCGCGCCTTGGTGTAGTTGAAGGACACGTCGGTCACGAGGTCGCGGATGATCGGGAACGTCCGCATCGGCGTGACCGTGATCGTCTCCGACTCCTCGAAGACCGACATGCGGGTCATGCACAGCAGGCGCGGGCGCCCGTTGATCTCCGCCGAGCACGAGCCGCACTTGCCCGCCTTGCAGTTCCACCGCACCGCGAGGTCCGGAGCCTGCGTGGCCTGCAGCCGGTGGATGATGTCGAGCACGACCTCACCCTCGTTGACCTCGACGGTGAAGTCCTCCAGCGCGCCGCCGGAGTCGTCACCGCGCCACACCCGGAACTTCCCCTGGTAGCTCATGACAACTCCTCGGAGGTGAGGTACTTCTCCAGTTCGGTGCGGTCGAACAGGTCCAGCAGGTCGGACCGGATCGGGATCTGCGGCTTCTCCACGACGCTGACGCCGTCGCCGGAAGTCGTGCACACCAGCAGCTTCCGCCGCCACTCCGCGTCCATCGACGGGTGGTCGTCGCGGGTGTGGCCGCCGCGGGACTCGGTGCGCAGCAACGCCGCCTTCGCCACGCACTCCGACACGAGCAGCATGTTGCGCAGGTCGAGCGCCAGGTGCCAGCCGGGGTTGAACTGCTGGTGGCCCTCGACGGTGAGCGACCGCGCGCGTTCCTTGAGCTTCTCCAGCCGCTGCAACGCCTCTTCCATCTCCCCGGCGCGGCGGATGATGCCGACGAGGTCGTTCATCGACTGCTGCAGCTCCATGTGCAGCGTGTACGGGTTCTCACCGCCCTCCTGCTGGAACGGTTTGAGCGCCGTGGCCCGTGCCTCGGTGACGATGTCCTCGGCGACGACGGGACGGTCCTTCAGCGCCCGCACGTACTCCGCCGCTCCGGCACCCGCCCTGCGGCCGAACACCAGCAGGTCGGACAGCGAGTTGCCGCCCAGCCGGTTCGAGCCGTGCATGCCGCCGGAGACCTCACCGGCCGCGTAGAGCCCCGCCACGGAGGAGGAACCGGTGTCCGGGTCGACCTCGACGCCGCCCATCACGTAGTGGCAGGTCGGGCCGACCTCCATCGGCTGCGCGGTGATGTCCACGTCGGCCAGTTCCTTGAACTGGTGGTGCATGGACGGCAGCCGGCGGCGGATCTCCTCGGCGGGAAGGCGCGTGGACACGTCGAGGAAGACGCCGCCGTGGGGTGATCCCCTGTCCGCCTTGACCTCGGAGTTGATCGCACGGGCGACCTCGTCACGCGGCAGCAGCTCCGGTGGGCGCCGGTTGTTCGCCTGGTCGGTGTACCAGCGGTCGGCCTCCTCCTCGTTGTCCGCGTACTTGTCCTTGAACACCTCGGGGATGTAGTCGAACATGAACCGCTTGCCGTCGGAGTTGCGCAGCACACCGCCGTCACCGCGGACCGACTCGGTGACGAGGATGCCCTTCACCGACGGCGGCCAGACCATCCCCGTGGGGTGGAACTGGATGAACTCCATGTTGATCAGCGAGGCCCCGGCGCGCATCGCGAGCGCGTGGCCGTCGCCGGTGTACTCCCAGGAGTTCGAGGTGACCTTGAACGACTTGCCGATGCCGCCGGTCGCGAGGATCACCGCCGGCGCCTCGAAGAGCACGAACCGGCCGGACTCGCGCCAGTAGCCGAACGCGCCGGCGATCCGGTCTCCGTCCTTCGCGAGCTCGGTGACGGTGAACTCCTGGAACACCCGCAGGCGTGCCTCGTAGTCGCCGAACTCCTTGAAGTCGTCCTGCTGCAACGACACGATCTTCTGCTGCAGCGTGCGGATCAGTTCGAGGCCGGTGCGGTCGCCGACGTGGGCGAGGCGCGGGTACTCGTGGCCGCCGAAGTTGCGCTGGGAGATCCGGCCGTCCTTGGTGCGGTCGAACAGCGCGCCGTAGGTCTCGAGCTCCCAGACCCGTTGCGGTGCCTCCTGTGCGTGCAGCTCGGCCATGCGCCAGTTGTTGAGGAACTTGCCACCGCGCATGGTGTCGCGGAAGTGGACCTGCCAGTTGTCGCTCTCGTTCGCGTTGCCCATGGCGGCGGCGATGCCGCCCTCGGCCATGACGGTGTGGGCCTTGCCGAACAACGACTTGCAGAGGACGGCGGTGCGCAGGCCGTGCTCACGGGCCTCGATCGCGGCTCGCAGACCGGCACCACCCGCGCCGATGACGAGAACGTCGAACGAATGCCTTTCCAGCTCGGGCAAAACCACTCCTAGTTGATGAAGCGGAGGTCGGAGATCGTTTCCGAGGCGACCAGGGCGACGTACAGGTCCGTGAGGCAGACGAAGATCAGCGAAGCCCAGGCGAGCTGCATGTGCCGGTTGTTCAGCTTGGAGATCTGCGTCCACGTCCAGTAGCGGACGGGGTGCTTCGAGAAGTGCTTGAGCCGCCCGCCCGCGATGTGGCGGCACGAGTGGCAGCTCAGCGTGTACGCGGCGAGCAGGCCCACGTTCACCAGCAGGATGATGTTGCCGAGGCCCAGTCCGGTGCTGAACGCGGAGACCGCGTCGTAGATGTTGACCAGCAACAGGATCGAGGCCGCGTAGAAGAAGTACCGGTGCAGGTTCTGCGCGATGAGCGGGAACCGGGTCTCACCGGTGTACTTGCTGTGCGGCTCGGCCACGGCGCACGCGGGCGGCGACGCCCAGGCCGCGCGGTAGTAGGCCTTGCGGTAGTAGTAGCAGGTGATCCGGAAGCCGAGCAGGAACGGGATGATCAGCAGCGGCGGGGTGAGGAACCCCGGCAGCGCCGGGAACCACTGACCGAAGTGCGATGCCGCCGGGATGCACTCCTCGGTCAGACAGGGCGAGTACATGGGCGTCAGGTAGTGGTACTCGTCGACCCAGTAGTAGTTCCCCTGGAACGTGCGGAACGCCGCGTAGATCGAGATGAGCAGCAGGCCGACGAACGTCGTCAGCGGTGGCAGCCACCATCGGTCCGTGCGCAGAGTCCTGGCGGCGATCTCTGCCCTCGCCATTGGTCACCTTTCCGGGGGTCCACGTCGTTGTGGAGGAAACGCGTAACGGCCCCCGCTGACTGCGAGGGCCGTGAGTTCGGGCTGGGTCAGGTCCGGTGCCGGTACCCACCGAGTCCTTCGTCGTCCGCGTCCTTCCAGAGCGACTCGTCGTAGGGCGTGTCGGGCACGACCACGACCTCGCGTTCCATTTGAGGCGCTTCGCGCTGCCTCGGGGTGCTCAGGTCGACGAGTTCGGTGGCGTCGATGTCCATGCGCTCTACGTCGTTGGCCAGCCGTTGCACGGCCGCCACGTCGCCATACCTGGCGCGCAGGTTGCTGACGGCGTGCCGCATCTGACCGATGACCCGGCGCAGCTCGACGATCTCCGTGGAGTTCATGGGACACCTCCGTTCCAAGGTCGTGCCCCGCACTCTGCCCAATCTCAAGCCATGTGACAAGCACCACACGCCAAGATTCGTAACTGGCCCCCTCCCACTTACTGAATCGTTTTTGTGTCTGCGACCAGCCATGACTTACTGTGTGTGGCGTCACGCCCGTCCGTGGGACGCCACCGTTGTCGTCTCGTGAGGGCCCCACCACGGCCCGTGATGACCCGGAGACCCCCATGACCGAACTGCATCCTGTTCTGACCGAGGTGACGCGCCGGATCGCCGCTCGAAGCGCCGACTCCCGCCGCGCCTACCTCGAGCGCGTGGCCGCCGCCGCGCAGGACGGAACGTCCCGGTCCGGCTTCGCGTGCAGCAACCTGGCGCACGGCTTCGCCGGAATCACCGGCGGCGACAAGGCGGCGCTGCGCGCGCTGCGCAGGTCCAACGTCGCGATCGTGTCGTCCTACAACGACATGCTGTCGGCCCACCAGCCGTTCCAGGAGTACCCGGCCTGGATCAAGGACGCGGTGCGCACCGCCGGCGGCGTGTCCCAGTTCGCGGGCGGCGTTCCCGCGATGTGCGACGGCGTCACGCAGGGCCGTGACGGCATGGAGCTGTCGCTGTTCAGCCGCGACGTCATCGCGATGTCCACCGCCGTCGCCCTGTCGCACGAGATGTTCGACTCCGCCCTGCTGCTGGGCGTGTGCGACAAGATCGTGCCGGGCCTGCTGATCGGCGCGCTGTCGTTCGGGCACCTGCCGTCGATCCTGGTGCCCGCGGGCCCGATGGAGTCGGGCCTGTCGAACAAGGAGAAGGCCCGCGTCCGGCAGCTCTACGCGGAGGGCAAGGCGTCACGCGACGACCTGCTGGAGGCCGAGGCCGCCTCGTACCACTCCCCCGGCACCTGCACGTTCTACGGCACCGCGAACTCGAACCAGATGGTCGTCGAGGTCATGGGCCTGCACCTGCCCGGCGCCTCGTTCGTCCCGCCGGGGACCGCGCTCCGGCGCGCCCTGACCGAGCACGCCGGCCGCCGCGCCGTCGAGATGGCCAAGGGCGAGGGCTACACCCCGATCGCGCACGTCGTCGACGAGAAGGCCGTCGTGAACGGCGTCGTGGCCCTGCTGGCCACCGGCGGCTCCACGAACCACACGATGCACCTCGTCGCCATCGCCGCGGCCGCGGGCATCGAGCTGAGCTGGGACGACTTCTCGGACCTGTCGTCGGTCGTGCCGCTGATCGCGCGGGTCTACCCGAACGGCAGCGCCGACATCAACCACTTCCAGGCGGCGGGCGGCGTCCAGTTCGTCGTCGGCACCCTGCTGGACTCCGGCCTGCTCCACGGCGACGTCACCACGGTCGCCGGCCACGGCCTCGACCGCTACCGCCAGGAACCGAAGCTCGTCGACGGCGAGCTCACCTGGGTCGACGGCCCCGGCCGCTCGCTCGACCTCGACGTCCTGCGCCCGGCCACCGACCCGTTCGCCTCCGACGGCGGCCTGCGCATGCTCTCCGGCAACCTCGGCCGCGCGGTCATCAAGGTCTCGGCCGTGGCGCACGAGAACCACGTCGTCGAGGCCCCGGCCCGCGTCTTCACCACCCAGGAGGCGTTCCAGGAGGCCTTCAAGGCGGGCGAGCTCGACCGCGACGTGGTCGTCGTCGTCCGCCAGCAGGGCCCCCAGGCCAACGGCATGCCCGAACTCCACAAGCTCACCCCGCCGCTCGGCGTGCTGATGGACCGCGGCTACAAGGTCGGCCTCGTGACCGACGGCCGCATGTCCGGCGCGTCGGGCAAGATCCCGGCGGCCATCCAGCTGACCCCGGAGGCGGCGGTCGGGGGCCCGCTCGGCCGCGTCCGCGACGGCGACGTCGTGCGGCTGGACGCCACCGCCGGGACGCTGGAGGTGCGGGTGCCGGCGGAGGAGCTCGCGACCCGGCCCCTGGTGGACTTCCCGCCGACCAGCCGCGAGTGGATGGGCACCGGGCGGGAGCTGTTCGGCGCGTTGCGCCGCAGCGTCGGGCCGGCCGACCGCGGGGCGACGGTGTTCGGGCCGATCACGGCCGACCACTTCGCGCCGGTCACACACCACTAGTCGGGGGCGGCGCGACCAATATATTGGTCGTGGGTGCTGCTGACCTGCTGGTGAGCGGGTGGGACCGTGGACGACGAAGTCGACGGGTTCGCCGCGCGGGGACGGTCGGACGACGAAGTCGTCACGCTTGCTGTGGAGTGCGGTGGGACGACGAAGTCGTCGGGCTCGCCGCTCAGGCGCGGTGGGGCGACGAAGTCGTCGCGTCAGCCACAGCGGCGGGCTTCCCGCGACGAACTCGTCGCACAGTCGTGACGAGCCCGGTCGACGAAGTCGACGGACCCACCCCAACGGGCGGCGGCCCACCGGCCACCAGCCGACGCCGCCCACCCACGCCAGACGCCACCAGCAGGCGGCCGGCCAGTATGCGATATATCGGTTTTCGATCAAGGAGTTGACCAGTGACCCACGGCGCGACCACCGGAGCCGACCTGCTCGCGCTCTCGCCCGTCATCCCCGTCGTCGTGGTCGACGACGCCGACCACGCGGTGCCGCTCGCCCGGGCGCTGCTGCGCGGTGGCGTCCGCGTCATCGAGCTCACGCTGCGCACGCCCGCCGCGCTCGCCGCGATCGAGAACGTCGCGCGCGAGGTGCCGGAGATCGTGATCGGCGCCGGCACCGTCACGGCACCGGAGCACGCCGAGCAGGCAGCCAAGGCCGGGGCGGCGTTCCTCGTCACCCCCGGCACCACCGACCGCGTGCTCGACGCCGCCGACGCGACCGGGCTGCCGTACCTGCCCGGCGCGGCGACGGTGTCCGAGGTGATGCGGCTGGCCGAGCGCGGGCTCGACGCGCTCAAGTTCTTCCCTGCCGAGGCGGCGGGCGGGGTCGACTACCTCAAGTCGATCGGCGGGCCGATCCCGCACATCCGGTTCTGCCCGACCGGCGGCATCACGCCGCAGAGCGCGCCGAACTACCTCGCGCTGCCGAACGTCGGCTGCGTCGGCGGCTCGTGGCTCGCCCCCAAGGACGCGCTGCGGGCCGGCGACTGGGACCGCATCGAGACGCTCGCCCGCGAGGCGTCCCGGCTCGGCTAGAGCTCAGGACCACAGGGCGGCGACGAGCTCGGCCCGTCCCGCGATGCCGAGCTTGCGGTAGGCGCTCGACAGGTGCAGCTCCACGGTGCGCCGGGTGAGGTGCAGGGCTTCGGCGATCTGCCGGTTCGTGAGGCCCTGCACCGCCATCCGCGCGACCCGGTTCTCCTGCTTGGTCAGGCCCTGGACCTGGTCGTCCCCGTCGCGGACCTCGTCGCCCGCGAGCTTGGCCAGCGGGTGCGCGCTCAGGTGCCGGGCCAGGTCGAACGACCGCTGCAGGTGCTCGGTCGCGTCGGCACGGCCCTTGCGGCGCAGGTGGTGCCCGAGCCAGTACGACGACTGGGCGTGCAGCAGCCGGTGCGGTGTCGCGGCGAGGAGGTGTTCCGCCTCGGCGAGGACGTCGACGTCGTCGGTGCTGATGCCGACGCTCATCAACGCCGTCCCGACGACCCTCGGCGATCCCCACCGCTTGGCCAGGTCGAGTTCCTCGTGCGCGAGCCGTGCCGCGTCGTCGCGGTTTCCCAGCGCCAGATAGGCGCGCACGGCGTGGTGACGCCACGGCATCAGCGCCGGGTTGGGCATCTCGCGTGCGGCGAGGCGCCTGCCCGCGTCCAGCAGGTCCTCGAGCCCGCCCTCCGCGTGGCAGGACGCGAGCTTGAGCCGGCCGCGGGCGTAGACGACGTTGATGTGCTGCAGCAGGTTCCCGTCCTCGGCGACGAGCGGGGCGGCCTCGTCGAACTGCCCCATCTCGATGCACACCTCGGCCAGCTTCGCGGTCGCGAGCACGACGGCGGGGCAGTCCGGGTCGCCGGTCGACACAGGTGGCGTCAGGAACGTGTACGCGCGCGCCAGGTCACCGCTGTTGTGGAACGCGGAGGCGCGGGCGATCATGCTGAGCGTCCCGCGGCGCAGGTGCGGGTCGTGCGAGACCGGCGCGGTGCTGTGCGAGAGCCAGAACTTGGTGCTGTGCTCGGGGTTGTCGACGAGGACCGGCAGCAGGAACGTGAACACGTAGGGCTCGCCGAACACGTCGACCCAGTCGCCCTCGAGTGCGTCGAGCGCGTGCCCGACGGCTTCGGCGTAGGAGTCACCGCTGCGCGCGTTGCCGATGGCGAGCAACGCCGACCGGGCGCGCTGGAGGTCGGGGGCCTGCGGGGTCTCGCCGACGAGGTCGTCGAAGTACTTGCCGGCGCAGTTGGCCATGCGCGCGTCGCGGTTGGCGGCCAGCAGGTAGGTGGTGCAGACGAGGTTCCAGACCATGTCGCGGTCCTCCGGCAGCAGCCGGGCGACGACCATGATCGCGAGCGAGACGGCGAAGTGCGCGTCCGTGCCCGTGCACATGCGCCGGATCAACGCCAGCGCGACGTCCGCGGACAGGTGCGGGTCCTCGCACCGCATCAACGCGTCGCGCACGCGGTCGCGGCCGGACGCGTTGTCCTGCAGGTGTTCCGTGTGTCCCAGCTGGACCTCGATCGCGAGCCTGTCCTGTTCGGACAGGTGTTCCTCCAGCGCTCGTTCCAGGTGCTCCACGCCGCCGCCCTCGCGCAACAGGCCTACGGCCCAAGGTAAGCGGACGGATCTGGCCTTCAGGACGTGCTCGGCGACGCGCTCGTGCGGCGCGTCCGACTCGAACAGCAGCCATGCGGCGCGGGCGTGCGCGGCGGACCGGACCGCGATCGGCATGTCGGCGAGAATGCTGTTGCGCACGAACGGATACCGGAACGTCAGCGGGTCGGTGTCGGCGAGCACGCCGAGCCGGACGAGCATGTCCACGGCGGGCAGCGCGTCGAAACCGGTGAGCGCGGACAGCAGTTCGATGCCGGCGTCGGAGTCCAGGACGGCCGCGGAGCGCGCCACCTCGGCGGCTCCCGCGTACTCGCGCAGCCGCATGCCGATCAGCTCGCCGACGGACGCCGATCCCTCGCCTTCCTCGCGCAGCAGGGCTTGCAGCAGGTAGGGGTTGCCGCCCGTGAGCTCGTGACAGCGCTTCGGGTCGCGGCCGGGGAGGTGCTCGGTGAGGACGCCGACGGCGGCGACGTCGAGGCCGTCGAGGTCGAGGCGGTTCGGGTGGGAACCGGCGATCTCGGGCAGCGTGACCTCGTCCGTGGCCAGATATCCCTGGGACGCGCCGAGTGCGATGACGACCGGCATGTGCCGCAACCGGGGACGCAGGTAGGCGATGGCGCGCTTGGAGAAGGTGTCGGCGACGTGCACGTCGTCGACGACCATCAGGATCGGCGCCTTGCCGGCGGAGTTCGCGGCGCGCGCGTACAGCTCCTCGAGGTCGTGCTCGTTCGCGAGGCACGGCGCGAGCTGGCGCACCACGGCACCGGGGAGGTGGCTCTCCAGACGCGCGCTCTTGGCCAGGCGGACGGTGAAGCCGCGGTCGCGGGCCTCGGCGGCGAGCGCGTCGAGCACCGCCGTCTTGCCGATGCCGAACCCGCCGGTGACGACGACGCACGAGCCGGTTCCCGCGACCGCGTCGTCGAGCAGGCGTCCGAGAGCCGCGAGTTCCGCGTCCCTGCCGAGTAGTGGAGATGTCATCGCTGTCCACTCCCTGCCTTCGGTACCGAGAGGACCTCAGGTCGAAGGTGCCGGTGTTCCTTCGGTGGCGACCGTAGAGACCTGCGCTTCGTCGTCGGGCAAACTTACCCACAGGTAACGGTCGACGGAACTGCGAGCTGTTCGCAGCCGGAGGGTGAGAGCGAGCGATGATCTTCGCCGGGCTGGTGCGCGCATGGGTGCGCCTCGCCTGCCTGCTCACCGGCTCCCACCAGGACTCATCTGCGTTCGAGCAGCGGGAACAGCTCGTCGTGAGCGGGCTCGGCGCGGATGAGTGTGCTGACGTCGACGGGGTCGGCGTGCGAAGCGAGCGATTCCACGACCGACAGCACCGCGGCGATGGCCACCACGACGCCCGCCGCCACCACCAGGACGCTGCGCGCGATCGAGCACGGCCGGCGCGCGCCGGGCGGGTTCTCCCGCAGCACCGGCCGCAGCACCGGCGCGAACTCACCGAAGTCGGCCGCGTCCCGGCGGCAGTTCTCGCACCCGGCTAGGTGCCGGGAGAAGGCGACGTGCTCCGCCGGGTCGAGCACACCCAGCGCGAACGCCGCCACGTCACCGCACGGAGCCTCCTGGCCCGTGCGGTCTTCCTGATCTTGCTCCTGCTCCGCTCCCGCGTGCCCGTGATGTGGTTGACGGATCACCATCACTAGCTCCTGTCCTGCAGCGCCCGGCGGATCGTGTGCATCGCTTTGTAGAGCCGGGACTTGACGGTTCCTTCCGGGACTCCGAGAACGATCGCCGCCTCCTTCACCGTTCGTCCCATGACATACGTTTCGTAGACCGCTGAACGGTGTTCATCACTCAATTGGCGTACTACGTCGACAATAACCATCACCGAAAGTGTTTGTTCCGTGTCGTCCGGGTATTCGGCGATGTCCGGGCGCAACAATTCCACTTCCTGCGGGCGCGCCTGGCGGCTGCGCCATCCGTCGATCACAATGCGACGAGCCACAGTACAAAGCCAGCCGCGCAACATCCCCGGTTCGCGAACGAGGTGCGCGGAGTTCTGCCAAGCCCTGATCAACGTCTCCTGGACGACGTCTTCCGTCCACTGGCGGTCGTAGTTGGTCAGACACAGGACCTGCGAGTACAGCATCCGCTGAAACTGCCCGTAGAGCAGCGTGAGCAATTCTTCGTCCTGGTGGGCTTGTGCGACCTTGCCCTGATCACCCATGAAGCTGACGACCTCCCCAGATATCGGCGACGGGTTCGCTTCGGGCGGCAGTCCTAGCGACTCGGTGGCCGAGCGTGGAATCCATTGAATGGTACAGCGCGAACGCGAAAACCTCTCGGGTACGTAAATCGAGCGCTAATGGTTCGCGGAATATACTGTGATCCACATCACATCAGCATCGTCAGGTGTTCCGTGAACTCCGATCTCACCTGCTCGTATCACCTTCGAAGGCAGCTCGATCGTGGGGAGGAACGGGCACTATGCGTCACCGTTTGGGCACTCTGGGGCAGCGCGCGGCGCTGTTCACCATGTTGTCCGTCGTATTCCTGGGGGCTTTCATCGGAGCCGTCCCGGCCCGTGCCCAATCGACGGAAGTGACCTCGTCGGACCGTTCGTTCCTGGTATCCCTGCGCCAACTGAACTCGTGGCTCGTCCCGGTGAGCAAAGAAGTGCCTTCGCGTACCACGGACGCGGCCATCGGCAATGCCGGGCGGGACATCTTCGAGGGCCATTCGCGGCTCGACGTCGACCTCCGGAAAACAGCGCAGGAACTCGGCGTGATCATGCAGAACGACGTCAGCGGTGAACACCAGTCACTCATCGACGAGATGGCGGAACGCACCGGTGACAACCACGACCGCGCTTACGCGACGATCGTCCGGCAAGCGCAGGGCGGGCTGTTGGTGATGGCGGTCCAAACGCGGGCGACAACGCAGAACACCGAGATCCGGACGCTTTCCCACCAAACCGTTCAAACGCTGATCCGCACGATGACGGTCCTCGAGAACACCGGCAAGGTCGACCCGTCGGCACTGGAACTGGTGACCGCCAAGGCGCAGGTGAACGCGGTCCGCGTCCTCGGCCAGAACGTCGAACCGTCGGACCGGGAATTGCTCGTCCTGCTCACCCGGCATTCCCTGTGGCAGAAACCGGCGAGCCGCGAGAGCTCGGATCGCGCCCGTGACGCGAAGGTCCGCAAGGTCGCGGGTCAGCTCGCCGCCGAGCACACCCAGCTGACCCAGGCGGTCACGGAGGCCGCCCGCCAGATCGGCGTGGACCTCCCGTCCGAGCCCACGACGGAGCAGAAGTCGTGGGCGAACGCCATCTCGTCCAGCTCGGGTGCGGAGCTCGACACCATGTACGCCAACCTGTCCCGCGCGGCCGACGGCTCGCTCATCACCCAGGTCGCCCACTCGCGCGCGACGACGAAGAGCCTTCCCGCGCGCATCGCGTCACAGACCGCCCTGACCCTGCTGCTCAAGCACATGCTGCTGCTCGAGGGCACCGGTCTGGTGAAGGCGAACTCGCTGCAGATGACCGACGTCCCCGCCATCGCGCAGTCGAAGTCCAGCAGCGGCCCGCCGCCGCAGGAGGGCGGCGGGCCGTCGACGAGCGTCGCCCTCCTGACCGGCATCGTCGTCCTCGTCGTCGCCGGCGCGGGCACCCTGTGGCTCGTCCGCGCGGTCGGCCACCACGGCGAACACCGCCGCTGACCGCTACCCGCCGCTCGACCGCGGTGCCGTGTCCACGCGTTCGACGGTGTGCGCCTCGGTGGGGTCGACCGCCTCCCACCTGTCGACGAGCCGGTCGATCACGGCGGCCGGCACCGGCGCCGGACGCGCGCGGTTGCGGGCGTGGACCACGTCCTTCGGTGCTTCCAGCCCGACCAGGGTGACGCGGGCGCGGTAGTCCGCGGCGAGCCCGATGCAGCGCTCGCGGAGTTGCTGGGAGATGTTGGTGGCGTTCCAGACGAACGGCTCCCCCGCCCGCAACAGCACGCGGGCCTCCTCGAACGCGGCGGCGGCCACCGCGCGCTGGTCGCCGTCGGGCGCGATGCCGAGCCGGGCACGCACCGCGTCGAGGCTCACCACCGGCAGACCCGGCCTGTTGTGCGCGATCCAGTGGTCCTTGCCGACGCCCGGCAGGCCCGACAGCACGGTCACCTCGACGCGCGTGTCGTCGTAGGCGGCGTAGTCCGGGTCGCGGCCGGGCGTGCGGAAGTACTGGAAGCGGGCGTGGTCGGACGGGAAGACGCGCGGGCGGTCCAGGCACGAACGCTCGCGGCAGTACTCCTCGAACAGCGCGATGTTCTCCAGCACCGACTCCGCGTCACCGCAGATCCGGCCGAAGATGTCGGCGCGGGTGAGCGTCGCCAGGTCGTCGTTGCGCGCGAGCAGGCTCACCCGGAACGCGATGCGGTCGAGGTCGGGCCGTTCCAGCGCCCAGAACGGGACCTGGTGGTGCCGCACCAGCGCGGCGACGTGCTCGCGCCAGGCGATCGGGCGTCCCATCTCCCACAACAGCCTGCGTGCCAGCAGGTCACCGGCGCGCGAGTGGCCGTGCGCGGTGACGCGGCCGTCGGCGATCTGGGTGCGGAACGGCTTCGCGGCGTCGTGCAGCAGCACCGTCGCGAACAACCGCACCCGATCCGGGAGAGGACGCGAACGCCACTCGGGCAACGACACCAAGGCCTCGCACGCCATCCGGGTGTGCGTGGCGACGTCGCCTTCGGCGTGGTGCACCGGGTCCTGCGGCACGCCCTCCATGGCCCGCACCCACGGGAACGCCGCGCGCACGGCGTCCCAGTCCAGCGTCCACTCAGGACCGGAGGGGCAGAGTTCCTCAAACACGGGCCGCCACCTGGTTCGGCAGGATCGGGCGATCCTGCCAATGGCTGCCCGAGTCGAGCACAGCGGTGAGGAACGTCGGCCGCACCCACTTGTAGCGCCCGACCGTGCGCCCGTCCTCCTCCACCTTGACGTAGAGGCCTTCCATGTCGTCGTCCGAGTCCGTTTCCGCGATGACGACCTCCGGGTCCTGACCGGCCGCGCGCGCCGCGCCGACCAGCGCGTCACGCCAGCCGGAGGTGCGGCACGTGGACGGACCGACCAACGCGGTCAGGTCCTTCAGGCGTCGCAGCGGACCCTCGTGCAGCACCGGCACGGACACCACCGGCGTGCCATCGAGCAGCCGCCGCCGTTCCGGAGTGGACAGGAACTCGCCCGACGAGCGGTCGAGCACGTCGAACTCGCAGAAGTGGTGCGGCAGCGCGTCGTAGAAGACGGTGTGTTTGGCGTACAACCATTCCCCGTACAGCACGTACCGCGCGCCGAGCCTCTCCCACAGCACGCCCTGGTGCGTCGCGGCCCACGCCTTCAACGGCGCGAACTGGCGTTCCCGCGGCCCACCCGCCAGGAAATGGCCGCGTGACTGGAGTTTCAGCACGCCGCCGGAGTCGAAGCTGATGCCCGCGTTGGCACCGTCGAGCTTCTCCTCGACGACGAGGTGCCGCCCCGCGATCGCGCGGAACGGCACCTGGTCGAGGTCCTCGTCGCCCGGTTGCAGGCGCGAGCCCTCGAGGTGGGGCGTTCGCGGGTACTTGCGCAACATGCCCCGATTTGTAACCCGCCGGCGTGCTCGCGGGCCACCGGTTTACGCCTGGCCGACGAACGCCGCCTTGTCGGAGTTGAAGGTCGGCTCGAACACGAGCTGCATCTCACCGGGCTGCGCGCCCACCGAGTACGCGACGTGGAACGTGTACGCCTTGCCGGGCAGCACGGTCGCCGAGTCGACCGTGCTGTCGCAGGCACCACCGCTGTCGAACACCCTCTCGGCCTTCTGCCCGTTGAACTGCGCGTCGGTGCCCATCGACATCAGCGCGGTCTCGAACGCGGCGGTGGTGCCGTTCGTGATGGTGACCTCGAACTTCACCGCGCGGGTGATGGTGGACGGCGACGCGAACTTGCCGGGCGTGCACGCGACCGGCGCGGCGACGTCGACCGAGAGGCCGTTCGCCCACGAGTACCGCTTGCCCCACGTCGGGTTCTCGGCGAGCGCGTTCTGCTTCGCGGTCTCGCCGGGCGCACTGACCTGCCCCTGGTTCACGTCCCCGTTCAGGATCTTGTCGAGCTCCTTCACGGCGGCCTGCTGCGCGACCACCGTCAGCACGATCGCGAGGACGCACAGGGCGACGCCGACGAGCGCGAGTACCTTGCGGGTGCCGAACAACGCGATGACGCCGAGCACGATCCCGACGAACGCGGCGACCGCGGTGAGGTTGTTGAGGAAGATGACCCACGAGCCGACGACACCGACGATGCCGAGGATCACCGCGGTCCAGGCGAGCGCGCCGAACCTCGCGGGCTTCGGCGGTGCGACCGGGGGCTGGGCGTAGACGGGCGGCGGGTAGGTCATCACGGCTCCTGTCGGCGTTGACATGTGACCACCACGTCGATTGGTCCGCTTCACCCGTTAGCACCACCGAACGCGCTCACCCGATCGAACTACAAGAGGCCAGGCGGCCGACTCCTGAAGGTAGCTGACTGACTACGATGAGTGCATGGTTCGACTCGTCGGAACTCTGCTGGCCGCGATCGCCGCACTCGGCGTCGTACCGGCGCCCGCCCAGGCCGCGGTGGACTTCAGCGGCACCGTGAAGCTCAGCAACTGCTCCGGCTCGCTCGTCCGCCTGCCCTCCTCGGCGCCCGAGGACAAGGCGCTCGTGCTCACGAACGGACACTGCGTCGACCTGATGAAACCGGGCCAGGTGCTCGTCGACCAGCCGTCGGACCGCACCTTCACGCTGCTCGGCGGATCCGGCACGCAGATCGCGAAACTGCAGGGCACCAGGCTCGTCTACGCGACCATGACCGGCACCGACGCCGCGCTCTACCGGCTCGACAGGTCCTACCAGCAGATCCAGCAACAGCACGGCAGCCGCGCGCTGGAACTGTCGGCCACGCGCCCCGTCACCAAGTCGGAGATCCGGATCGTCTCCGGCTACTGGACGAGGATCTACTCCTGCCAGGTCGACGACTTCGTCCACCAGGTCAGGGAGGCGAGCTGGACCTGGAACGACTCGCTGCGCTACACGCCTTCGTGCAACACCATCGGCGGCACTTCGGGTTCGCCGATCATCGACGCCGCGAGCGGCAAGGTCGTCGGCGTCAACAACACCGGCAACGAGAGCGGCGGCCGCTGCACGATGAACAACCCGTGCGAGGTCGACGCCACCGGCCAGATCACGGTCCGCAAGGACACCAACTACGGCCAGCAGACGTACGGCTTCGCCGCCTGCTTCGCCCCCGGCACCCGGCTGGACCTGACGCTTCCCGGCTGCGAGGTCGCGAAGCCCTGAACGCGAAGGAGCCGGGACGCCCCTGCCCGCGTCCCGGCTCCTCCGTCCCTCCCCCTACCGCGCCGCACGCACGATCAGGTCGGCCACGATGTCCGGGTGCGACACGGCCACCGAGTGCGAGGCTCCCCGGACCTCGACGACCGCACGGCCGTGGGCGCGCTCGGCCATCCACTTCTGCGCGGCGATCGGGATGTTCTTGTCCTTGCCCGCCACCACGAAGTACGACGGGATGGTCTTCCAGGCGGGCTCGCCTGCCTTCTCGTTCAGCGCGGTGTCGTTGATCGGGCGCTGGGTCGCCGCCGCCAGGGTCGCGTCCTCGCGGGACACGTCCGCCGCGAACTGCTGCCAGTACTTGTCCTGCGCGATCACGAGGTCGGTGGTGCCGTCGCCGAGGGCGATGGGCCGCACCGCCTCACCGAGGGTGCTGCCGGGCAGCTTGTTCGACAGTTCGAGAGCGCTCTCGCCCTTCTCCGGCGCGAACGCCGCGACGTAGACGAGCGCCTTCACGTTCGGGTTGCCGAGCGCCGCCTGCGACTGGACCATGCCGCCGTAGGAGTGTCCGGCGAGGACGATCGGGCCCTCGATCGTGGCCAGCACCTGCTTGAGGTAGTTCGCGTCACCGGTGACGGACCTGAGCGGATTCGCGACCGCCACCACCGGATATCCCTTGCGCTGCAAGCGCTCGACGACACCGTTCCAGCTGGACCCGTCCGCGAACGCGCCGTGCACCAGCACGACGGTCGGCTTCTTGGCGCCCTTCTTCTCGGCGTTCTCCGCGGCACCCGCGCCGGACGGGACAACGGCGGCCAGCGCCAGCAGCGTCCCCAGAACCGCGAACACCTTGCGAACTCGCATTGGTCTCTCACTCTCTCATCGGGCACCGTGGCGGTGGTGCATCGCGTTCGATTAGGTCGTGCACGATGTAAGTTACCCGACGAGTTACCTCGCACGCGATGTGTTTCAGGCCACTGGTCGGCGCCGGGAGGCGACGCCGCCGATCGCTCCTTCGCGTCAGCCGCACCAAGGGTCTCCGGGGGCCGGTCACTCCATCTGGCGGCCTTGCCCAGGCGTCACGCCTCGCGCTCGGCCCCGTGCTTCACCCGCTGCAGCGCCTTGCGGAGGATGGCGATCTCCTCCAGCGTCATGCCCAGTGCCGCGCCGAGCTGGTTGAACATCTCAGCGCCGATCCACCGCAGGTCACGGCCCTTGTCGGTGAGCTGCACGAGCACGGACCGCTCGTCGTCGGGGTGCGTCACGCGCACCAGCAGACCACCCTTCTCCAGCCGCTTGATCAGCGGCGAGAGGGTGCTGTACTCCAGGTCGAGCTCGCGCACGAGCTCCCGGATCGGCCGCGAGTCCCGCTCCCACAGCAGCAACATCACCAGGAACTGCGGATAGGTGATGCCCGCCTTGTCGAGGATCGGGCGGTAGAAGCCGGTGACCGCCCGCGACGTCGTGTAGAGGTCGAAGCAGAGCAGGTCCGAGACCGTGGGGGTCACGGCGGACGGCGCATCGGGAGTAGTGCTCACGCGATTCAGGCTACTCGGCACGACCCGGCCGGGCGGCGTGATCGAGTGCGGCACGGCGAACCGGCCGGCCCCGGTCTACGACCAGGGCTCGTCCAGTGCCGACGCCTCGGCTCCCTCGTTGCGCAGTTCGTCGCGCACCACGCGGTAGGCGAGACCTTCCGCATAACCCTTGCGCGCCAACGCACCCACGAGCCGACGGATCTTCGTCGTCTCGTCCACGCCGGACAGGGTGCGCAGGCGTTTGCGGACGAGCTCGCGGGCGCGCTCTTCCTCGGCCTCGCCGTCGACCGCGGCGACGGCCTCGGCCACCACCTCGTCCGCCACGCCCTTGCGGCGCAGTTCCATGGCCAGGGCACGGCGGCCCAGACCGTTGTACGTGTGCCGGGAACGCACCCACATCTCGGCGAACTGCGCGTCGTCGATCAGGCCGGCGCGGTCGAACTTGCCGAGCACGACCTCGGCGGCACCGGCGCTGATCCCCTTGCGCAGCAGGGCGTCGTGCAGCTCCTGCCGTGAGCGGGCCCGAGCGGTGAGCAGCGCGTAGCAGATGTCCCGCGCCTTGCGCTGCTCCTCAGCCTCGTCCAAACCCCACTACCTCTTAGAACTCGACCGGCGCGGCGGGAGCCGCCTCTTCGGCGTCGAGGGTGGCGCCGATGCCGAGCTTGTCCTTGATGCGCTTCTCGATCTCGTTCGCGATGTCCGGGTTGTCCAGCAGGAACTTGCGGGCGTTCTCCTTGCCCTGGCCCAGCTGGTCGCCCTCGTAGGTGTACCAGGCACCGGACTTGCGCAGGATGCCCTGGTCGACGCCCATGTCGATGAGCGAGCCCTCGCGGCTGACGCCCTTGCCGTAGAGGATGTCGAACTCGGCCTGCTTGAACGGCGGCGCGACCTTGTTCTTCACGACCTTGACCCTGGTGCGGTTGCCGACGGGCTCGCCGCCGTCCTTCAGGGTCTCGATGCGGCGCACGTCCAGGCGCACGGAGGCGTAGAACTTCAGCGCCTTACCACCGGTCGTGGTCTCCGGGGAGCCGAACATCACGCCGATCTTCTCGCGCAGCTGGTTGATGAAGATCGCGGTCGTGCCGGACGCGTTGAGCGCACCGGTGATCTTGCGCAGCGCCTGGCTCATGAGGCGGGCCTGCAGACCCACGTGGTTGTCGCCCATCTCGCCCTCGATCTCGGCGCGCGGCACGAGGGCGGCGACCGAGTCGATGACCAGGATGTCGAGCGCTCCGGAGCGGACCAGCATGTCCGCGATCTCCAGCGCCTGCTCACCGGTGTCGGGCTGCGACACCAGCAGCGCGTCGGTGTCGACGCCCAGCTTCTTCGCGTACTCCGGGTCGAGGGCGTGCTCCGCGTCGATGAACGCGGCGATGCCGCCGGCCTTCTGGGCGTTCGCGACGGCGTGCAGGGCGACGGTGGTCTTACCGGAGGACTCAGGACCGTAGATCTCGACGACGCGACCCCTCGGCAGACCGCCGATGCCGAGCGCCACGTCCAGCGCGATCGCGCCGGTCGGGATCACCTCGATCGGGGCACGGCCCTCCTCGCCGAGGCGCATCACGGAGCCCTTGCCGAACTGCTTGTCGATCTGCGCCAGGGCCAGCTCGAGCGCTTTGTCCCGGTCGGGTGCTGCGGGTGCCATCTTGGGTCCACCTTTTGTCGTCTGCCGTTGCTTCGTCATGTTGGACCTGACGCTACTGGCGGGGTCTGACAATTCTGCGAAGCCGGGGGTCGCGGCCACTGTAGCCGAACACGTGTTCGAGCACACGTGACACTCCGAACCGCCATCTCAGCGGCGGTTCTCGGGAACTTCGAAGGCGTCGCAGACCGCGACCCAGACCTCCTTGGCGCCGATCCCGGCCTCCAGGGCCTGGTCGGCGGTGCGGCCGCCGAGCGACGACAGCACGTGGTCGTGGGCGATCATCTCGGCCCTGAGCTGGCCGAACTCCCCCGCCATGAGTTTGCGGAACATGGTGATGCGCACCGAACGACCCTAACGAACCGGCTTTCGCAGGGACGCGAAGAGGCACACCACGAGCAACGGCAGCGCGGTGAACCCGACGATCAGCCCGAGCGCCGCGTAGGACCACGCCGTGACGACGATCCCGGACACCGCTCCCCCGACCGCACCACCGACGTTCATCACCAGGTCGGAGAGTCCCTGCGCGGCGGGCCGGTCGTCCACCGGCACGGACTCCGTCAGCAGCGCGGACCCGGCGACCAGCCCGGCCGACCAGCCGAACCCGAGCAGCGCCAGTCCCACGGCGAGCTGCGGGGCGGCGTGCGAGGGCGCCATCCCCGCGACCCCGGACGCCGCCACCACGAGCGACGCGCCGAGCGCGAGCACCGGCACGCGGCCCAGCCGGTCCGCCATCCACCCGAACAACGGGCTCGCGGCGTACATCGCGGCTACGTGCAGGCTGATCACCACGCCGACCACGCGCAACGACGACCCCGAGTGGTTCATGTGCACGGGCGTCATCGACATCAGCCCGACCATCGCCGTGTGGCACAACGTCACACCAACGAGTGCAAGCCTGGCCATCGGCCCGAGCGTTCCCCAGACCTTCAGGCCACCGGGGGCCGCGCTCGAGCCGCCCGCGCAGTGCGCAGGTTCAACCGGTCGTGTGCTCTTCACGACGACCAGCGGGTCCGGCCGCAGCCCGAACTGGATCACCAGCACCGCGGCGCCGAGCACGACGGCCGCCAGCAGGAACGGCCCCGCGTCCGCCGGCAGGCCGAGGGAGCCTGCCACCCGCCCGGCGGGGTCGGCGAGGTTGGGACCGATGACGGCGCCGATCATGGCCGCCCACACCACGCGCGAGAGTTCACGCGCACGGCGGTGAGGATGCGCCAGGTCCGTTGCGGCATAACGGGCCGCGTAGTTCGCGCTGGAGGCCCCTCCGAACAGGAGCAGCCCCACCAGCAGCAGCTGCCACAGGCCGAGCCCCACGGCGACGGCGGCGACCAGTGCGCCGAGCCCGCCCATGCCGTAGCCGAGGACGAGCGCGGGACGCCGTCCACCGCGCTGGGCGAGGCGGGCACCGGGCAGGGCGAGCAGCGCGGCACCGGCGACGGCCGCGGTCTGCGCGAGCCCGCCGACGGCCTCGGACCCGGACAGGGAGGCGGCGATCAGCGTGCTGAACGCGAGGCCGATCGTCACGGCCGCCGACCCGAGCACCTGGGTGCCGGTCAGGACGCGGACGACCTTGCGCTGCACGCGTTCGACCTGCGGCGCGACGGTCACCATGATCACGATCGTGGCACGGTCCGGCGGCGCGCCGACAGGTCCATCAGGGGCGGTTACTCACCCGGTTGCACGGACTTCTCGAAGAAATCGGCCATTTCGTCGGCCTTGAGCTCGTCCGCGTTCTCCTCGGCGGTCTTGGTGAGGATGCCGAACATGGGGCGGTCCTTGGCCGTGAACACCAGCACGCCGGTGCCGCTGGAGGTGGCCACGCGGTAGGCGCCCTGCAGGCCGTTGCCGGTCCAGTCGGCTTCGACGCGGTCGGTCTGGAACGACTTCGCGATGGCGTCGGCGTTGTTCTCGGCACCGGTGACGCTGTCGGTGAGGATGTACTGCACCGCGTAGCCGTCGCGGATCGTGCAGCTCACGACGGTGCCCTTGATCTCCTCCATGCCGGTGATCTGCGCGGAGTCGGCCTTCTCGCAGCCGCCGCCGTCCGGCACGGTGCCCGCGAGCTGGCGCAGGCACTTCGTGAAGCCCTGGCCGTCCTGCGAGGTGTCGTCCTTGCACTCGTCGGCGCTGGGCAGGCCGGGACCGGACAGCGCGACGACCGCGCCGATGATGCCCGCGACCACGAGGACCGCCGCGCCGGCGCCGACGAGGACCTTCCTGTTGTCCTTCTTCGGCGCCTTCTGCTGCGGGAAGTTCGTCGGGTAGCTGCCGCTGACGTTCGGGTTCACCGGGTAGGTGCCGCTGCCCGAGTACGCGCCGCTCGGGTAGGACCCGCTCGGGTAGGAACCGCTGGGGTACGACCCGCTCGGGTAGGAGCCGCTGATCACCGGGTTCGGGCCGCTGACGTTCGGGTTGACCGGGTGCGGGCCGCTCACGGCGGGGCTGACCGGCGCGGTCACGACCGTGGGCGGCTCGACGAACTTGGGCTTGTCGTCCTCGGGCTTGAGCGTGATCGTCGCGCGGTCCACGACCTGCGCGCCGGACGCGACGATCGTCTCCGGGTGGTCGGGGTTGGTCGGGACGATGCCGACCTTCTCCGCGATCACCTGCGCGACCAGCGGCATCCGGCAGGAGCCGCCGACGAGGTAGACGTGCTCGGGCGTGACACCGGCCTTGCGGACCGTGGAGATGAGCACCTCGGTGCTGCGGATCAGGCTCGGCCTGACCAGGGCCTCCAGCTCGGCGCGGGTGATGACGACCTTCTCGAACGGCTCCGGCATCAGCACCTCGACCTGGGGCAGCTCGGAGAGGTCCTCCTTCGCGAGCCGCAGCTCCTCGCGCAGGCCGAGGCGCGCGCGGTGATCGTCGACGGTGGTGGGGCGCAGCAGCCGCTGCCAGCCGGCCGGGTCCTTGTGCGAGACCATGCGGCCGATGTGCTCCAGCAGCGCCTGGTCGATGTCGAGGCCGCCGACGTCGCTGAGGCTGCCGTCGGCGAGGATGCGGTGCTCGGAGTCGAGCACGGAGACGTCGAACGTGTCGGCGCCGAAGTCGTAGACGGCGAGGGGGCGGCCGCCGCCGAGCGAGGCCACCGCGATGGCCTCGGGCACGGGCACGAGCTCGCCGGTCATGCCCGCGAGCCTGGCCGAGGACAGCAGCTTGTTGCGCCTGCTCGGGCCCCATTCGGCCGGGTGCGTCAGGCGGATCTCGTCGAGGTGCTCGCCCTTCAGCAGCGCCGTCACGGCCTCCATGACGCGCGCGTAGATGGCCGCGAGCGCGTCGTTGGTCGGCAGGTTCTGCTCGCCGAGCCTGATCGTCGCCTTGTCGATGTGGCGCTTGGGGTTCGCCTCGTAGCGCGACGGGTCCTGGCGCGAACGCCGCTCCGCCTCCCTGCCGACGCGCAGGGAGCCGTCCTCGTCGAGGTAGACGGACGAGGGCATCGTCGGCCCCCCGTCCACATCCACCACACCGTGGTCGGACAGCACCGCAACCGTGTTGGCGGTGCCCAGGTCGACGGACAGGACGCGCACCGTGCTCCCCTCGAAGGACGTACCCGGTGATCGTGCCACAGCGGGCTTCGGCGGGTGCTCGGACCTGCGTAATCAGAAATTGTCGGACCCCGGCGTCATGATGGTCGCCATGGACGTGATGGAGGCATTCTCACCGGCGACCAGGCAGTGGTTCGCCGGGGCCTTCGCCGCGCCCACGCAGGCCCAGACCGGGGCGTGGGCGGCCGCGGCGGCGGGCGAGCACGCGCTGGTCATCGCCCCGACGGGCTCGGGCAAGACGCTGGCCGCGTTCCTGTGGGCGCTCGACAGGCTGGCGTCGTCCTCCGTGCCGGAGGAGCCGAAGCGGCGCTGCCGGGTGCTGTACGTCTCGCCGCTGAAAGCCCTGGCGGTGGACGTCGAGCGCAACCTGCGCGCGCCGTTGACCGGCATCCGGCAGGCCTCGCAGCGGCTGGGGCTCGCGGAGCCGTCGATCGCGGTCGGTATGAGGACGGGCGACACGTCCCCGGAGGAACGCAGGGCGTTCGGGCGCACGCCCCCCGACGTGCTGGTGACGACCCCGGAGTCGTTGTTCCTGCTGCTGACGTCGTCGGCGCGGGAGTCGCTGCGCGGCGTCGAGACGGTGATCGTCGACGAGGTGCACGCGGTGGCGGGCACCAAGCGCGGCGCGCACCTGGCGTTGTCACTCGAAAGGCTGGATTCGCTGCTGGACAGGCCGGCTCAGCGGATCGGGTTGTCGGCGACGGTGCGGCCGGTCGAGGAGATCAGCACGTTCCTGGCCGGCGGGCGGCCGGTGTCGGTCGTGCAGCCGAAGACCCCGAAGGTCATCGAGGTCGAGGTCGAGGTGCCGGTCGAGGACATGGCGCAGCTCGGCCAGCCGACCGGCGAGGTGTCGGGCTCCGCCGCGGGCGCGGAGCAGCGCACGTCGATCTGGCCGTCGGTCGAGGCGCGCGTACTGGAACTGGTGCGGGCGCACCGGTCCACGATCGTCTTCGCGAACTCGCGGCGGCTCGCCGAACGGCTGACCGCGCGCCTGAACGAGCTCGCGGAAGAGGCTTCAGAGCTGGAGTCGTTCCCCGCCGAGGCGATCGGCCAGTCGGGGATGACGGTGCAGAAGACCGCGTCCGTCGCCCGTGCGCACCACGGCTCGATGTCACGTGAACAGCGCACCTCCGTCGAGGAGGACCTGAAGTCGGGGCGCCTGCCCTGCGTCGTGGCCACGTCGTCGCTGGAGCTCGGCATCGACATGGGCTCGGTCGACCTGGTGGTGCAGGTGGAGGCGCCGCCGTCGGTCGCGTCCGGGCTGCAGCGCGTCGGCCGCGCCGGGCACCAGGTGGGCGCGGTGTCGCGGGGCGTGATGTTCCCGAAGTTCCGCGGCGACCTGGTGTCGTGCGCGGTGGTGGCGGAGCGGATGCGGGACGGCGCGATCGAGGCCGTGCGGTTCCCGCGCAACCCGCTCGACGTGCTGGCGCAGCACGTCGTCGCGATGGTGGCGATGGAGACGTGGACGGTCGAGGAGCTGACGGCGCTCGTGCGGCGGGCGGCACCGTTCGCGGGGCTGCCCGACTCGGCGCTGAACGCGGTGCTGGACATGCTGTCCGGCCGGTACCCGTCCGAGGAGTTCGGCGAGCTGCGGCCGCGGATCACCTGGGACAGGGTCAACTCCGAGCTGCGCGGCCGTCCTGGTTCGCAGCGGCTGGCGGTCACGTCCGGCGGCACGATCCCCGACCGGGGGATGTACACCGTCATGACGCCGCCGTCGGAGAACGGTCCGGGCTCGCGCGTCGGCGAGCTCGACGAGGAGATGGTCTACGAGTCGCGGGTCGGCGACACGTTCCTGCTGGGCACGTCGTCGTGGCGGGTCGAGGACATCACGCACGACCGGGTGATCGTGGTGCCCGCGCCGGGGCAGCCCGCGCGGATGCCGTTCTGGAAGGGCGACGCCCCCGGCCGTCCGCTGGAACTCGGCCGTGCGATGGGGAAGTTCCTGCGCGAAGTGTCCACGATGGAGGATTCGGCCGCGCGCGAACGGGCGGTGTCGGCCGGACTCGACGAGTGGGCGACGGACAACCTCCTGGCGTACCTGGGCGAGCAGCGGGAGGCCACCCGGCACGTGCCGAACGACAGGACCGTTCTGGTGGAACGGTTCCGCGACGAGCTGGGCGACTGGCGGCTCGTCGTGCACTCCCCGTTCGGCGCCCAGGTGAACGCGCCGTGGGCGTTGGCGATCGCGGCCCGGCTGCGCGAGAAGCGCGGTGTGGAGGTGCAGGCCGCGCACTCCGACGACGGCATCGTGCTGCGGCTGCCCGACGCGCTGGACTACGAGGGCGCGGAGGTGACGGCGGGCGCGGAGGACGTGCTGCTCGACCCCGACGAGGTCGAGCAGATCGTGGTCGCGGAGGTGGGCGGTTCGGCGTTGTTCGCGGCCCGGTTCCGCGAGTGCGCGGCCCGGTCGCTGCTGCTGCCCCGGCGTGATCCGAAGCGGCGCACCCCGTTGTGGCAGCAGCGTCAGCGGTCGGCGCAGCTGCTGTCGGTCGCCGCGAAGTACGAGAGCTTCCCGGTGGTCCTGGAGGCGATGCGCGAGTGCCTTCAGGACGTCTACGACGTGCCGGGCCTGAAGGAGCTGATGTCGGACGTCCGCGCGCGCAAGGTGCGCGTGGTCGAGGTCGAGACGCCGTCGCCGTCGCCGTTCGCCCGCAGCCTGCTGTTCGGGTACGTCGGCATGTTCCTCTACGAGGCGGACGCCCCGCTGGCGGAACGGCGGGCGGCGGCGCTGTCGCTCGACTCGACGCTGCTCGCGGAGCTGCTCGGCTCGGAGGCGATCCGCGAGCTGCTCGACCCGGAGGTCGTCGCCGAGGTCGAGCAGAGCCTGCAGCGCCTCTCCGAGGACCGCCGCCCGCGTCACGCCGAGGACGCCGCGGACCTGTTGCGGTTCCTCGGAGATCTGTCGGACGCGGAGGCGCTCGAACGCGGCGTGCCCCGCGAGTGGCTGGACGAGCTGCTGGCGCAGCGCCGGGTCATCCGGGTCCGGATCGCCGGCGAGGAACGCACGATCTCGATCGAGGACGCGGGCAAGGTCCGCGACGCGCTCGGTGTCGCCCTCCCGGTCGGCGTGCCGGAGGCGTTCACCGAACCGGTGGCGGATCCGCTGGGCGAGCTGCTGAGCCGTTACGCCCGCACGCACGGTCCGTTCCCCGCCTCGGAACCCGCCGCGCGCTTCGGCCTGGGCGTGGCCGTGGTGACGGGCGTGCTCGAACGCATGGCGGCCACAGGCCGGTTGGCGCGCGGCGAACTCCGCCCCGGCGGCACGCACACCGAGTACTGCGACGCGGACGTGCTGCGCCGCCTGCGCCGGGCGTCGCTGGCGCGGCTGCGGTCCGAGGTGGAGCCGGTCGAACCGGCCGCGCTGGGCAGGTTCCTGCCGCAGTGGCACGGGCTGGGCCGCCGGTTGCGCGCGGCGCCGACGCTCGACGACGTGTTCTCGGTGGTGGAACAGCTCGCCGGCGCACCACTTCCGGCCAGCGCGCTGGAGTCGCTGCTGCTGCCGTCGAGGTTGCCGGGCTACTACCCGGCGCTGCTGGACGAGCTGACGGCGTCCGGCGAGGTGACGTGGACGGGCTGCGGCGCGCTGGCGGGCGGCGACGGCTGGATCGCGCTCGCCCCGACCGACGTGGCCGACCTGCTGCTGCCGGACCTGGTGCCGGAGTCGATCCCGGAGTCACCGCTGCACACGGCGGTCCTGGAGGCGTTGTCCGGCGGGGCGTTGTTCTTCCGCCAGGTGGTCGACCGGGCGTCGGCGTCCGTGACGTGCACCGACGCCGAGGTCGTCGGCACGCTGTGGGACCTCGTCTGGGCGGGCCTGGTCACGAACGACACGCTGTCGCCGCTGCGAGCCCTCGTGTCGGGCGGCGGCGCCGCCCACAAGCCCCGCCGAGCCGCCCCCCGAGGCCGCTACGCCCGCCTGCGCTCCCGCCCGGACATGCCTTCCCGCACGGGCCCGCCCACCGCCGCCGGCCGCTGGTCGCTCGCGGTGACCCCGGCCGAAAGCCCGACCCGCCGAGCCCACGCGCGGGCCGAGGCCTTCCTGGAACGCCACGGCGTCCTCACCAGGGGCGCCCTCGACACCGAGCGCGTGACGGGCGGCTTCAGCGGCGTCTACAAGGTGCTGCGGGCCATGGAGGAGTCGGGCCAGGTCATCCGCGGCTACGTCGTGGAAGGCCTGGGCGCCGCCCAGTTCGCGGCCCGGGGCGCGGTCGACCGCCTGAGGGCGCTGTCCCGCCCACCGGGCCAGCAGTCCCAGGCCGACCAGACCGCGGTGGTCCTGGCCGCGGCCGACCCGGCCCAGCCCTACGGCGCCGCCCTGGCGTGGCCGGACCCGCTCGGCGAAGGCAAGCACAGGCCGGCCCGCAAGGCAGGCGCGCTGGCCGTCCTGGTGGACGGCATGCCCGCCCTGTACGTGGAACGAGGAGGCAAGTCCCTCCTCTCGTTCACCGACGACGACCCGACCCTCCGCACGGCCGCGAACGCCCTGAGCCGAGCAGTCCGCGACGGCTGGCTGGGCCAGCTAGCGGTCCAGCGGGCCGACGGCGAGGTGGCGCTGACCTCGCACCTGGCCACGGTCCTGCAGGAGGCGGGCTTCCGCGCAACCCCGAAGGGCCTGCGCCTGCGGGCCTGACCCAAGCCTCCGCCGGGCCGGGCTGGTCGAGCCGAGCTTGGCAGGCCGGGCGGCTGGCTGGACGAGCCGGCCGGGCCGGGCTGGTCGAGCCGAGCTTGGCAGGCCGGGCGGCTGGCTGGACGAGCCGGCCGGGCCGGACTGGACGTGCCGGACCAGGCCTGACCCGGCTGGCCGCGGCAGGCCCGGCGAGCTGGGCCGGGGCTGGGTTGGGCGGGGTGGGCGGGGCTCGCACACCTCCGGCCTCGATGGACTTGGCGTGCTCCTCTCGCCCCCAACCGTTGCTCTCGCGCTCCTCGCCCGGCGCGACAATTCGCCGGTCACGCCCGAACCGCCACGCGCCCGGCCCGGCTCGCCCAGCTCAGCCGGCTCGCCCGGCCCGCTCGGCTCGGTCCGGCCCAGGGCAACGCTCCCGCCCACAACGTCACCCGCGTCATCCGCATCACCCGCGTCGCCCCCCCAATCGAGCCCCGCGCGGTCCCCTCCCCGAACTACCGCGGGAACAGCGAGCTGTAGGCGTTCAGAGCCGGCTGCCCGCCCAGGTGCGCGTACAACACCGTGGAGTCGCGACCGATCTCCCCCGACGACACGAGGTGGATGAGCCCCGCCAGCGACTTCCCCTCGTACACCGGGTCGGTGATCATGCCCTCGAGGCTCGCACCCAGGCGCATGGCGTCCACTGTGGAGTCGTCGGCGATGCCGTAGGTGCCGGCGTGGAAGCGGTCGTCGAGGAGGATGTCCTCTTCGGACACCGTGACCTCGCGCAGCTTGGCGGTGTTGTGCGCGATGCGGGTGATCTGGGCGAGGGTCTCGGCGGGCTTGGCGGAGGCGTCGATGCCCAGCACGCGGCGGCCGGTGTCGTTCGCGAAGCCCGCGACCATGCCCGCCTGGGTGCTGCCGGTGACCGAGCAGACGACGATCGTGTCGAAGAAGACGCCGAGCTGCGCCTCCTGCTGGCGGACCTCGTCCGCCCAGTTCGCGAAGCCCATGCCGCCGAGCGGGTGGTCGGAGGCTCCGGCGGGGATCGGGTAGGGCTTGCCGCCGGCGGCGCGGACCTCCTCGATCGCCTGTTCCCAGGCCGGTTTGACGCCGATGCCGAACTCGGCGTCCACCAGGCGGACGTCGGCTCCCATCATGCGGCTGAGCAGGATGTTGCCGACGCGGTCGCTGCCCACGTCGGCCCAGTCGACCCAGCTCTCCTGCACCAGCACGGCCTTGAGGCCGGCGCGGGCCGCGGCGGCCGCTACCTGGCGGGTGTGGTTGGACTGGATGCCACCGATCGACACGAGCGTGTCGCAGCCGGTGGCCAGCGCGTCGGCGACGAGGTACTCGAGCTTGCGGGTCTTGTTGCCGCCGTAGGCGAGGCCGGAGTTGCAGTCTTCGCGCTTGGCCCAGACCGCGGCGCCGCCGAGGTGTGCGGTGAGGCGGTCGAGGCGGTGGACCGGCGACGGCCCGAAGAGCAGCGGGAATCTGGTCACAGTTCCTCTTCCAGGGTGCTCCAGTTCTCGTCGACCAGCGTGGTGACGAGCGCGGCGTCGCCCTTCTCGCACGCCTCGATGATCTGCTGGTGCTGGGTGACGGAGTGGCGGGCGTTCGGTGAGGAGAACCGGCTGTGCTCGGCCCTGCGCACCAGCGGGGTGAAGCGGTCGATGGTCGCGGCGATCGCGAAGTTGCCGCAGCGGCGGACGGCCACCGCGTGGAACTCGTCGTCGGCGGCCAGCGCGGCGACGGCGTCGTCGGCGTCGAGCGCCTTCTTGAAGGCCTTGTTCGCGGTGCGCATCGCGGCGATGTCCTCGTCCGACATCCTCGGCACCGCGATGCCGGCGGCGAGGGCGTGCATGGACTGCACGACGACGAGTGCGTCGCGCACGGGTTCGGCTTCCAGCGCGGTGACACGGGTGTAGGCGTGCGGCTTGGTCTCGACCAGGCCTTCGTCGGTCAGCGTCGCGAGCGCCTCGCGCACCGGGGTGCGGGACAGGCCGAGCCGCTCCGCCAGCTCGACGTCCTTGATGGGCGTGCCCGGCTCGAGGTCACCGCGCACGATCGCTGACCGGATCTCGGCCGCCGCCCGCTCCTTCAGTGACCCATATCCAATATATTGCATATTGGTGAGCGTAGGGACGGGGTCAGGTGATCGCAACCCCTCGCCGAGCGACGATGAGACGTCCGCGCACGAAAACGGCCTGCTCGACGACGTCGAGCAGGCCGGAAAAGCCGGGAGGCCTAGGTGATCGGCAGCGTTCGGCCGAGGACCGCGAACGGGCGCGGGTCGCCGGTGAACTGGTAGTGCCGCAGCACGTCCAGGAAGCCGACGCGGCGGTAGAGCTTCCACGCCTTGCTCGGGCCTTCGGGGGTGGACAGCAGCACGCGGGAGGACGGCACGCCCTCCATGAGCCTGCGGAGCAGGTCCTCGCCGAGGCCGCGGCCCTGAGCGCGCGGCAGCACGTGCAGTTCGGTCAGCTCGAAGTAGTCGGTGAGCCATTCGTCGACGACAGCGGGCGGCGACACCTGCATCAGGCCGCGCCGCACCTGTTCGTGCCACCACTGGCCGGCCGCGCCGCGGTAGCCGTAGCCGATGCCGACGAGCTCGTCCTGCTCCCCCAGCGCGACAACGCAGCGCCAGTCCTCGCGCATCATGTGCGCGAGCCACATCGGCGCGCGCTGCTCGACGGTGGCGGGCGGGTAGTTCATCGCCGTCACGTACAGCGCGAGCGCCTCGCCCAGCCGCTCGTTCAGCTCCGCGGCCGTCATCTCGACGATGCGCTCCAGGCGCGGCGAGGCCGTCATGACGCCACCGCCGCGACGCGTCCGCCCGTCAGCGCCACCAGGTCCGCGAAGGTCGTGGGGTACACGGCGTGCGGGTGGCCCGCGGCCGCCCAGATCTCGTCGTAGCCGGACAGCGACTCGTCCACCACGGTCTCGATCGGCGCCGGGTGCCCGACCGGGGACACACCGCCGATGACCTGGCCCGTGTGCTCGCGGACGAACTCGGGGTCGGCGCGCTTGACCGCGTCCGCGCCCACCAGCCCGGCGATCAGCGACGTGTCCGCGCGGTGCGCGCCCGACGTCAGGACGAGCAGCGGGGCCGCCTCTCCGTCGCGCACGGCGGCGAAGACCAGGCTGTTCGCGATCGCGCCGACCTGCACGCCCACCGCCTGCGCCGCGGCCGCCGCGGTCCGCACGGCGTCCGGCAGCACGACGATGCGTGCGGCGGTGGCGGCCGGGAGGGCTTCCGCTACCTTGCGGATTCCGGGGTGTTCGAGCGAGCTCACGTCTCCATCAGACCACGACTCACGCCCACGTGGTGGGGCGGGTTGAGGAATCCATCGGCTGGGAGCTACGCTGATGGAGACTCGAACATGTGTTCGAGTCTCACCATGCCTCGGAGGTGGGGTGGGGGAAGCACCCCACCTCCGAGAGCCGCCGGCTTCCCCTCGGCGGTGACGTCGTTCACCGACGCCACGAGGAGGCCGAGATGACAGCCGATCTTTCGAATCCGGCAGCCTTCCCCGTCCCCATCCCGATTCCGCTGCCACCCGCGTCCGCGCTCGCCCTGCTCCGGCAGGCCCGCGACTCGCTCGCCGAGTCGGAGCGCACGCCCGAGCCGTCGGAGCGGTTCGCGACCGCCTACCTGGCCGCGTTGCGCGCCGCCGCCGCGGTGCTCGCCCTGCGCGGACGGCCCCATCGCGGGCGGTCGAGGCCGACCAGCGCCTGGGTGCTGCTCGGCGCGATCGCGCCCGAGATGAGCGAGTGGGCCGCTTTCTTCGCGTCGTGGTCGTCCACGCGGGCCGCCGTGCTCGCGGGGATCACCAGGCACGTCAACGCGCGCACGGCTGACGATCTGGTGCGTCAGACCCATCTGTTCGTGACGCTCGTCGATCGCGTGATGAGCGAGGCGAGGCGGTGAACCTGCTCGACGTGTTGCGCCGTGAGGCGGATCTGCTCGCCATGTCCGCGATCGGCCAGCCGCCGCACAAGGGCGTGCCCGCCTGCCCCGGGCTGAACCTCGGGGAGACCGTGAGGCACGTCGGCGGCGGCTATCGCGGCGCACTGGCCTGGATCAGGCTCGGCCGCGAGCCCGAGGCCGGGGAGTGGCGCGACTACCCGGCGCCGGAAGAGGATCCGCTCGAGTTCATGCGGTCGGGCGCGGAGGCCGTGATCGCCGAACTCGAGGCGCACGGGGAGGACGAGCCGTGCGCGACGTGGTGGCCCGACCGGCAGGACTTCGGGTTCTGGCGGCGACGGCTGGCGCACGAGACGACGGTGCACCGCATGGACGTGCAGGGCGCCGCGGGCATGGACGTCGGTGCCGTCGACGACGAGGTCGCGGTCGACGGCGTCGACGAGGTGCTCACGTTGTGGCTGGGGCACAAGCTCGACGTGCTCGGGGTGCGCGGGTCGCGGGACAGCCTCGTCGCCATCCAGGTCGAGGACCACCTGTGGCTCACGCGGTGCGGCCCGCAGGGCGCGTCGGCGTGGCGCGTGGTCGACCCGGAGGACGCGCACGCCGCCGACGCGCAGGTGTCGGCGAGCCCGATGACGATGTACCGCTGGCTGTGGGGACGGCTGCCCGACCGCATGGTCACGACCTACGGCGACGACGACGCGATCGCGCAGCTGTGGGCGCTACTCCGTCTCGCGACCAAGTAGGACGGACGCGGTCTCCTCGCCCGTCGCCGACAGCAACCGGTAGCGGGCGAGGCGGCCGTCGACGTCCAGCAGCGCGATCGAGTTCCCGAAGTGCGGGCCGCTGGTCTTGCGCCAGTGCACCAGGTCTTGCGGGACACCGGCCCACGTGGCCAGGCGGCGGAAGATCTTCGACGCCACGCGCGACCACGAGAACCGGAACGCCGGCCGCAGCACCTTCGGCGCCTCGTTGTGGATGGGCGAGCACACGAGCTGCGCGACCACCGCCTTGGTGGGACTGGGGAACTCGGCCTCGGCGACGTAGCTGTGGTGGACGTCGCCGGACAGCACGCACACCGTCGCGGCGCCGTTGTTGCCGGCCTTCTCGATCATGCGCGAGAGCCGGTCGAACGACTCGCGGAACGCGGGCCAGTGCTCCAGGTCGACGGCCTGCCTGATGCCCTCGGCCGCCTTGCCCTGCCAGCCCGGCTTGTTCGCGCCGATCTCGTTGAGGGACTGGAAGTGGCTGAGCGCGTGCGGCATCAGCCACGGCAGCGACGAGCCGATCAGCAGGTGGTCGTACTCGTCGGCCTGGTCGACGTTCTGCTCGATCCAGTCGAACTCGTCGTCGTTGATCATCTGCCGCTTGCCCTCTTCGAGGATGCGGCCGGAGCGCGTGTCGACCATGAGCAGCCGGATGCGGCCGAACTCGCGGCGGAAGCTCCACCACGTCGACTTGCGGCCCTCGGTCTCCCTGTCGGCCGCCTCGGCGAACTCCAGCAGCATCGGCAGCACGTCCGTGCCCTGGGCCTTCACCTTGGCGTACAAGGAGTTCTTGGCGAGCTCGGCCGGACTGAGGTTGCCCAGGTGCTGGTAGACCCAGTACGACGAGATGGCGCCGCGGATCCTGTCGCGCCACCACGGCTTCTCCGCCATCTGCGCGCGCCACGCCGCGGAGGTGTTCCAGTCGTCGCGCACGTCGTGGTCGTCGAAGATCATCGCGGTCGGCACCACCGACAGCAGCCAGCGGATCTCCGGGTCGCCCCAGGTCTCGTGGTAGAGGCGGGCGTACTCACCGAAGTGGACGACCTCGCCGTCGGGTTCGTCGGTGTCCTTGCGGCGGTCGCGCAGCCACTGCTTCGTGGAGTCGGTGGGCTCGTCGGCGTAGACCTGGTCCCCCAGCAGGATCATCGCCTGCGGCCACTCCTCCTCCGGGACGGCCATGAGCCGTTGCGCGAACGCGTCCAGCGCGTCCGGGCCGAGCGGCTGGTCCGGGGCGGCGCGGCACGACCCGAAGGCGATCCGGCGGACCTGGCCCGTGCGGATGACCGGTTTCGGGAACTCGCTGCCGGGTTCCGGCCAGACCTTCTCGCCGTCGAGTTCGACGTCGTACTCGGTGCGGGGACCCAGACCCTCGAGCCGGACGAGCGCGTAGTGCTGGTTGCCCGCCTGGAAAGTGCGCGCCGTGCTGCCGGCGATCTTCACCTCGCACGAGGCGTCCGTTTCGACCCACAACGTCGCGGACGTGTCGTCGACATATCTGAGGAGCGGTCCGAGCACCAGCTTCGCCACGCGCGAGACAGTACCCTCGCACGCGTGGAAATCACGTTCGAGTCGGCAGATCCCCCGGCGCTGGCCGCGTTCTGGTCCGAGTTCGCGGGCGACGAGATCGAGCTGACGTTCGTGTGGAGCGACGCGCCGAAGATCGAGAAGAACTGGATCCACATCGACCTGGCCTCGACCTCGCCCGAGCACCAGGCGGACATCGTCGCGCGGGCGCTCAAGCTCGGCGCCGAACACGCCGACGTCGGTCAGGCCGACGTGCCGTGGGTGGTGCTGCGCGATCCGCAGGGCAACGAGTTCTGCGTCCTCGAACCCCGGCCCGAGTACCCCGGCGTGATCGCCGCCGTCGTCGTCGACTCGCGCGACCCGCTGGCGTCCGCCGAGGCGACCGGGCACCCGGTGGCGCGCAGCGGTGACGGGTTCGCCTCGGTCCGCCCCGAGCCCGGGCCGTGGCTCGAGTTCGTGCGCACCGACGACCCGGAGCCGATCACGAACCGCGTGCGCGTCCGGTGGGCCGATCCGGCGTGACCGCCCGAGAGCGGCCACGCCACTGATATCCGATATATCGGCCGAGGGTCAGAGCGCGGCCAGTCGCTCGCGCAGGGTGTCGAGGCCCATCGCGCCCATCTCCAGGGCCTCCTTGTGGAAGCGCTTGAGGTCGAAGTCGGCGCCCTTGCGGGCCCGCGCGTCCTCGCGCGCCGCGAGCCACAGGCGCTCGCCGAGCTTGTACGAGGGCGCCTGTCCCGGCCAGCCGAGGTAGCGGTCGAGCTCGTCGCGGGAGGCGGCGGGCTCCTGCAGCGTGCGGGTCAGCATGAACTCGAGGCCGAGCTCGGGGGTCCAGCGCTCGCCGGGGTGGAAGCCGGTGCCGGCCGGGATCTCCAGCTCCAGGTGCATGCCGATGTCGATGATGACGCGGGCCGCGCGGAACAGGTGCGCGTCGAGCATGCCGAGCAGGTCGGCGTCGTCGTCGAGGTAGCCGAGCTCGCGCATGAGGCGTTCCGCGTAGAGCGCCCAGCCCTCGCCGTGGCCCGACACCCAGCACAGGAGGCGCTGGAAGTCGTTCAAGGTCGCCGACTGGTACACGGCCGTCGCGCACTGGAGGTGGTGGCCCGGCACGCCCTCGTGGTAGACCGTCGAGGTCTCGCGCCAGGTCGGGAACACCGACTTGCCCTCGGCGATCGACCACCACATGCGGCCGGGGCGGGAGAAGTCCGCGGTCGGCTGCGTGTAGTAGGCGCCGACGGAACCGCCGGGCGGGGCGATCCTGCACTCGAGGTCCATGAGCGCGTCCGGCAGGTCGAAGTGCACGTCGCGCAGGTCGAGCAGGGCCTTGTCGGACAGCTCCTGCATCCACGCCTGCAGGCCGTCCTGGCCGTGCACCTGGTAGCGCGGGTTCTCGTCGAGGAACGCCGCGGTCTCCGCCAGCGAGGCGCCCGGCTTCAGCCGTGCCGCGACCTCCTTCATCTCGGCCTCGATGCCGAGGAACTCCTCCCAGCCCCACGCGTAGGCCTCGGCCAGGTCGAGCTTCGACCCCGTGAAGTAGCGGGAGCCGAGGCGGTAGCGCTCCTCGCCGACCGCGTCCTTCTCCGGTGCCTTGGGGGCGAGTTCCGTGCGCAGGAACGAAGCGAAGTCCGCGTACGCGGCGGAAGCGGCGGAGGCACCGGCGTCGAGAGAGGAACGCACGGAACCGTCGACGTCGGCGGACGCGACGAACGGGCCGAAGAACGTCGTGGCGAACGTGTCGCACTGCTTGGCGACCTTGGTGACCTGACGCAGCGCTGAGACGTTGCCGCGTGAGGCGGCGTGCGAGAGAGAGGCGCGCAGACCGTCCAGAGCGGCGGGCACGGCGGCGAGGCGGCGGCCGATCGTGGCCCACTGCTCCGGCGTGTCGGTCGGCATCTGGTCGAAGATGTCGCGCACCGACTGGATCGGGCTCGCGATGACGTTCAGCGAGGACTCGGTCACACCCGCCTCGTACATCTCGTGCTCGAGGCCCACCCGTTCGAGGAAGACGGCGCGGGCGGCCTCTTCCGAGGCATCCGCGGGCTGCGCGCCGGTGACGTCGGCGAGTGCGCGGACGGCGAGTTCGTCGCGCGCCGCGTGTCCTTCCGGGGAGAGGTCCGTCAGCTGGTCGTCGGATCCCGAGAAGCCGAGACTGGTGGCGGTGATGGGGTCCAGCGCCACGAGGTCGCGGACGAACTTGTTGCTGATGTCGTGCACGGATGCCATGTTCCGTGACGCTACCTCGCGCCTCTCGACGCCAAAAGGTAGTTAGTCAAGCTCACGACCTTCGGAGGGGACCTGCGTCGTTCGGGCCGTGCTGGCAGGATGTCGGCCGTGCGTCGTTCCCGGGCACTTCTGCTGCCGGTCTTCTTGCTGCTCACCCTGTTTTCGCTGAGTGGTTGCGTTCGCGTGTACGCCGCCATGGCCGTCTCGGAGGACGACCGCATCTCGGGTGAGATCGTCGCGGCGACACCGCCGACGCAGGACAACGACCCCGGCCCGCAGCTCAAGGTGCCGCCGGAGCTCGAGAGCCGCGTCACCACCAAGGAGTACCGGGTGGAGCAGTACGCGGGCACGCAGCTGTTCTTCAACGGCCTGACGTTCGACGAGATGCGGACTCTGTCGACGGCGACGAGCTCGTCGAACAGCCGCTACAGCCTCAACTTCCGCCGGTCGGGTGATCTTGTCACGCTGTCGGGGTCGGTCGACCTGACCCAGGTGCCCGTGGAACGCGCGGACATCCAGGTCAAGGTCAGCTTCCCCGGCAAGATCGTGAACACCAACGGCCGCGAGGAGGAGAACAACACGATCGCGTGGTCTCCGAAGCCCGGCCAGGCGTCGATGCTGCAGGCCACAGTGCAGTACGCGGGTGAGAACTCCCAGTCGTTCTTCGGCTGGGCGCTGCTGGTCGCGGGCCTCACCGGCGGTGCCGCGCTGATCGTGGTCGTGCTCGCCCTCATCGCGCACAAGCGCAGTGCGCTTGCTTAGGGCGCTTGCTTAGGGCGCTCGCTTAAGGCCCTCGCTCAGGCGCGGGTGACCAGACCCAGGCGCCCCAGCACCTCGCGCGTCGCCTTCGCCCTGTTCATCGTGTAGAAGTGCAGCGCGGGAACGCCCTCGTCGAGCAGGCGCTGGCACATCTCGGTCGCGATGTCGATGCCGGTCGCCCGGAACCCCGCGACGTCGTCGGCGTACGGCTCCAGCCGGCGCGACACGTCGAGCGGCAGGTCGGCACCGGACAGCTCCACGATCTTGGCGAGGCCGCGCGGCGACAGCATCGGCATGATCCCCGGCAGGATCGCCGCCGAACAGCCCGCCGCCGCCACCCGGTCGCGCATCCGCAGGAACGGCTCCGGCGCGTGGAACAGCTGGGCCACCGCGTAGTCCGCGCCCGCGTTGAGCTTGCGCAGCAGGTACTTCAGGTCGGTGTCGAGGTCGGTGGAGCGCGGGTGCCCGTACGGGAACGCCGCCACGCCCACGCAGAAGTCGCCGAGCTCGCGGACCAGCGCGACGAGTTCGTCGGCGTAGGACAGGCCCTCGGGGTGCGCGACCCACTCGCCCATCGGGTCGCCGGGAGGGTCGCCTCGCAGCGCGAGGATGTTCCGCACGCCGATCGCCGCGTACCAGCCGATGACGTTGCGCAGCTCGGCCACGGAGTGCTCGACGGCCGTGAGGTGCGCGACGGGGAGCAGCGTCGTCTCCTGCGCTATCCGGCCGGTGGCGCGGATCGTGCGGTCGCGGCGCGACCCGCCGGCGCCGTAGGTGATCGAGACGAACGCCGGGTCGAGGCCTTCCAGTTCGCGGACGGCCTTCCACAGGACCTTCTCGTCCTCCGCGTCCCGGGGTGGCAGGAACTCCACCGAGAACTTGGGTGACTCCCCCTGGAGCCGCTCCACCACCGACGTCATGACACCAACCCTAGTGGTACTTCCGCCAGGTGGGACACGGGCTCACCATGTGGAACGCATGCCCCGACATGCGGGTGTCCCCGGACACAGCGGACCATGGACGGGTGTCCCACCACCCAATCGATGTTGCCCTGCCCCAGCACGTCGACGAAGCGCTGACCGCTTATCTGGCCTCCCGGCGCGCGTCCGGCGAGGCGATGGACCCGAGTTTCGCGAGCGCGGTCGACGCGCTCTCCGACTTCGTGCTGGGCGGCGGCAAGCGCATCCGCCCGACCTACGCGTGGTGGGGCTGGCGCGCGGCCGGGGGCGACCCCGACGGCGAGCTCGCGGGCGAGGTGCTCACGGCCGTCAGCTCGCTGGAGCTGATCCAGGCGTGCGCGCTGATCCACGACGACCTGATGGACGCCTCGTCGGTGCGCCGGGGCAGGCCGACCGTGCACATCGCGTTCGGCGCGCGGCACCGCGAGCAGGGCTGGCTGGGGTCCTCGGAGCGGTTCGGCATGTCGGCGGCCGTGCTGATCGGCGACGTCGCGCTGGCGTGGGCGGACGACATGCTCTTCGCCGCCGGGCTGCCGCCGGAGGTGCTGCGCCGGATGAGCGAGCCGTGGCGGGACATGCGCACCGAAATGCTCGCGGGCCAGTACCTCGACGTGCTCACGCAGGCGCGGGGCGACTCGTCCCCGGACGCCGCGGTGCGCATCGACCGGCTCAAGACCGCCGCGTACACCGTCGAACGGCCGCTGCACATGGGCGCGGCGATGGCGGGAGCGTCGCCCGAGCTGATCGGCGGGCTGCGCGCGTTCGGTGCCGACATCGGCGTCGCGTTCCAGCTGCGCGACGACCTGCTCGGCGTGTTCGGCGACCCCGAGGTCACCGGCAAGCCCGCGGGCGACGACCTCGCCGAGGGAAAGCGCACGCTGCTCGTCGCGCTGGGCATGCAGTACGGCGCCGATATATTGGATATCGCTCTCGGCAAGCCCGACCTCGACCTCGACACCGTCGAGGAGGTCCGGCGGGCGCTCGTGAAGGTCGGCGCCGTCGACGCCGTCGAGGAGCGCATCGAGGAGCTGACGAAGAGCGCGCTGGCCGCCCTCGACGCCGCACCCGTGGCCGAGCCGGCCGCCACCAAGCTCGCCGACCTCGCGATCAGCTCGACGAAGCGGACCTTCTGAAGTCGATCATCTTCACCGTTGCTCCACTCGGCTCCCCTCACGGTTCCTGAGAGTTGGTTAACTCCTCGTCACCGTGTGGCCCGTTGCCTGCTGACGCTTCCGCGCCTTGTGCAACGATGTTCGGGCGATGGCAGCAACTCCGTCCCTCCCCCGCACGAGCTCCGAGGCGTCGATACAGGAGCTTCAACCAGTCGTGCGCGCGAACACCTACGCCATCCCCATCCGCACGACCATGCTCGGTCTGCTGGGCGTGGCGCTGATCGCGCTCGGGGGAATGGGTGCCGGCGCGATCCTCGAGCGCGACCCGCTGCTCGCCCAGGTCGGGCTGAGCTGGCTGCGCTACGGCCACGGCCGCGACCTGGCGAGCATGGTCCTGTACCTGGGCCTGGGTCTCGTCATCTGGGCGTGGATCCGGCTCGGCCGCCTCGTGCGGTGGGGTGAGATCGGCGACTTCGCGGTGCTGGTCGCGGTGACGGTCTGGACGTTGCCGCTGCTGTTCGCGCCACCGCTGTTCAGCAAGGACATCTACAGCTACCTGGCGCAGGGCCAGCTCGCGCTCAGCGGCTACGACCCGTACACGGTCGGGCCCGCCGTCCTGCAGAGCACGCTGTCCGAGAACGTGAGCTGGGTGTGGCAGCACACGCCGGCGCCGTACGGGCCGTTGTTCATCCTGGTCGCGAAGGCGATCGTGTGGATCACGGACGCGAGCGTCATCCTCGGCGTCGTGGCCATGCGCTTCTCCCTGGCGGGCGGCCTCGTGCTGTTGTGCTGGGCGCTGCCGGGCCTGAGCAGGCACCTGGGCGGCAAGTCGGCGATCGCGCTGTGGCTGGTCGCGGCGAACCCGCTGACCCTGATCCACCTGATCGGCGGCGCGCACAACGACCTGCTCATGGTCGGCCTGATGGCCGCGGGCGTGCTGCTGGTGCTCGACCGCAGGCACGTGCTCGGGTTCGTGCTGCTCGCCCTCGCGTTCTCGGTGAAGGCGACGGCGGTCGTGGTCGTGCCGTTCCTCGTGTGGATCTGGGCCGCGCGCCTCGACGGCGACAAACGCGCCCAGTTCCGCAAGGCGCTGGTGCCCGGCCTGGTCGCGTTCCTCGGGACGTTCGCCGTGTGCACGCTCGTCGCCGGGGTGAACCTCGGCTGGATCCCGGCGCTGCGCAGCTCGTCGATGATCATCAACTGGCTGTCGGTGCCGAGCGCGGTCGGCGACTTCGTGCGCATGGTCGTGAACTGGTTCGTCTACGTCGACGGCGGCATCTTCATCGGCGTCGCGCGGGCCCTGGGCTCCGTGGTCCTGATCTGGATCGCGTACACGCAGTGGTGGGCGTCGCGCGACGGCGAGGTGCGCGACGCGATCCGCCGCGGCGCGCTGACGATGCTGGCCGTGGCGCTGCTCTCGCCCGCGACGCTGCCCTGGTACTTCAGCTGGCCGCTGGCGCTCGCCGCCGGGTTCGCGTGGAGCACGGCGGGCCTGGTCGCGGTGACGATCGCGTCGCTGTTCCTGCTGCTGGTGACGTTCCCGAACGGCGACACGGCGCTGTACTCGTGGGGCTACCTGTTCTTCGCGCTGCTGGTGTCGGCACTCGCGGCGCGGTCGCTGGTGAAGCCGGACCCGTTCGGCCTGTCCTCCCGCTACGAATGAGCCACGGCACCGTGGACCTGGGCGACGCCTATGCCGCGTGCCGCCGCATCAACGCGCGGTACGGCAGGACGTTCTTCCTGGCGACGACGCTGCTGCGCCCCGATCAGCGGCCCGCGGTGCACGCCCTCTACGCGTTCGCCCGGTGGGCCGACGAGATCGTCGACGCGGCCGGGGTGACCGACCGCGCGGGTGAGCTGGACCGCCTGGAACGCCTGCTGGAGAAGCCGCCGTCGAACCCGGTCCTGCACGCACTGGCGGACACGAGGCGCCGCTACGACATCGACGGGTCGCTGTTCACCGACTTCCTCGCGTCGATGCGGATGGACCTCGACGTGACCGAGTACGCCGACCTCGACGCCCTCGGCGTCTACGTGCACGGCTCGGCGGAGGTCATCGGCCTGCAGATGCTGCCGGTGCTCGGCACCGTGGTGTCCCGCGAGGAGGCCGCACCGCACGCGGCCCGGCTCGGGGTGGCGTTCCAGCTCACGAACTTCCTGCGCGACGTCGGCGAGGACCTCGACCGCGGTCGCGTCTACCTGCCGCAGGACGTCCTCGGCGCGCACGGCGTCGACCGCGACCTCCTGCAGTGGTGCCGCTCGCACCAGCGCCCGGACACTCGCGTGCGACGGGTGCTCGACGACCTCGTCGCACACTCATATGCGATATATCGGTCGGCGGAGCCGGGGATCGAGATGCTGTCGCCGGCGTCGCGGCCCTGTGTGCGGACTGCATACACGTTGTATCGCGACATCCTCGGGCTCGTGGGCTGCGAGGTGTTGTGGCGGCGGGTGGCGGTGCCGAACGCGCGTCGGCTCGCGGTGGCGCTGCCGGGCGCCGGCAGGGCCCTCGTGGCGCGGCTGAGGACGCCGGGGGTGGGTGGAGCGGCGGTGCCGGGGGTGGGGGCCGCGGTGAGTCCGGGAGTGGGCCCAGGAGTCGACCCGGTGACCGCCACAGAGCTGACTCGAGAGGTCAGCCCGGCGCTGAACACGGAGGCCGACCCGGTACCGGCCACGGCGGTGGCCCCAGAAGGCGCGGCGCCGACCGCAGCGGCGGGCACGCACAGCGTCGCGGGGTCCGACACGGCGTCAGCCCTGAACGCAACGCCCGCGGTGACCCCGGATGTGACCCCCGGCGTCACCGCGGAAGCGTCACCGGGGACGTCGAGGTGAGCCCCGCTTTAGGGACGCGCGAAGGTTCGGCCCACTGGGGTTCGGCCGGGTGTGGTTCGGCCGGGTGTGGTTCGGCCCGGCGTGGTTCGGCGCAGCGGGGCTCCGGGCATCTCCCACCTGCGAAGACGCCCGGAACCGCTGCTGTCGGTGTCTCAGAAACCCATGGCCTGCGCGCGTCGCTTTACCTCGCGCCCACGGTCTCCGCGCAATGCTTCGATCGGAGTGCCAGGGAGGCTGTCGTCCTCCGTGAAGAGCCAGCGCAGGATCTCCTCGGTGGAGAAGTTCTGGTCGCGCAGCACCGTGATGGTGCCGGGCAGACCCTTCACCACGGTTCCGGCGGCGAGGAACGCCTCGGGAACGACGAGGACGCCGTTCCGCCGCTCGGCGAGCAGTTGCCCGTCGCGCAGCATTTGGTGGACCCGGGTGACCGGAAGTCCCATTCGGTCGGCCACCTCGGGGAGAGGAAGAACCTCCAGGTCGGCAGCCAGTACATCCGCAGCGGCAGGAATCGCACTCACGGGGGTCACGATGCCATAACCGAACTGGGAACGCCCTTCCGCCAACCGGGTCATCCTGAGCTTTACCATCTCGCACTGTGGAGAGGTCGGTTTCGAACGTGATGGGTGGACTGCTGGAGCAGCGCTACCGGGTGGACGCCGTGCTGGCGCGAGGCGGCATGTCCACCGTCTATCGAGGTCGTGACACCCGCCTCGATCGCGATGTCGCCATCAAGGTGATGGATCCTCACCTGACCGCGGACCCCGCGTTCGTGGCGCGCTTCGAGCGCGAGGCGCGGGCCGCGGCCCAGCTGCACCACCCGGCCGTGGTGTCCGTGCACGACCAGGGCGTCGACGGTGACCAGGTGTACCTGGTGATGGAGCTGATCGACGGCGGCAACCTCCGTGACCTGCTCAACCAGCGCGGCAAGCTCGCTCCCGCCGTCGCGTTGAGCATCCTCGGCCCCGTGTTGTCGGCGTTGGGCGCGGCTCACCGCGCCGGGCTCGTGCACCGGGACGTGAAGCCGGAGAACGTGCTGATCGGACCCGGTGGCCAGGTCAAGGTGGCGGACTTCGGGCTGGCCCGCGCGATCGGCGGGAACGGTGTCACGAGTGACAGCGAGATCCTCGGCACCGTCGCCTATCTGTCACCCGAACAGGTGGAGACCGGCACGGCGGACGCGCGCAGTGACGTCTACTCGGCCGGGATCGTGCTCTACGAGATGCTGGCCGGTCAGGCGCCCTACCGCGGCGAGACGCCCATCTCGGTGGCCTACCAGCACGTGAACTCGGACGTCCCGTCGGTCGCGGACGTCCCGCTGGCGCTCGACACGCTCGTGCGCAAGGCCACGCGGCGCGACCCGGTGCTGCGGCCCGCGAACGCCGACGCGTTCCTGGCCGAGCTGGAGCGCGTGGGCACGGAGCTGGGCCTCACGCCGCAGCCGGTGCCCGTTCCCGGTTCGGCGCCCGAGAACGACAGGACGGTCATCATGCGACCGGTGCCCGTCGCCGTCGGCGCCACTCCCCCGTCGGCCGCCGAGCTGACCAGGCCGGTCGTGCCGAAGCCGCCGCTCCACTCGGCGATGACGACGATCAGCACCGGCCCGCCGACGCCTCCTCCCGGCATCCCGGCCTCGGCGACGCGCACGATGCAGCGGCCGGAGCAGCCGCGCCGCCGGCCCGCGCAGAAGCGGAAGTCGGAGGCCGAGAAGCTCGAGGAGGAGCGCAAGCGGCGCAAGCGGCTCTACACGATCTGGGGCGCCGTGGCCGGCGTCGTGGTGGTCGCGGTCGGGCTGTTCACCTGGTACGTCTCCGCCAACCGCTACACGGAGATGCCGTCGGTGGCGGGGCAGTCCGAGCAGAACGCGCAGGTGCTGCTCTCGCAGGCGGACCTCACCGGCCTCGTCGAGAAGGTGCCGTCCAACGACGTCCCCAACGGCACGGTCATCAGCTCCGACCCCGGTCCCGGCGCGGAGCTGCGCAAGAACCAGCAGGTCAAGCTGGTCGTGTCGCGCGGCAAGCCCGTGGTGCCGTTCATCACCGCCGGTACCGACGAGGCCGTGGCGACCAAGGAGATCCAGGCCGCGGGCCTGAAGGTCACCAAGGACGCCTCGAAGGACGCGTTCCACGACACCGTGCCCATCGGCAAGGTCGTGGGCATCGACCCGCGTCCCGGCACGGCGCTCAACCTCGACTCGCCGGTCACCCTGATCATGAGCAAGGGCCCGCCGCCGCGCCTGCCGGTGCCGAACGTCACCGGCAAGACGAAGACCGAGGCGGACGCCGAACTGCAGCGCGCCGGTCTGGAGCCGGTCGACGCGGGGGGCGACGAGGCCCCGGAGAACGGCAACTCGCGCGTGGTGCGGACGGACCCGCCCGCGGGCACGGTGCTGGACCCGACCCAGAACAAGAAGGTCACGGTCTTCTACCAGAACAACAGCGAGGTCGAGGTGCCCGACGTCTCCCGCAAGAAGGTGCGCGAGGCGAAGGAGGAGCTCGAACGGGCCGGTCTGAAGGTGAGGGTCGAGTTCAACAAGAGCAACAACGCGACCGTCGTGAACCAGTCGATCCCCCCGCGCACGCGGGTGAGGCGGGGAACCGAGATCACCATCGTCGGCCTCTGACCGGTTCGAAGCGAAGGGCCCCGCGTTCTCGACGCGGGGCCCTTCGTTCTTCAGCTCGTCTTCAGTGAACCCGTCAGGAGCGCAGCATCTCGGCGACGAGGAACGCGAGCTCGAGCGACTGCTGCGTGTTCAGACGCGGGTCGCACGCCGTCTCGTAGCGGCCGGCGAGGTCGTCGTCCGAGATCTCCTGGGCGCCGCCGAGGCACTCGGTGACGTCCTCACCCGTGAGCTCGATGTGGATGCCGCCGGGGTGCGTGCCGAGACGGCGGTGCACCTCGAAGAAGCCCTGGACCTCGTCGACGATGCGGTCGAAGTGCCGGGTCTTGTAGCCGGTCGACGACTCGTGCGTGTTGCCGTGCATCGGGTCGCACTGCCAGATGACCTTGTGGCCGCTGGCCTCGACCTTCTCCACGATGGCGGGGAGCACGTCGCGCACCTTCTGGTTGCCCATGCGCGAGATGAGCGTCAGGCGGCCCGGCTGGTTGCGCGGGTCGAGGCGCTCGACGTACTCGACGGCCATCTCCGGCGTCGTCGTCGGGCCGATCTTGAGACCGATCGGGTTCGCCAACATCTCGGCGAACGCGATGTGCGCGCCGTCGAGCTGACGGGTGCGCTCACCGATCCACAGGAAGTGCGACGACAGGTCGTAGAGCCGGGGCTCCTCGCCGTTCGTGTCGAGGCGGAGCAGCGCGCGCTCGTAGTCGAGCAGCAGCGCCTCGTGCGAGGCGAAGATCTCCGTGCCGTGCAGCGACTGGTCGTTCACGCCGCACGCGGACATGAACTTGAGGCCGCGGTCGATCTCGCCGGCCAGGGCCTCGTAGCGCTCGCCGGCGGGCGAGGTGCGCACGAAGTCGCGGTTCCAGTCGTGCACGCGGTGCAGGTCGGCGAGACCCGCGCCGGTGAGGGCGCGCAGCAGGTTCATGGCCGCGCCGGCGTTCGCGTAGGCGCGGATCATGCGACCGGGGTCGGCGACGCGGGCTTCCGGCGTCGCGACCAGGGAGTTGATGATGTCGCCGCGGTAGGACGGCAGGCCGAGGGCGTCGATGCCGGACGAACGCGGCTTGGCGTACTGGCCGGCGATGCGGCCGACCTTCACCACGGGAAGGCTCGCGCCGTAGGTCAGCACCACGGCCATCTGCAGCAGGGTCCGGATGTTCGCGCGGATGTGCGGCTCGGTGTTGTCAGCGAACGTCTCCGCGCAGTCACCGCCCTGCAGGAGAAACGCCTCACCGTTCGCGACCTGCGCCAGTTGCGTGTGCAGCCGGTCGATCTCGGCGGGCACGGTGATCGGCGGCACGCTCTCGAGCACGGTCCGCACGCGACGCACCTGTTCGGCGTCGGGCCATTCGGGCTGCTGGGCGGCCGGGCGCGACAGGGCGTCGTCCAGGCGCTTGCGCATCTCGGGAGGCAGCGGCGGAAGCTCGGGAAGCGTGTCGATGGGCACGTCCACGGTCCAGTTCACGCTGCTCATCCTAGTTGTCCCACACTGAGAGACCGGGCCGGGCCTGTCAGCGGTTCCAGGGGTGCGGACCAGGCGTCATCCGGCGTAGCGGGCGTTACCCCCGGCCGAGTGAGGTCTGTTACTTGTCAACTATCTCCCTCTGCCCAATCGAGATGCCGCACTGCATGATGTGGGCCATGGATGCCACCCGATTGGATGACGGCACCGCGACCCGGCTGCTGGGCATCGCGATCGACAACATCCAGCGCGACCACCCGGTCCACTGGACGCACGTGATCGACGGGGACCACCGGCTCGTGCCGCAGCGGGTGCTGCACCCGGTGTTCGCCGGGTCGTTCGACTGGCACTCGTGCGTGCACCAGACGTGGCTCGCCGTGCGCCTGCTGCGGCTACGCCCCTCCCTCACGGGAGCGGACACGGCCCGCAACGCCCTCGACAAGCTGGTCACGCCGGACAACTGCGCCGTCGAGGCGGCGTTCTTCGCCTCCCCGGCCGGCCGGTACTGGGAGCGCCCGTACGGGTGGGCGTGGCTGCTGCTGCTCGACGCCGAGCTGCGCACCTCGGACCTGCCGTGGTCGGTCGCTCCGATCGCCGAGGTCCTGCGCGACCGGTGGCTCGAGTGGATCTCGGTCGCGCGCCTGCCGATCCGCACCGGCACGCACGGCAACACCGCGTTCGCGACGAGCCTCGTGTTCGACGCCGCCAGGGCGACCGGCGACACCGAACTGGCCACCGCGTGCGCTGAGGCGGCACTGCGGTGGCACGGGGACGAGGCCGGCTACGGCGGTTTCGAGCCGGACGCCGCCGACTTCCTGTCGCCCGCGCTGACGACGGCCGACCTGATGCGCCGCGCGCTGGACCCGGCCGCGTTCGCCGACTGGTTCGACGCCTTCCTGCCGGACCTCGAGGCGGAGCGGTGGCGCGTGCTGCGCGAGCCGTTCCCGGTCGACGACCCCGGCGACCCCTACGGCTCGCACCTGGCCGGGCTCGCGTTGTCGCGCGCCTGGAACTGGGAGGCGGTCGCGGACGCGCTGCCGGACGGGCACCGGTACGCGTCGCTGGCGCGGACGGCCTCGGCGGCGCACCGCGAGGCAGGGTGGAGCTACGTGTTCGGCGGGCACGGCTACATGGCCGACCACTGGCTCGGGACGTTCGGCGCCTACCTCGACGTGAAGGCCTTCTGACCACCTGCGCGACGTTCGCGCCAGCTGATATATCGGATATCAGTGGCCGGAGGTCAGGCTCGCGCGGCGGACGAGGGTGAGCGCGATGCCCGTCGCCGCCGCGTGCACCGACGCCGCGTGCGTGCGCGGGTCGAACCGCGTGGTGGGTCCCGCGACGCTGACCGCCGCCACCGCGGTGCCGTCGTCGCCCAGCACCGGTGACGCCACGCAGGCCAGACCGACCCTCGACTCCTCGAACTCGTAGGCGACGCCCGTCTGCCGGATCTTGGTCAGCTGCTGGCGGAGCATCCCGGGCGTGACGGCGGTGCGCGGGGTGAGGCGGGCCAGCGGGGAACCCAGCACCTCACCCCGCAGCCCCGTGGGCGCGTGGGCGAGCAGGGCCTTGCCGATCGCGGTGGCGTGCAGGGGCATGCGTCCGCCGAGGCGCGACGGCGAGGACGCCTGGCGGTGACCGCCGATCTTGGCGGCGTAAACGACCTCGTGGCCTTCGAGCAGTCCCAGGTGGACGGTCTCGTGGGTGCGTTCGTAGAGGTCTTCGAGGTACGGCGTGGAGACCTCGACCAGGCGGCGTTCCACCGACGCGCGGATGCCCAGCTGGAACAGGTGGCTGCCCAGGCGGTACCCGCGCCGGCCGCGGTCGAGGAGGCGGACCTCGGCCAACTCGCCCAGCAGGCGGTGCAGCGTGGCCTTGGAGAGGCCGGTGCGCCTGCCCAGTTCGGCGAAGCCGAGCTCGTCGTCGTCGGCGCCGAACGCGTTCAGCACCGACATCACCTTGCCCAGCAGGGTGTTCGGGACGTCCGTCACCACCCGATCGTGCCATTCGGTTCCGCTCAGCGGAACTCGAAGGTCCCCTCCGGACCGGGAGCACCGCCACGATGTGCCGTATGAACGAAGTCCAGACTGCGGCGGAGCGCCTGGCCACGGCCGCGCGAGACAGGATCACGTGTGCGCCGGTGCGGGACGTCATCGGTGACGCCGAGGCGTACGCGGTGCAGCAGCACAACATCGCGGCACGCGTCGCCGCGGGCGCGAAACCGGTCGGCCGCAAGATCGGCCTGACCGCGCCCGCGGTGCGCAGGCAGCTCGGCGTTGACCAGCCTGACTTCGGGGTGCTGCTCGACGACATGGCGTTCAAGGACGGCGACGTGGTCCCGACCGAACGCCTGCTGCAGCCGAAGGTCGAGGCCGAGGTGGCGTTCGTGCTGAAGGCCGACCTGGCCGAAGGCCCGTTCGACGAGCAGACGGTCGCGGCGGCGGTCGCGTACGCGCAGGCGTCGCTGGAGATCGTCGACAGCCGGATCGAGAACTGGAACATCACGTTCGCCGACACCGTCGCGGACAACGCCTCCTCTGCTCTCTACGTGCTCGGCACCGAGCAGAAGGAGCTGTCGGAGGTCACGCCGCGCGACGTGTCCGCGGTGCTGTCGGTCAACGGCGAGGAGCGCTCGACCGGCGCCGGCGCCGACTGCATGGGCGATCCGCTGACCGCCCTCGCCTGGCTCGCCGAGACCGCCGTGCGGCTGGGCGACCCGCTCAGGGCCGGTGACGTCGTGCTCAGCGGCGCGCTCGGTCCCATGGTGCCCGTGCAGGCGGGCGACGAGGTCGAGGCGACCATCACCGGCCTCGGCACGGTCCGGGCCACGTTCGCTCCCGAGGAGGCGTAAGTGAAGGTCGCGATCATCGGGTCGGGCAACATCGGCACCGACCTCGTCATCAAGGTGCTCAAGCGGTCGTCCGTGCTGGAGGTGGCGGCGCTGGTCGGCATCGACCCCGAGTCGGACGGCCTCGCCAAGGCGCGCGGGCTCGGGGTCGCGACGACCTCGGACGGCATCGAGGGGCTCGTCGCCCTGCCGGGGTTCGACGAGATCGAGATCGTGTTCGACGCGACCTCGGCGGGCGCCCACGCCAAGCACGCGGAGGTCCTCGCGGCACACGGCAAGAAGGTCATCGACCTCACGCCGGCCGCGATCGGGCCGATGGTGGTGCCGACGGTCAACCTCGACGAGCACCTCGACGCCCCGAACGTCAACATGGTCACCTGCGGCGGTCAGGCCACGATCCCGGTCGTCGCCGCGATCAACTCCGTCACGCCCGTGCCGTACGCGGAGATCGTCGCCTCGATCTCGTCGCGCAGCGCGGGGCCCGGCACCAGGGCGAACATCGACGAGTTCACCGAGACGACGGCGCAGGCCATCGCGGACGTCGGTGGCGCGAAGCGGGGCAAGGCCGTCATCGTGCTCAACCCCGCCGACCCGCCGATCACCATGCGCGACACGGTCCTCGCGCTCGTGCACGCACCGGACCCCGAGACGCACGAGGAGATCCGCGAGTCCGTCGAGCGGATGATCTCCCGGGTCGCCGCGTACGTCCCCGGCTACCGGCTGAAGCAGAACGTGCAGATCGACCCGGTCGACCAGCCGGCCACCCTCACCGAGGAGCCGGTGACGCACCAGGTCACGGTGCTGCTGGAGGTCGAGGGCGCGGCCGACTACCTGCCCGCCTACGCCGGCAACCTCGACATCATGACCAGCGCGGCCGTCCGGGTCGCCGAGACCATGGCGAAGGCGGTGGTGCGCGCATGAAGCTCTACATCCAGGACGTGACGCTCCGGGACGGCATGCACGCCCTGCGGCACCGCATCGACCCGAAGAAGGTCGCCGAGATCGCGAAGGCGCTGGACGACGCGGGTGTCGACGCCGTCGAGGTGTCGCACGGCGACGGCCTGAGCGGCGGTTCGCTCGTCTACGGCCCCGGCAGCCACACCGACTGGGAGTGGATCGAGGCCGCCGCCGGGGCGTTGACCGGGGCGAAGCTCACGACGCTGCTGCTGCCGGGCATCGGCACGCTGCACGACCTCAAGCGCGCCCACGGCCTCGGCGTGCAGTCGGTCCGCATCGCCACGCACTGCACCGAGGCCGACATCTCGGCGCAGCACATCGCCGGCGCGCGCGACCTCGGCATGGACGTGTCCGGGTTCCTGATGATGAGCCACCTCGCCGAACCTCAGGAGCTCGCGCGGCAGGCGAAGCTGATGGAGTCCTACGGCGCGAACTGCGTCTACGTGACGGACTCCGGCGGCCGCCTGCTGCCGAAGGACGTCCGCGACCGCATCCGCGCGTACAAGGACGTTCTCGACGAGCGGACCGAAATAGGCATTCACGCCCATGAGAACCTCTCACTGGCGGTCGCGAACTCCATCGCCGCCGTCGAGGAGGGTGCGACCAGGGTCGACGCCTCCCTGGCCGGACTGGGTGCCGGTGCGGGCAACTGCCCGATCGAGCCGTTCGTGGCCGTCGCGAACCTCCAGGAGTGGCAGCACAACGCCGACCTGTTCGCGCTGCAAGACGCCGCCGACGACCTGGTCCGCCCGCTGATGGACCGCCCGGTCCGCGTCGACCGCGAGAGCCTCACCCTGGGCTACGCGGGCGTCTACGGCTCGTTCCTGCGCCACGCCGACACGGCCGCCCGGCGCACCGGCGCCGACGTCCGCACGCTCCTGCTGGAGGCGGGACGCCGGCGCCTGGTGGGCGGTCAGGAGGACATGCTCACCGACATCGCCCTGGACCTCACGCGGTAGACGGCTTCACACAGCACTGCTCATACGGGGAACGTGGTTCCGATGCCCATGCCCGTGATCCACTCGGGCACGGGCTCGTAACTCGTCCACACGAGCGGCAGGCCGACGGCGACCTGCCCGATGAGCCAGCAGCGGATCTCGTGCCCGCCGCTGCCGGCGTGGTCCTCGAGCGCCTCGTGCCCGAGGGAGGCCACCTCGCCCGCCTCCCCCGCCACCAGCCGGTCGAGGAACCACTCGTCCCACGCGGCGTTCACGCGGGCGTCCGGGTTGCCTCCCATGGCCTTCACCCGCGGCTCCCGCGCGGCGGCGAACTCGTGGACGTAGGCCCGTCCCCGGATCAGCGACTCGCGCCGCTCCCCCACCACGGAGGGGTCGCGCGGGTCGTTGGACGGTAACCAGTGCGACAGCCCGCCGGACGCGACCACCAGCACCCGTCCGGGGAACTCCGAGGACCGCAGCGCCGCCCCCAGCGCCCGGCCCATCCCGACGCACCGGTCGAGCGACGGCAGCGGCGGCGCCGCCGTGTTGACCACCAGCGGCACCAACGGCAGCGTCGTGCCGCCGGTGATCATCTCGTAGCTCTGCACGATGCCGTGGTCGACGGTCAGCGAGTACGACAGCGACACGTCGAACCCCGCTCCGGCCAGCCCGCCGTGGGCCGACCACGCCAGCGTCCGCTCCACCGGCAACGGGCCCGAGCTGCTGCCGAAGTCGCCGAACCCCACCGCCTCCTCGACGCCGAGCACGAACGGCGGCATCACGTCGTAGAAGTTGGCGTGGAAGTGGTCGGGCCCGATCACGACGATCGCGTCCGGCGCCAGCTCGTCCACGGCCTTGCGCACCCGGTCGGCGTCCCGCAGGAACACCGAGCCGGGCCCGGCGCCGTCCGGTGGCAGCAGCGTCGCGAACGGGCTGTGCGACATCCCGGCGAAACCGATGATCTCGGCCATCAGGACGGGTCCTTTCCGTGCAGCAACCACGTGCGGTGCGTGTCGAGGAACTCGGAGACCTTCTCCCACTGCGGCCAGTGCCCGGCGTCGTCGATGACGTGCAGCCGCGCGTCCGGCAGCCACCTCAGCAGCAGGTCGGCCTCGTCCAGCCCGCCCGTCGGGTCGTGGCTGGTCCACAGCAGCAACGTCGGCGCCGCGACCTCGCCGACCCACGCCGGGTCCCACGCGAAGTCCTTGCGCACCACCGGGTCCTGCAGCACCAGCGTGTTGGTGATGGCCTGCGCGAACCCCGGCCGCGAGTAGACCTGGCGACGCAGGTTCACCAGTTCGTCGGTGACCATCTCCTTGTGGTGGAACAGGAACTCCACCCGCCGCCGCACGGTCTCCTCACTCGGGTCGAGCACCGCGGCCATGGTGCTGTCCCGCATGCGCTGCATGACCTCGGGCTTGTTCGCGATGTTGCCGGGCGTGTTCAGCACGAGACGGTCGACGCGCTCGGGGAAGTGCGCGGCGACCCAAGCGGCCACCCAGCCGCCCAGCGACTCACCGGACAGGTGCGCGCGCTCGACGCCCAACGCGTCCAGCAGCCCGACGAGGTGCTCGGCCAGCACGTCGGTCGTGTACGGCAGGTCGGGCAGGTCGGACCAGCCGTGGCCGATCATGTCGTAGGCGGTGACGTGGAAGTCCTCCGCCAGTCCCGCGATGTCGCGGGAGTAGGCCTCCAGGTGGCCGCCGGTGCCGTGCAGCAGCACGAGTTCCGGGCCGGAACCGGCCTGCAGGACCCTGGTCCGCACGGTGTGGCCGCGCACCGGGACGTCGACGTGCCGCACGGTGTGGTCCACGTGCGACAGTTCGCCCCAGATGCTGACGTGCTCGGGAATCACTGGTCCTCCCCGGGAGGTGTGTCGAAGCGGGCGCGGGCCTCGTCGAAGGTCGCGAGGCCGGCGCTTTGCCTGCGGGCGAGCCCGAAGAGGGCCAGCAGCCGGGAGTTCTCGATTGTCAGGAACTCGACGGGGTGCTCGGTGGAGTCGTTGTAGTGGCGGTGCCACGTCCACGGCGGCGTGTAGACGAACGAGCCGGTCGTCCACGACACGGTCTCGTACTTCTCCGGTTCCCCGTCCTGGATCTCGCTGTGGCCCTCGCCGGAGATCACGAAGTGCACCGTCTCGTGGTGGTGCCGTTGCATGTCCGAGCTCTCACCCGGCGGGATCACCTGGCGGAACAGCTCGAACGTCGACGTCGGCAGCCTGCCCGCGATCCGCAGCGTCGTCGGGTTCGGCACGGCGCCCGGCGGGATCGTCTCCAGCTCGTCGTCGTGCACGACCAGCGGCCGCGCGCCGTTCGGCCGCACGGCGTGCGTGAGCGCCCCGAGGAAGTCGGTCATGGCGAAGTCGGGTCCTGAGGTGGCCAACGCGTTTCTCCTTCAGAGTGCGAACTCGGTGCGGCCGCCGTCGACGGTCAGCACGGTCCCGTTGACGTATGAGGCCTGCGGTGAAACCAGGAACGCCACCGCGGCGGCGATCTCGCCCGGATCCGCGGCGCGCAGGGCCGGGATGTCCCCGAGGTCCGCGGCGGCCGCGGTGTCGTAGTCCACGCCCGCCGCCTCGGCCCTGCGCCGCAGCACCTCCTGCCGCCGGGGCGTCAGGGTCGCACCGGGGGCGACGCAGTTGACCGTGACGCCGTTCGCCGCGAACTGCCGCGATACGAGCTTCATCGCCGACGTCACGGCGGCGCGCAGCACCGTGGACGACGCGAGACCGGGCTGCGGCTGCCGCACGGCCGTCGACGTGATCGCCACGGCCCGCCCGAACCCGCGCGCCGCCATCGGTGGCAACGCCTCCCTCAGCAACGCCAGCGGGCCGAGCAGCAGCAGGTCGAGGTCGCGGTGCCACTGGGCGTCCGAGACCTCGAGGATCCCGCCGGGCGACGGACCGCCCGCGTTCACGACCAGGACGTCGAGCGACCCGCACCGGTCGACGACCTCGTCGACGACGGCGGCGGCCTCGCCCGGATCGGCCAGGTCGCAGACCACGTGGTCCGCGCCGAGTGCCGCGCCCGTCTCCTTCAGCGTGGATTCGGTGCGTCCTGCAAGCACCACCCGATGTCCGCTCTCGATGAGCGCCGCGGCCGTCGCCGCACCGATTCCTCCGGCGCCGCCCCCGACGAGCGCGACCCGCGTGGTGTTTGCGTCCATGAGCTCCTACAGTCGCCGTGTGCGGATGGTTGGCCAAGGATGAGTCCCAGTGGCCGGGACTCGCAGTCCACCGAGCCGAGCGGTTCACTCGAACGCGCGGCGGCGATCCTGGACGCCTTCGACGTGACGCACCGCGAGCTGGGCCTGGCCGAACTGGTGCGCAGATCCGGGCTCCCGCGCTCGACGGTGCACCGGACGGCGGCGCGGATGATCGAGCTCGGCTGGCTCGACAAGCCGCACGACCGCTACCGGATCAGCACCGGCCTGTTCAAGCTCTCCAGCCTGGTGCCCGTGCGGCACGAGCTGCGCGAGGCCGTGCTGCCGTTCCTCCAGGACCTGTACGCCGCCGCCCGCGTGACGGTCCAGCTCGGCGTTCTCGACGGCACCCGCGTGCTGGTCGTGGAGAAGATCGCCGGTCATCGGCCGATGCCGATGCTGCACCAGGTCGGCGGCACGATCCCGGCCCACTGCTCCGCCCTCGGCCGCGCGATGCTGGCGTTCTCCGAGGCGTCCACTGTGGACGCGGTCATCGCCGCGGGCCTGGACCGCCGCACGCCCCGCACGACCACGAGCCCGACGGCGTTGCGCCGGGAGCTCGCCGCGATCCCCGACCAGGGCTGGGCCTACGAACGCGAGGAGGGCAACGTCGGCATCAGCTGCATCGCCGCCCCGATCTTCAACGCCGGTGGTGAGGTCGCCGCGGCGCTGTCGGTGACCGGCCCGAGCGCCGCGGTGCGCCCGGAGCGGATCGGCCCGGCCGTGCGGATGGCGGCCTCGGCGGCGACCCGCGCGTACTCCACCCGGCGCTGGGAGTCCCACTAGCCGGGACTCCTGGTTGGTCGCGGCCGCGGCAGCGCTCCACAGTGTGGTCCGTCACGTCCTCAGCGAGGAGGCCCAGGATGCGTGTCGCGATCATCGGCGCCGGTGTCGCCGGCCTGACCACCGCGAAGGTGTTGTTGCAGGCAGGGCACGAGGTCGAGGTGTTCGACCGGACGCCGGACGTCGGCGGTGTGTGGAGCCGCACGAGGCGCTACCCCGGTCTCACCACGCAGAGCCCGAAGGCCCAGTACTCGTTCTCGGACTTCCCGATGCCGGCGGACCTGCCGGAGTGGCCGACCGGCGCGCAGGTGCAGGCGTACCTGGAGGCCTACACGTGGCACTTCGGTGTCGACGCGTGCCTGCGCCTGGAGACGACGGTGACGTCCGTCGTGCCCGCCGGTGGCGGCTGGGAGCTGACCACGCACACCGGCACGACGTACCGCTACGACCGCGTGGTCGTGGCCAACGGCGTGTTCTGCGAACCGGTCGTGCCGGACTTCCCGGGCCGCGACGAGTTCGAGGCGGCCGGCGGGAAGGTGCTCGCGGGCACCGAGTTCCTCGACGTCGAGGAGGCGCGGGACAAGCACGCGCTCGTCGTCGGGTACGGCAAGTCGGCGTGCGACGTGACGGTGCCGATCAGCGGGGTCGCCGCGAGCACCGACGTCATCGCGAGACAGCTCCTGTGGAAGGTCCCGCGCAAGATCGCCGGCGTCGTGAACTTCAAGATGCTGCTGCTGACCCGCATGGGCGAGGCGCTGTTCCGCTACCGGTTCCTGCGCGGGGTCGAGAAGTTCCTGCACGGCCCCGCGAACGGCCTGCGGCGCTCGCTGCTCAACTCGCTCGGCACGGTGTCGGTGAGGCAGTTCGGGCTCGCGAAGCACGACCTGGTGCCGTCCGGGCAGATGGAGGACATCGTCAAGGGCGCGATCGGCCTCGCCACCGAGGGGTTCTTCGAGGGCGTCGAGTCCGGCGAGATCCGCGTGCACCGCGACCGGACGATCGCCCGGCTGAAGGCGGGCGGCGCCGAACTCTCCGACGGCACCGTGCTGCCCGCCGACCTGGTCGTCTGCGCCACCGGGTTCACGCAGGGCGTGCCGTTCCTGCCCGAAGCGGTGCAGGAGCGGTTGTTCGACGAGCGCGGGAACTTCGCGCTGTACCGGCAGATCCAGCCGCTCGGCGTGCCGGGCCTGTACTTCAACGGCTACAACTCGTCGTTCTTCAGCCCCCTGAACGCGGAGATGGCGGCGCTGTGGATCGCGGCCGACCTGGCGGGAGCGCTCTCCCTGCCGGACCCGGAGACGCGCCGGGCGGACGTGGCGGCGCAGCTCGCGTTCATGGACGAGGCCACGAACACCCACCACTGCCGCGGCACGAAGATCATCCCGTTCTCGCTGAAGAACGCCGACGAGGTGCTCGCGGACCTCGGCCTGCAGATCAGCAAGCTCACCCGCGCGTCGCACTGGTTCAACCCGGTCGCGCCCTCGGCGTACCGCAGGGTCACTCCCCAGCTCCTCGCCCGGATCAGTCGAAATGAGGTTGGAGACCATGGAAACCCCCGTGAAGAAGCATCACGTCTACCGCAGCGGTGAGGGCACGAACGTCGGCGCGATCGGCCTGGGCATCTACACGCGGCTGACCGGAGCGGACACCAAGGGCGCCTACTCGCTGTTCGAGTACGTCGTGCCGCCGAACCTGGGCGGGCCGCCCACCCACATCCACTCGCGCGAGGACGAGCTCTTCACGTGCGTGCAGGGCCGGGTCGTCGTCGAGCTGGACGGCGAGGAACACGTGCTGGGGCAGGGGGATTCGCTGCTGATGCCGCGCGGGGTGCCGCACATGTTCCACAACCCGTTCGACGAGGAGACGCGCGTGGTCGCGGTCGTGTCGCCGCCGGGGCTCGAGAACTACTACCAGGCGTTGTCCGAACTGCCGCCGGGGCCACGCGACATGAAGCTGGTCGCGGAGATCATGGTGCAGCACGGCCTTTCACTGCAGAAGAAGCCATGAGCCCGCGGCCTGGTTTCGACCGCACCGACATGGTGCGGCAGATGTGCGCCGCGGTGGATGCCGGAGACGCCGAGGCGTTCGGCGCCTGGTTCGCCGAGGACGCCACCTACGTCTTCGGCAACAACGAGCCGTTGATCGGCCGCGCCGCCGTGGTGGCCGCGACCGCGGGTGCGGCAGGGGCGTTGCCGTGGGTGCGGCACGTGGTCGACCAGGTCGCCGAGGTCGGGGACCAGCTGTTCTGCCGGTTCACCATCGAGACCGAGGCACCGGACGGCAAGCAGCTCGCGCTGCCCTGCGTGACGGTGATCTGGTTGTCCGGCGACGAGATCGTCGACTACCGCGTGCACATGGACATATCGCCCACGATGGCGTGAACGAGGGGCCCGGACTCGTCCGGGCCCCTTTCGCTATGCCGCTTCGACCTGCTGGGTGGCCGGGCGGCGCACCGTCGCGAGGAACCGCTGGCAGGCCTCGAAGTCCAGCTCGTCGCAGCGCCACGCGACGTGGCCGTCCGGCCGGATCACGTACAGGGCCTGCGAATCCGGCTCGGTGAGTCCGAAGTGGTCGAACACCTGTGTGTCGTCGGCCCGGTGCACGCGGGGGTCCGGCCTGGCCTCGACGCGGGCGACGAGGTGGCTTTCGACGCCCAGCTCCTGGAGCGCTCCGGTGTGGACGGTGATCTCGTCGGCGCTGAGGTGCCTGCGGGACAACGCGATCACGTGCAGCCGGTAGCCCTGCAGCAGGTCGAACACCTGCTCCCGGTCGTTGATCCGGGCGTCGGGAACGCGGTGCCCGGCTAGCGGGCCCTCCAGCGAATGCAGCAGCGCGTTGACGTTGATCTCGCTGGGCCGGTAGCCGAGGCCTATTTGCGAGAGCCGGTGGAACGACCTGCGGTGCGGGATCGGCGCCGCCGACATCCGGCCGACGAGGAACGGGCCCGCGGTGTCGCGCAACCACGCCTTCCAGCCGCGCAGTCCCGCCGCGACCCGGTAGAGGCGGTCGGTGAACTTCAGCAGCCGCACACCCGCCGGGTGGCGTTCCGCGGAGTAGGTGTCGAGCAGGTCGACGTCCTCGTTGATCGCCGTCGCGAGCTTCCAGGCGAGGTTGGCGGCGTCGTGCAGGCCGGTGTTCATGCCCTGGCCGCCCGCCGGGGAGTGGATGTGGGCGGCGTCGCCGACGAGGAACCCCCGCCCGCGCCGGTAGTCGTCGACGCCGCGCAGGTGGACCTGGTAGCGGCTGGTCCAGATCGGCTCGCTGAGGGTGACGTCGAGGTTCATCGCCTTGCGCAGCTCGGTCTGCAGGGTGCCGAGGTCGAACTCGGCCTTCGGGTCGCCGAAGTCGGTGACCATGACCCGGGACGTCTCGGCGCCGTGCAGCGGCAGGAAAAGACCGATGCGGTCGCGGTTCACGAACACCCGGAAGTGCGCGTGGTCGAGCGGCCACTCGACCCTGCAGTCGGCCAGGAGGTAGCGCTGGCCGTACTTGTCGCCGTCGAAGCTGAGCCCGAGCTGCTGCCGCACGGTGCTGTGCGCGCCGTCCGCGCCCACGACGTACTGGGCGGTGATCGTGCGTTCCCCGACCAACGCCGTGACCGCGTTCTCGGTCTGGTGCAGCCGGGTGAGCCGAGTGTCGCGCCGGACCGTGACGCCGTGCCGGGCGAGGTCCTGGAGCAGCACCTCCTCCACTTCGGACTGCGGCGCCATGAGGATGAACTGGTACGGCGTCGTCGCGGCCTTCGCGCGGTCGAAGTCGAGACCGCCGACGTGCCTGCCCCTGATGTGGAACCGGATGCCTGTGGTGACGACACCGCGCGCGAGCAGTTCGTCCGCGAGCCCGATGCTCCTGAACAGCTCGACCGTGCGCGCCTGCACGGCGAACGCCCGCGACTCGGTGGCCGGCCCGGTGCCGGCGTCGACCACGCACACCCTGACGCCCTGGCGGACCAGCAGCGCGGCCGTCATCAGGCCGCTCGGGCCCGCGCCGACGACGAGGACGTCGCAGTCGTAGCGGGCGAGCCGCGGTCCGGTGGTCCTGGGTGGCGCGACCGTCGGTTCCGGACGGGTGCGCGACCTGCCGAGGCCGGCCAGGAACCCTCCGCCGGGGCGGGCGGTGACCTGCGGCAGCGGGTTGCCGGTCAGCCGTCCCCACAGGCGGCGGGTGAGGAGGAAGAGCAGTGTGACGACGGCGAAGATCAGCAGACCCACGGCTACCTCCCCGCCGGCAGGTCGCTCGACATGCGCAGGAACTGCTGGACCAGCGGCCCGGTGACCAGGGGCTGGACCGCGCGGACGAACTCCTGCACGTACGGCTCGGCGAGGTGCTTCTCGAGGTCCTGCTTCGACCGGAACACCTCGTAGATCACGAACCGCGAGCGGTCGGCGCGGTCGCGGTGGACGTGGAACTCGATCGAGCCCTCCTCCGCGCGCAACGGCTCGACCAGGCCCAGGATCAACGCCTCGACCTCGTCCTCGTGGCCAGGCCTGGCCTGCGCGAAGCCGAGGTGCGTGTACGGACCGGTCTCGTCGGCGTCCGGTTCGGGCAGGACGACTCGCACGTCGCTCATCGGGGTCTCCTCCAACTGCTCAACGGATGGTGAATTCACCATCGCAGCCGGGGAGAGGGCGGTCACAGCGCGAGTCCCAGCGAGCGGGACTGCGCGCGGAGGGGTGCGTGTGCCGCCGGTATACAAGCCGAATGCCGGGCGTCGACGGTGCGTCGACACCCGGCATTCGCAGGCGATATCCGATATATCGGGGGTGGGCCGACCCGAGGGACGCCTGCCAGCGTGCGGCTGGCAGCCGAACCCAGGCGCCAGGCCCGCAGGCAGGAGCCGGAGCTCACCCCCGCGGGCCAGCCCGGGCATCACGCGCCGAAGAAGACCTCGGCCTCTTCGTAGCGCTCCGCCGGAACCGTCTTGAGCTCGGCCGTCGCCTCCGACAGCTTCACCCGGACGATGTCGGTGCCGCGCAGCGCGACCATCGTGCCGAAGTCACCGGCGGCGACGGCGTCGACGGCGTGCAGGCCGAAGCGGGTCGCGAGGACGCGGTCGTAGGCGGTCGGCGTGCCACCGCGCTGGATGTGGCCGAGGACGGCCGCGCGGGACTCCTTGCCGGTGCGGTCCGCGATCTCCTCCGCGAGCCACTGGCCGACGCCGCCGAGGCGGACGTGGCCGAAGGCGTCGCGCTCACCGGAGTGCAGCACCTCGGCGCCGCCCTCGGGGATCGCGCCCTCGGCGACGACGATGATCGGTGCGAACTCGCTCTCGAAGCGGCGCTCGACGTGCTCGACGACCTTGTCGACGTTGAACGGGCGCTCCGGGACGAGGATGACGTTGGCGCCACCGGCGAGGCCGGAGTGCAGCGCGATCCAGCCCGCGTGACGGCCCATGACCTCGACGACGAGTGCGCGGTGGTGCGACTCGGCCGTGGTGCGCAGGCGGTCGATGGCCTCGGTCGCGATGTGGACGGCCGTGTCGAAGCCGAACGTGTAGTCCGTGGCGCCGAGGTCGTTGTCGATCGTCTTCGGCACACCCACGACGCCGATGCCGTCGTCGGTGAGGCGCTTGGCGACACCGAGGGTGTCCTCGCCGCCGATCGCGACGATGGCGTCGATGTTGTTCGCCGCGATGGTCTCGCGGATGCGGTCGACACCGCCCTCGACCTTGTACGGGTTCGTGCGCGACGATCCCAGGATCGTGCCACCGCGGGTCAGGATCTCCTCGACGTCCGCGAGGTCGATCGACTTGGTGAGGTTCTCGATCGGGCCCTGCCACCCGTTGCGGAACCCGACGATCTCCCAGCCGTGCGCCTTGATCCCCTTGCGGACCACGGCCCGGATCACGGCGTTCAGACCGGGGCAGTCACCACCGCCAGTGAGCACACCGATGCGCATCTGCTTCCCCATCTCTCGTGTTCTGTGTCACGCAGACTTTCACGAGCTGTATCGGTGCAGCAACGTGGGGTCTCACTCAGCGGACAGGAAAGCCGATTTTCCTGCGGTGTTCCTCGATCACCTTCCAGCGCGCGAGGTTGTGCCGCGCGTCGGCGAGGGCGTCGTGCACGTCGGCAGGAGGGGCCGGCAGCTTGGGGCGGCCGACGTCGTCCCAGCGCTGGCGCAGGTCGCGGGTGAACCTCGGCAGGGCGCGCGGCAACGCCGGCATGGCGCCCCACAGCTGCGCCAGCGCCACGTGGTCGTACGCGGCGAACCACGCCCACAGCTCGACCTCGTCGCGGGCGGCGTTGCGGGCGCCGAGGAAGTCGAGCAGGTCCTCGCGGATGCGCTCGCGGCTGCGCCATGCCTTGTCCGCGGGCGAGGGCAGCTGGTTGAGGACGTTCTGCCGCACCCACGGACCCGCGCGATCGGGGTCGAACTCGGTGGACACGGCGTAGAACTCGCGGCCTTCCTCGTCGACCACGCCGATCGACACGAGGTCGATGGTCAGCCCGTCCTCGATGAACTCACAGTCGTAGAAAAACCGCACCGCGACACCCTAGGGGTGCGGTCAGCTCACCTTCGTCTCGGGCACCCGGTCGCTCTTCTTGCCCTGTTCGGGCACGTCGGCGGTCTGCTCCTTGGCCTTGGCCGCGTAGACGTCGACGTACTCCTGGCCGGAGAGCTCCATCAACGAGTACATGATCTCGTCGGTGATCGAGCGCAGCACGAACCTGTCGCCGGACAGGCCCTCGTAGCGGGAGAAGTCGAGCGGCTTGCCGATCTTGATGCGGATCGGGTGCGGCTTCCACATGCGGGAGCCGATGGGGTTGGCCTTGTCCGTGCCGAACATCGCCACGGGGATGACCGGCGCGCCGGACTCCAGCGCGATCCAGGCGACACCGACCTTGCCCTTGTACAGGCGGGCGTCGGGCGAGCGCGTGCCCTCGGGGTAGATGCCGAGCAGCTTGCCCTCGCGCACGATCCGCACGCCGGTGTCGAGCGCCCCCTGCGCGGCTGAGGCGCTGGACCGGTCGATCGGCACCTGGCCGACGCCGGAGAAGAACCACTTCTGCAGCTTGCCCTTGAGGCCCGTGCCGGTGAAGTACTCGATCTTGGCCGGGAAGGTGACGCGCCGCGACAGCATCAGCGGCAGGAAGAACGAGTCGGAGACGGCGAGGTGGTTGCTCGCCAGGATCGCCCCGCCCTCCTTGGGGATGTTCTCGGCGCCCTCGATGATCTTGGGCTGGAAGAACAGCCGCAAGATCGGTCCCAGGAGGACGTGCTTCATGATCCAGTACAGCACAGCGGGAAGCGCCTCCCTAGACACCGAACCTTGATCCCGGCATCCAGCCTACGGAGCCGACGGCACCTCACACAACGAATCCCGGGTTAGTGCGTGACGCGCGCGCTGAGCCGACTGCCGTAACCCGCAACACATCCGGCCCGTGCAACGATGAGGGGTCAGAGGGTGGCGGCACTTGGAGAGGCTCTGGATGAACGCCCGGCGCGACTCGACCGACGGCCCCGAGAACGTCGACGAGCTCTTTGCCGAGATCGTCGCGGGTCTCGAGCGGGACGGGGTCGGCAAGGACTGGCTCGACCTCGACGACGCGAGCCCGGAGGGCACGGAGCCGGGCGGCGCGAAGGCGCGCGACGACGTCGCCGACGACATCCCCCCTGACGTGGAAGAAGAGCCCGAACCACGCGACCCGGCAGACGAGGACCACTACGTGCCGCCGGAGCCTCCGCCGTTCCCCGTGCTGCGCGCCTCGACGTTCGCCGCCCTCGGTCTCTTCGTGCTCGGCATCCTCCTGCTGGTCGCGCCCGGCATCTTCGGACTGCACTCGAGCGTCGGCACGCCGTTGTCGCTGGTGGCGCTCTGCGCGGGCGTCGGCTGGCTGATCCTGCGCATGCGCAACACCCCGCCGCCCGACTCCGGGTGGGACGACGGCGCCCAGGTGTGACACGTCACGGCCCGTCCGGTAACGGCGTGATAACGGCCACTCAAACCTTCAGATAACGATTCGGTCATGCTTACCGTGTCGGGCATGGACCAGATGCAGCACCTGATGATGGCCCGCGCCATGGCGACCCTCGGCAAGAAGGACGTGGCCAAGCGCCGTCGCCCGCGCATCCTGCGCCTGCTGGGCCGCTAGACCCGGACGTTCGCGGTGGGCGAACAACCCCCGACGTCGCCCACCGCGGACGTTCACTTCGTCTTGCGCAGCGCCTCCGGCTTGTGGACCGCGTCCCTGCCGCTCTTCGCGCTCTCCACGCGGTACTGGGGCTCCTCCTTCGAGGCCTTCACCTTCCGCCCCGCCGCCTCCGTCTCCGTGGTGATCTCCTCCTTGACCTCGCCGTGCGTCGTCGAACCGTGGCTCGACCACTCGACCTCGTCACCGGGCTTGTAGGGGTGCTTCGTCATGAACGCGGGGTACCCCACTCGGACGAACCAACCCGAGCGGGAGGACCAACGTGAGCGACGACGACCAGGAGCAGACGCGCAAGGACTTCGGCGACGCGGTCAACATGACCGCCGGCACGCTGGAGAAGTGGCTCGGCACCGACGAGTCCAAGGAGGTCGGCGACAAGCAGTCCGGCGAGTCGACCGGACACGCGTCGGGCCGGCGCATCGTGTCGTTGCTGCGCAAGAAGCGCGACGACCTGACCGACGACGACCTCAAGCACATGCGCAAGGTCGTCGGCTACGTCCACCGCCACCTCGCCCAGCGGCCGGGCGGGGACGTCGAGGACAGCCGCTGGCGTTACTCGCTGATGAACTGGGGTCACGACCCGCTCAAGAAGTAGCCCTAGGAGCGGCGCGAGTGGTTCCTGGAGCCGCGCGTCGTCAGCTGAGCCGCCGTCTCGCGGGCCAGGGTCGCCGCGCCCACGATGCCGGCGTCGTCGCCGAGCTGCGCCGTGCGGATCCTGGCCAGCGGCCGGTGGCCCGCGCCCGTGACGACGGAGGCGTAGCGCTCGCGGGCGTCGTCGAGGAACAGCGGCGCCGACGTCGACACCCCTCCCCCGATGACGATCACCTCGGGGTCGTAGACGTCCGCGACCAGCGCCAGGCCCTCGCCGAGCCACCGGGCCAGGTCGGCCATCGCGCGTTTGGCGAGCGGGTCGCCGTCGCGCGCCGCGCCCGCCACCCGGCGGCCGGTCACCGCGCGGGAGTCGCCCGCGGCCTCGCGGGCGAGGACGGTCGACACACCGGGGTGCTTGGCCAGCAGTTCGACGGCCGTGGCGCTCAGGGCCGTGCCGCTGCAGTAGCGCTCCCAGCAGCCGTTCTTGCCGCACGGGCACGGGCGGCCGTCCGGGACGACGCGCAGGTGGCCCAGTTCGGGGGCGACGCCGTGCGCGCCGCGGAAGACCTCGCCGTCGAGCAGCAGCGCGGCGCCGATGCCCGTGCCGATGGCGACCAGCACGGCGGTCTTGGCGCCGCGGGCCGCGCCGAAGCGGTGTTCGGCCAGGGCGGCGGCGTTCGCGTCGTGCTCCAGCACCACCGGCATGCCCAGGCGGTCGCTCATGCGCTCGGCGACGTTGACCTGCCGCCACGCCAGGTGCGGCGCGAACCGGACCGTGCGGCGGTCCGAGGCGATGAACCCCGCCACCGCGAGGCCGACCGCCGTCACGGTGTGGCGGTCCGCCACCTCCTCGACGGCGGCGACGATCGCGTCCTCCAGGGCGCGCTCGCTCGTGGGGGTGGGGGCGCGGGAGGTGTCGAGGACCGAGCCGCGCGGGTCCACGACACCCGCGCGCACGCTGGTCCCGCCGATGTCCACTCCGACGGTGAGCACTAGTCGGTCTTCCTGACGACCTTGATGTGCTGCACGCGCTGCCCGGCGTCGTGGCCGGAGTCCTGCGCGGGCTCCTCCGCGGCGGGTGCCGGGGGCGCACCGGGCTCGCGCAGGGCCGCGCGCAGCACCGCGACCAGGCCCGCCGCGTGCTCGGCGGCCTTCGCGGCCAGCTCGGAGCGGTCGCCGCGCAGCAGCGCCACGCCGTTGCACAACGGGCACCAGCCGCACGTCTCGGGCGTGTGCGCGCCGTCGCCCGCCTCGGCCACGCGCTGCAGCCACGGCTGCATGCGCTCGGCGGCGGTGTCGATGAGCAGCCGCAGCTCCTCGGCGAGCTTGCCGGTGTTGTCCTGGGTCATCTACTGGCTCCTAGCGCCCCGATTTATCGCCACAGCGACGGGTCGGGACGAAATCCCACCGTCACGCCACCCGAGTCCATCTCCGCACCGGTGACGATGCAGCGCCTGAGCAACGACGGCAGCGCCACGAGCCGGCGCCGCCCGTCCACGGTCAGCGCGAGGTCGTCGCCGACGCGCGCGAGGTCGAGCTCCGTGTCGTCGGCCAGCGGCAACGCGATCCGCAGCGAGTACCGGGCGTCGAGCCCGCGTCCGCTGCCCGACACCTCCAGCATCGACGCCGCCTCCGCGTCGCCCGGCAACGGGTCCGCGTCGCCGTAGAGCTGGTCGGCGACCTCCAGCAGCGCCGTCACGCCCACGGGTTCCGACGCGCGGTGGTCGACCGTGCGGATCTCGCCGATGCCGGTCAGCTCGGCGAGCACCGCGTCCTGTTCCTGGCGGCGGGTGCGCAGCCAGGTGGCGGCGGCACCGCGCGCGGCCCCCGGTGAGGGCACCAGCCGGTTGGCGATCACGCTGTCGACGCGGATGCCCTGCAGCGCCAGCGCGGTCAGCGTGCGGCGGGTCTCGGCGGCGACGACCCGTTCGGGTGTCAGCACCAGCCGCACCGAGCACGACGACGGGTCGGCGAGCATCGAGCGCAGCGCGTCCAGCCGTTCGGCGAGACGGCTCAGCGCGTCGGCCGTCGCGTCCCACTTCTCGACGGTCCCGGTGCCCGCGACGCCCGCGAGCAGGCCGCGCACCACCCGCCGGTGGGTCGGGAAGAGCCGTTCGAGGTACCCGGCGAACGCCTCGGGCAGCGACAGCAGCCGCAACGTCTCAGCGGTCGGCCCGCAGTCGACGACCACGACCTCCCACGGCCCGGAGGCCGCGAGCCTGCGCACCTCGGCCAGGGCGAGGAGTTCCTCGACGCCCGGCAGCACGGTGAGCTCCTCGGCGTCGAGCTCGTCGACGCCGGCGCCCGCGAGCACGGTCCGCAGGTGGCCGCGCAGCTCGCCCCACGCCTCGTCGACGAGGCCGCGCGGGTCGATCTGGCACGCGAACAGGCCGCCTGATCCGTCCACTTCGGACGGTTCGGCGCCGAGGCGCACGTCGAGCGCGTCGCCCAGCGAGTGCGCGGGGTCGGTGGAGACCACGAGCGCCTTGCGCCCGTGCGCGGCCAGCGAGGCGGCCGTGGCAGCGGACAGCGTCGTCTTGCCGACCCCGCCCTTGCCGGTGAAGAGCAGGACCCGGCTCAAGCCGCCTTCTCCGCGCGCTTCTTGAGCTCCTTGAGCGCGGTGTCGAGGATCAGCTTCTCGGCCTTGCGGCGGAACAGCCCGATCATCGGGATCACCAGCTGCACCGACAGCGTGTACGTGACCTTGGTGCCGGTGCCGGACGGCGCGAGCACGTAGCTGCCCTGCTGCGCCTTCTGCATCGTGCCCTTGACGAGGTGCCACTTGACCGACAGGCCGTCGGCCGCCCAGTCGTAGGCCAGGGTGTACTCGTCCTTGACGGGGCCCTGGTCGATCGCGAACCGCACCTGCTGGGCACGGCCGTCGTCGGAGGTGTCGAGGACCTCGACCTCTTTCATCCCGTTCGCCCAGTCCGGGTACGACGGGAAGTCCGAGATGATCGCCATGATCTTCTCTGGCGGAGCGTCGATGACGATGGACTGAGTGGACTCGTCGGCCATAGACGTGGAGGTTACTCGCGTGGCTACCAGTTCAGGACGTGAGGCTTGCCGCTGCGCTGGAAGTGCCCGACGTTGACGCACTCGGTGTGCCCGAGGCGCACGCGCCGGGCCAACGGCTGGTGCACGTGCCCGAACACCGACCAGCGCGGACGTTCGCGGTGGATCTTGTCCAGCGCGGCCCGCGAACCCCACTCCGGCCGTCGCGCGACGACGTCGTAGGTCAGTTCCGGGACCAACGGCGGGATGTGCGTGCACAGCACGTCGACCTGCCCCATCCGGTCCAGCGCGTCCGCCATGTCCTCCTCCGTGCGCACGTACGGGAACCACGGCGCGTTGGGGTTGCGGACGAGTCCCGGTACCGCGAGCCCGCCTCCCGCGAAGCCGAACTTGAGCCCGCCGATCTCCGCCGCCTCGCCGTCGAGGACGTGCACCCCGTCGCCGGCGAACCGCGGCCACAGCTGCGGACTGTCCACATTGCCCGGTGTCGCGTACGTCGGCGCGGACATGGCGCTGAACAGCGCGTGGTACTGCTCCAGCACCGCTTCCTCGACGACGGACCGCGCGTCGGCGAGACCGTCCCACAGCGACCGGATGTAGCTCGCCGTGTCCGCGCGCCGGGTGCCGCGCCGCAGTTCGGCGAAGATCCCGACCTTCTCCGGCCCGAAGACGCGGCCGAGGATGCCCTTGGAGTGGTCGTGGTAGTCGACGAAGTCGATCAGGTCGCCGAGCACGACGAGGGCGTCGGCCCCGTCACCGGCGCGCGCCAGCGCCTCGGCGTTGCCGTGGACATCGGAAACCACGTGAACCCGCACGGTTCCAACTTAGTTGACGCCGCATGGAGGTGTTCCGCGAGACGGAAGTCGAGCAAGATCACCCTGCCGGCGGGCAGCCGGCCGGGCGACCGTCCTCCAGGGTCAGCTTGAGCCCCAGCGAGACCGACTTCGCGTCGAGCTGGCGGCGTTGCACCTCACGGCGGGCGTCGCGCGGCGTGAACGAGCCGGAGGGCGGATCAGCGCGGAGGAAGTAGTGCAGCACGGTGCCGTCGAGGACGGGTTCGAGCCAGACCTCCATCGTGCCGACGAGCGCCCCGCCGACGGTCCAGCGCAGGCCCTCGTCACCGCGGTTCGCGTAGACGTCGAGCTCGAGGTCGGGCCAGAACTCCCGCCATGCCGGGGGCGAGGCGAAAGCCGCGGCGACCACGCTGGGTGGTACCGCGAGGAAAGTCTCGTCGACGACGTCCACGCTGGCCATGAGGACAAAAGGTAACGGAAGGGCGTACCGACCTTTGTATCGCCGGAATCACACGCTAAGTTTCCCGACCAGTAACATTTCACCGTACGGAGGTTGACGTGCGCGAGTTCAGCGTCCCCGCCACCGCCGCTGTGGCTCCGGAGGAGAACCTCACCGACATGGTGTGGGCCAACGCGGAGCGCTTCGGCAACGCCGTCAGCTTCCGCAGGCAGGTCGACGGCACCTGGGTCGACATCACCGCGCGTGACTTCGCCGCGCAGGTGATGGCCGTCGCGAAGGGCCTGGTAGCAGCAGGTCTGGAGCTCGGCGACCGGGTCGGCCTCGTGTCCAAGACGCGCTACGAGTGGTCGTTGCTCGACTTCGCCATCTGGGCGGCGGGCGGCGTCGTGGTGCCCATCTACGAGACGTCGTCGGCGGACCAGATCGAGTGGATCCTGTCCGACTCCGGCGCGAAGGCGGTGTTCGTCGAGGCGTCGCAGCACCGCGCGCTGGTCGACGAGGTCGTCGGCAAGCTGCCCGAGCTGCGCCACGTGTGGCAGGTCGAGGGCTCGGCCGCGGCGGTCGACGAGCTGACCGCGCTGGGTGCCGAGATCACCGACGAGCAGGTGCACGAGCGCCGCGGGCAGGTCCAGGCGGAGCACACGGCGACGCTGGTCTACACGTCCGGCACCACCGGCCGTCCCAAGGGCTGCACGCTGACGCACCGCAACCTGCTGTCCGAGGTGCGGTCGGCGCTGTCGCGGTTCCCGGAGATCCTCACGGCCGGCAACTCGCTGCTGCTGTTCCTGCCCCTCGCGCACATCCTGGCGCGCGCCCTGTACCTCGCGTGCGTGTACTCGCGGGTGACGCTGGGCCACACGGCCGACGTCAAGAACCTCGTCGAGGACCTCGGCCAGTTCCGGCCGACGTTCGTCGTCGCGGTGCCGCGCGTGTTCGAGAAGGTCTACAACGGCGCGAAGCAGAAGGCGCACGCGGGCGGCAAGGGCAAGATCTTCGACGCCGCCGAGGCCACGTCCGTCGCGTACAGCCAGGCGCTGGACGACGGCGGCCCCGGCATCGGCCTGCGGATCAAGCACGCGGTGTTCGACAAGCTGGTGTTCTCGAAGCTGCGCGCCGCCCTCGGTGGCCGCGCGATGGCGGCGGTGTCCGGTGGCGCGCCGCTGGGCGACCGGCTGTCGCACTTCTTCCGCGGTGCGGGCGTCCCGGTCTACGAGGGCTACGGCCTGACCGAGACGTCGGCGGCGGCGTGCGTGACGTTCCGCGGCCAGGAGAAGGTCGGCACGGTCGGCCTGCCGGTGCCCGGCACGTCGGTCAGGATCGCCGAGGACGGCGAGATCCTGATCAAGGGCGACATCGTCTTCACCGGCTACTGGAACAACGAGGCCGCCACCAAGGAGGCCCTCGAGGACGGCTGGTTCCACACCGGCGACATCGGCGAGCTCGACTCCGACGGCTACCTCAAGATCACGGGCCGCAAGAAGGAGATCATCGTCACCGCCGGTGGCAAGAACGTCTCCCCCGCGCAGCTCGAGGACCGCATCCGGGCGCACCCGCTGATCTCGCAGTGCATGGTCGTCGGCGACAAGCAGCCGTTCATCGGCGCGCTGATCACGATCGACCCGGAGTTCTTCCCGTCGTGGAAGGAGTCGCACGGCAAGCCGGCGTCGGCCGAGGTCCCGGACCTGATCGAGGACGCGGACCTGCTGGCCGAGATCCAGGCCGTGGTGGACGAGGCGAACAAGTCGGTGTCCAAGGCCGAGGCGATCCGCAAGTTCCGGGTGCTGCCGGTCGACTTCACCGAGGCGGGCGGCGAGATGACGCCGTCGCTGAAGCTGAAGCGCTCCGTCGTGGCGACGACCTACTCGGCGGACATCGACGCGATCTACGCGAAGTAGCGGGCGGAAAGCGCGAAAGGCCCAGGAGCTCTGCGAAGCTCCTGGGCCTTTCGACCCCCAGCGATCGTGATCCGCGGAGAACTCCGCAGAACCCGAGAAGTTTGTTGCCCCGGCCCCCCGACCGGGACGTGGAGAAGATTGCCCGACGGCGCTGACGTATCGCTGACGCGCCGATGTCACCCGGCGACAGAGCGCGCATAGGCTGTCGGGCAGACGGGGATCGTCCGGCTCGCGCGAGGGGAAGGCAATGGCTTCGGGTCCGCAGTTCCGGCTGCTCGGCCCGCTGGAGGTGCGCCTGGACGGCGCCGCTGTCGTACTGCGAGCGGGCAAGCACAGAGCGTTGCTGGCGGCGTTGCTGCTGCGACCGAACCGCGTCGTTCCCGTGACGGAACTCGTCGAGCACGTGTGGGGGGACACACCTCCCGCGCGCACGCGTGGCACGTTGCAGACGTACGTCATGCGGTTGCGTGCGGCTCTGGGCGACCCCTCGCTGATCCAGACCGCGGCTGACGGCTATCGGATGCGTGTGGATCCGTCTGCCGTGGACGCGCATCAGTTCGCTGAGGCGGCGGCTCGCGGCCGTGCGGCGGTCTCCTCGGCTGACCTGGTCACGGCGCGGAAGGCGTTCGCCGAGGCGTTGGAGCTGTGGCGCGGGCCGGTGTTGTCCGACGTACCGTCCGAGACGTTGTACGCCGAGCACGCCCCCCGGCTGACCGAGCTGCTGATGACGGTGCACGAGCAGCGGGTCGACGTCGAGCTGGCGCTGGGCAACCACGCGGACCTGCTGCCGGAGCTGTTCGGGCTGACGCGCGACCACCCGTTGCGGGAGCGGTTCTGGGCGCAGCTGATGCTCGCGCTGTACCGCAGCAGCAGGCAGGCGGAGGCGCTGGAGGCGTTCCGGCAGCTCGACCGGACCCTGGACGAGCAGCTGGGCATCGACCCCTCGGCCGAGCTGCGGTCGCTGCACCAGGCGATCCTGGTCGGGTCGCCGGAGCTCGCGGCGCCGGTGGTGAAGCCCGCTGCCGTCGTGCGGGAGCCCGCGGCACCGATGCGGCTGCCGGACGACATCGCGGACTTCACCGGGCGGTCCGCGCACGTGGAACGGATCTCCGGGCTGGTCACGGGGTCGGTGCCGATCGTGACGCTGGCGGGGCCGCCGGGGGTGGGCAAGACGACGCTGGCGGTGCACGTGGCGCACCTGCTGCGGGACCGGTTCCCGGACGGGCAGCTGTACGTCGACCTGCGCGGCTACGCCCTGGGCGCGCCCGCGGACGGGGTGGACGTGCTGTCGAGGTTCCTGCGGGCGCTGGGCGTGCCGCCGGACGAGATCCCGCCGGACGCGGACGAGCAGAGCACGATGCTGCGGTCGTTGCTGTCGGGCCGGCGGATGCTGCTGGTGCTCGACAACGCCTCCGCGCCCGACCAGGTGCGTCCGCTGCTGCCGGGGACGGCGTCCTGCCGCGTGCTCGTGACGTCGCGCGACGACCTGCGCGGGCTGATCGCCCTGAACGGCGCGCGGACGGTGCCGGTGGACGTGTTCTCGCCGGCCGAGTCGGAGTCGTTGCTGTCGACCCTGCTGGGGCCGGGTTACCACGGGGAGCTGGCGCAGCGGTGCGGGCACCTGCCGCTCGCGTTGCGGGTGGCGGCCGCGTACCTGGCCGGACGGGACGACGTGACGATCTCGGGCTCGCCGATCGAGCTCGCGTACGCCGCGCTACCTCCCGCGCCGCAGCGGCTGTTCCGGCTGTTGTCGGTGGTGCCGGGACCGGACTTCACCGCCGAGGCCGCCTCCGCGCTGGCCGACGTCGACGCGGACGGCCTGCTGGCGGTGCTGGCGATCGCGCGGCTGGTGGTGTCCCCGGCGCCGGGCCGCTACCGGTTCCACGACGAGCTCGTCCGCTACGCCGCCGCGCTGCGCGAGGAGTCGGACACCCCGGCCGAGCAGCAGGTGGCGTGGACCGCCCTGCTGAACCACTACCTGCGCGGCGTCGAGCGCTGCGCCGAGCTGCTCTACCCCGGGATCGTGCGGCTCCCGTCGTCGTCCACGGGCCCGGCCCCGCGGATCTCGACCGCGGCCGAGGCCCTGACGTGGCTCGACGCGGAACGCCCGAACCTCATCGCCGCCATCCGGCACGCCGCCGAGCACGGCCCGGCCACGATGGCCTGGCAACTGGCCGACGCGCTGCGCGGCTACCTCTGGATGGGCCAGCACGTGGGCGAGTGGCTCGCGACCGCGCACCACGGCCTGCAGGCAGCGCAGGCGTCCGCCCACCGCCCGGCCGAGGCCGCGATGCACGCGAACCTCGGCACCCTCTACCTGCGCCTGGGCGAGTACGCGCGCTCCGTCGAGCACCACGACCACGCCGTCGAGCTCTACCGGGAGCTCGGTGACAGGGACGCCGAGGCGGGCGTGCTCAACAACCTCAGCCTGGTGCACCGCCGCTCGGGCGACCTGGTCGCCGCCCGGGACGCCCTGCTGCGCTGCCTGGAGATGCTGCGCCCGTCCTCGGCGGACAGCGTCAGCACCGGCCTCTACAACCTGGGCCAGCTGGCCGTGGAACTGGGCGAGGTCGACGGCGCCGTCGACCACTTCTCGCAGGCGCTGGCCCTCGCCCCGAACGCCGACAGCCACACGTACCTCGGCATGGCGCTGCGCCTGCAGGGACGCCTGGACGAGGCCCGCGCCCACCTCGAACGGGCCCTGGAGATCGGCAACGTCCCCGCCGGCGAGGCCGAGGCGCTGGAGAACCTCGCCGCCCTGGAACTCGCCTCGGGCAACACCCTGGAGGCCCTCTCGCTGGCGTCGCGGGCCCTGTCCCTGGTGGCGGACGGCGGCGACCAGCAGGTGGCGACGTCGGTCCGCCTCACCCTCGGCGAGACCCGCCGCGCCCTGTCCGACCTCGACTCCGCCGCGGGCCTGTTCGAGCAGGCCCTGACGACGGCACGGCGGATCGGCTACGCCTCGGGCGAGGTCCGGGCGCTCATCGACCTCGCCGTGGTGCTGCGCGACCTGGACCGCGACGCCGACGCCCGGTCGACCGCGGACCAGGCGGCGCGGCGCGGTGCGGAACTGGGGCTGCGCGCGCTGGAGAACAGGGCCCGCGAACTCGCCTGAGGCCGCCCACCCGTCGCGCACGCCGAGCAGACGACACCGAGCCCAGCGCCCCACCTGGGAGCCTGGTCCGCCGACCCGGCCGATATACCGGATATCAGCCGATGAGGCCTTCGAGCCGGTGCGCCAGCTGGTCCCAGCGCCAGTGGTCGCTGACCCACTCGCGCCCCGCACGTCCCATCTTCGCGGCCATCTCGGGATCGGCGAGCAGCGACGCGACGCGTTCGGCGACGTTCTCGACGTCGCGGCCGTCGACGACGTTGCCGGTGATGCCGTCCCGCACGGTCTCAGGAGCGCCGCCGGACCGTCCGGCCACCACGGGCAGCCCGGTCGCGGACGCCTCCAGGTAGACGATGCCGAGCCCTTCGACGTCGAGGCCGCGGCCGCGCGTGCGGCAGGGCATCGCGAAGACGTCGCCCGCGTTGTAGTGCGCGGGCAGTTCCTCCCACGGCACGGAGCCGGTCAGCACGACGTCCCGGGAACCGCCGGCCAGCTTCTCGAGCGTTCCCCGGTACGGCCCACCGCCGACGATCAGCAGCGCCGCGTCCGGCACCGACCGCTGGATCAGCGGCAGCGCGCGGATCAGGACGTCCTGGCCCTTGCGCGGCACGAGGCGGGACACGCACACGACCACGGGCCGGTCGCCGAGGCCGTAGCGGCGGCGCATCTCGGCGCGCGCGGCCGGGTCCGGGCGGTACTGCTCGGTGTCCACTCCGGACGGCAGGTGTTCGAGCGCCGCCATTGGGCCGAACGCCGCCGCGAACCGCGAGCGGGTGTAGCGGCTGACGTAGGTCACGACGTCCACACCGGACCCGATCGCGCGCAACGCCTGCCGTGCGACCGGCAGCATCGACCAGCCGACCTCGTGCCCGTGCGTGCTCGCCACCGCGCGGCTGAGCCCGAGCGACGGCGCCATCAGCGCGAGCGGTGCCGCCGCTCCGAACCACGCGGCCTCGCACGACTCGGCACGGGCGATGTCGCGGGCGCGGGACAGCACGTCCGGCGTCGGCAGCATCAGCGACGTGGGGTGCCGCACCACGGGGAACGGCTGTTCGGCGTCGAACTCGTCCGAGCCCTTCCACTTCGGCGCGTACACGACGAGCGAGTCCTGGGGCAGCCGTGTCGCCAGGGAGTGCAGGTAGGACTGGATGCCACCGGGGCGGGGCGGGAAGTCGTTGGTCACCAGCAAGGTTCGGCGCACGAACCCAACGCTATCCGATGCTCTTGATCAGGAAATCGCGCCAGCCCGCCACGTCGACGACGCCGGAGTCCACCGCGGACGACGACGCGTACCGCAGGTAGAAGTCCACGACGCCACGCTCCCCCAGCCCCGACTCCAGGTAGACCACGACCGAGTACGCCTGCTGGTAGGCGAGGTCGCGGCCGGCACCGCCGAAGTCGACCGGCAGTGCCGAGACCTCGGGCGTGAGCAACGGCGCGGTCTGCCGCAGCGACAACCCCAGGCCGTGGAACGCCACCCAGTCGGCGAACCCCTCCACCAGCCAGAGCGGGGCCGAGTCCGACGTCAGGTCGCGCGTCGCGACGTGCGTGATCTCGTGCCGCAGCAGCACCTTCAGCTCCAGGTCCGACAACGCCGCCGCACGCACCCGGTTGAGGACGACGCGCTGCCCGGAGCCGTCCCTGATGGCCACCCCGGCCATGTCGGCGAACGCCGGCCCGACGAGCGTCACGAACTCGCTGCCGGACGCGGGGACGACGACGTCGACGCGCCTCACCCAGCTGATATCCAATATATCGGCGACGCCGTCGACGGACGTGTCGAGCAGGCCTGACACGCGTGACGCCAGCTCACCGTCACAGGAACTGCTGGTCACCGTGCCCGACGCCGTCGTCAGCACGCTCTCGTCGCATCGGGGCGCCACGAGCGGCGGCGCCTCGACCGGCCGCAGGGCGACGGTGACGCCCAGCAGGAACGTCATGGCGACGGTGATCGCCAGCAACGTCCGGAGGTGCCTCACCGGCGCAACGTTAGTGGCGTGGCACAGAACGTTGGCGGCGCATCCGCGCTCAGCAGGATCCGTCGCCGTCTGACCACGAATACACCGGCAACGTCCTGAGCCACACCACTAGCCCTCGATGCGGCGGATCACCGCGATGGGCCCGATGGCGTCGATGGGCGCGATCTTCACCGGCTGCCCCTCGGTGGAGGCGTGCACGGCCCGCGTGCCGTCGACGGCCATGGCGACGTGCGACCGGCTCGCGTAGTAGACGATCAGGTCGCCCGCGCGGACGTCGTCGCGCGACACCACGCGGCCGACCCCGGCCTGGCCGCCGGACGTGCGCGGGATCGTGATCCCGGCGGCCGCGTACGCCTTCATCGTCAGCCCCGCGCAGTCCCACTGGTCGAAGCCCGTGCCGCCGTACCTGTACTCGTCGCCGCGCTGCGCCAGCGCGAACGTCAGCGCGGTGCCCGCCACCCCGGACGGCGTGCTGATCGGCGAGCGGTCCCCCGGATCGCGCAGCTGGTTCACGACGGAGGTGGGCAGCCGCGTCAGCGCCGTCCGCACCTCGGTGATCTGCGCCTGCAACGCCTGGTTGCGGCCGTCCAGCTCGCCCTTCAGCTTCTCGGCCGCCGCGGTGGTCTCCGCGGCGCGGGCGCGCGCGTTCTCGGCCACCTGGTGCGCCTGGCGGGCCTTCTCCACCGCGCCGGACAGGCGGGCGAGCGACTCGGCCTTGTCCGCGGCCAGGACCCGCATCATCTCCAGGCGGTTCAGGAAGTCCTGCTGCGAGTCCGCCACGAGCAGCGCCGACAGCTGGTTGAACCGGGCGCCCTCGAACGACGCCTGGGCGATGAGGTCGACCTGGCCCTGGAAGTCGTCGCGGTCGCGCTTGGCCTGCCGTTCGACCTGCTGCGCCGCCGCCACCGTCGCGGTCGCTCGGTCGAGCTCGGCCCTGCGCTGGTCGAGGTCCTCCTGCGCGCGCAGGACCTCCTCGTTGAGCTTCGTCGCCTGCGCTGTCAGGTCCGCGTACGCGCGCGCGGGATCCGCCGGCTGTGCCGCTAACGAAGCAGCGGGAGCGGCCGTCAACAACATCAGGAGAACCACGAGAACACGGGTGGAGTTGCGCGACATGAGGTCGCCGATCCCCTTCGCCAGAACCAGACCGTCAAGATCGACGGCGTCAGGCTACCGGGTGATCAAACTCGCCCGAGACGGGCCAGCAACACGGCGGACGGGACGGGGTGCGCACCCCGGCGGCGCACCGAGTCGGCGACCGCGCGATCGGACGTCACCACCACCACGGGACGCCCCTCGGGCTCCGCCGTGACCAGGGCACGGATGACGTCATCGGCCAGAACACCGGGATCGCTGAAGAGCACGCGCACGCCACGAGGGGCCGCCGCGGGCACGGCCACCACACCGGCGCCGTCGAACACCAACGTCACCTCGGCGCCCGTGCGCGCGGCCAGCACCGCCAGCTGGTGCACGAGCCGGTCGCGTTGGTCCGACAGCGACAGCTCCGGATAACCGGTCTTCGTGACGTTGTAGCCGTCCACCACCAGGTGCACCGCGGGCAACGCCAGCAGCCGGTCGAGCGCCGCCGGGTCCTCGACCCGGCCGACGGTCCCCTGCGAGGCGCTGGCACCCCGCACGAGATCGGCGGGACGCGGTCCGCTGCCGCCCAGGGCCAGTTCGCGGCGCAGTCCCGTCACGGCGCCGTCGAGGGTGTCCACGAGCAACGCGAGGCGCACCTCGTCGGCCTGCCGGGCCTCGCGCGCGGACTGGCGCGCCACCTCGGCGTCGGCGATCGCGCGCTGCGCCTTGCCGCGCTCGGTCTCGGCGCGTTCGCGTTCCCGGTCGCGCTCGGCGGACAGGCGCTTGACCTCGTCGTCGGTGCGTTCCTGGATCTTGCCGACCTCGGCGGCGGCGGCCTCGGCGGCGTCCTTGGCCTCGCGCAGCTTCACGCCCTGCTCGCGCAACCGCTTGCGCAGGCGTTCCAGCTCGACCTCGGCCTCCGCGCGGACGCGTTCGGCGGCACCGTCGAGCTGGGCGCGTTCGGCCCGCAACCGTTCCAACTCGCCTTCGAGCCGTTCGGCGCGCACGACGGCCGCGTCCCTCTCGGCCCGCAGCGTCGCGTCGCCAACCCGCCGCGACACCAGCTCCACGTAGTGCGGTGCCACGTCGTCGCCGGTCAGCACCGCCGCGGCGGCCGCCGTCACCGGGTCCGGCGAGGTCACCTCGAGCGTCGACGGCCTGTTCTTGCGCAGCCACTCGACCACGGCGGTGCGGAAGTTCGCCGAGTCCCGCAGCCCCGCCACGACCTGCGAGCCACCGAGCCGGGCACGTTTCGTCGGGGCGAACTTCGCGACGGGACGCAGGTGCTGCGGCACGTCGACCTTGGCCATCTCACCCAGCGCGTCCGCGCCCAGCTCCGCGAGCCTCACCCGCAACGGTTCCGGCAGCGCCGACCAGTCCACAGTGGATTCGTTTGCGGATTCGTTTGCGAATTCCCCTGCGGACTCACCCGCCTCCGCGGCAGGCTGGTCGATCTCGTGCTCGGGCACCGGTTCGGACACCCCCACAGGCTAGAGCCCTCGCACTCGAGCGGCGCACGGACGTGTCCGCGGCGGCAACAACGATCTGGAAAAGATCACCTGAACTCCACTCCAATGGAGCAACCGCAGGTCAGGGCACTCCCGAAGATCGCCGGCGAAAATTGTCAGACCCCGTCGCTAACGTCAGCCGCGTGACCGGACAACTGTCCTTCGACGAGCTCGGGACGCCGCTGCGCGACACGACGTTCGTCGTCTTCGACCTCGAGACCACGGGCGGCAGCAACGAGGAGGACGCCGTCACCGAGATCGGCGCGGTGAAGGTGCGCGGGGGCCAGGTGCTCGGCGAGTTCGCCACGCTCGTGGACCCGGAGCGCGGCATCCCGCCGATGGTGGCGCAGCTGACCGGGATCACGCAGCTGATGGTGACGGGCGCGCCGACCATGAAGACGGTGCTGCCCGCGTTCCTCGAGTTCGCGGCGGGGGCGGTGCTGGTCGCGCACAACTCGGGCTTCGACGTCGGCTTCATGAAGGCCGCCTGCGAACGCCACGGCTACCGCTGGCCGAAGCCGTCGGTCGTGTGCACGGTGAAGCTCGCCCGGCGGGTGCTGAGCCGCGACGAGGCGCCGTCGTGCCGCCTGTCGGCGCTCTCGGACCTCTTCCACACGGAGACCAAGCCGACGCACCGCGCCCTGGCCGACGCCCGCACGACGGTCGAGGTGCTGCACGCGCTGCTGGAGCGCGTCGGCAACGTGGGCGTGCACTCGCTGGAAGAACTGCTCGCGTACCTGCCGGAGGTGACACCGGAGCAGCGCCGCAAGCGCTCGCTGGCCGCCCACCTGCCCAACACGCCGGGCGTCTACCTCTTCCGCGGCCCGAAGGAGGAGGTGCTCTACGTCGGCACGGCCTCCGATCTGCGGCGCCGGGTCCGCCAGTACTTCACGGCGAGCGAGGGCCGCCGCAGGCTGCGGGAGATGGTCGCGCTCGCCGTCCGCGTCGACGCGGTGGAGTGCGCCCACCCACTGGAGGCGGAAGTGCGCGAACTGCGCCTCTTACGCGCTCACCGCCCCGCCTACAACCGCCGCTCCAAGAACCCGCACCACGCCTGGTGGCTGACCCTGACCGACGAGCCGTTCCCCCGGATCTCCCTGGTCAAGGTCCCGCGGGACGGCGCGCTGGGCCCGTTCCGCACCCGCAAGGCGGCCGAGGCGGTCGCCGAGGCCCTGCTGGACGCCGTGCCGCTGCGCTCGTGCACCATCAAGATCCCGGCCACGAACCAGCGGGCCTCCCCGTGCGCACTCGCCGAACTGGACCGCTGCCGCGCTCCCTGCGCGGGCAAGCAGACGGTCGACGAGTACTCCCCCGCCGTCATCGCCGTGCGCGACCTGGTCGTCGGCCGCAGCGCCGACCCGCTGCGCACCCTCGTCACCCAGCTGAACGGCCTGGCCTCGGCCGAACGCTTCGAGGAGGCCGCCCGCCGCCGCGACCGCCTGGCGGGACTGGTCAGGTCCCTGGACCGGGCACAACGCCTCGCGGCCCTCGCCGCACTCCCCCAGCTCGTGGCCGCACGACCGGACCGCGAGGGCGGCTGGGAGTTCGCGGTCGTCCGCCACGGCCGCCTCGCCTCCGCCGGGGTGGCCCGCCGCGGTACCCGCCCGATGCCGGTGGTCGACGCGCTCGTCGCCTCGGCCGAGACGGTCGTCCCGACACCGGGCCCGCTGCGCGGCGCGCCCCCGGAGGAGGCCGGTGTCGTCCTGCGCTGGCTCGACCAGCCGGGCACCCGCCTCGTCTACGCGGACGAGCCGTGGTCGTCCCCCGCCGGCGCCGCCGCGGCCTGGCTCCCGTGGGCCGAGCAGGCGGCGAGCGCCCGCCCGATCCACGACCACTGGAACTGACCTGTCAGAGACCGTGGCGGCGGACCACGCCGTACGGGTTTTCGGTGTGCGGGTCCGAGGTGCCGAGCGTTGCGTCCGTCCGCACGCCGGCCGCGCGTCATGAGCGGTGACGTCCTCACGCCCCTGATCAGCCGGTAGGGCAGACTACGGGTGCTTGAGACACCGGAGCCCAAGACCCGAGGAGGACGCCGTGGTCACCGCCATCGTGCTGATCCAGGCCGCCGCCGAACGCATTCCCGAGGCGGCGCAGGAGATCGCCGACATCGACGGAGTCACCGAGGTGTACTCCTGCGCCGGTGACGTCGACCTGATCGCGCTGGTGCGAGTGAGCAAGCACGAGGACCTCGCCGCCCTGGTGCCCGGCAAGATCAGCAAGGTCGCCGGCGTGCTGAACACCGACACGCACATCGCGTTCCGCAGCTACTCCAAGCGCGACGACGAGGCCGCGTTCTCCATCGGCCTGGACGACGCCCAGTAGGAACCGGCAAGTTGGAGCCTCCAACGACCGAAAGGCCCCCGTGAGAAGTTCACGGGGGCCTTTCGGTCGTTCAGCTGGAGGTCAGGCCTTCGGGTCGGAGGGCCTGCCGGCGAGCTCGCTCGCCTCGTCCTGGGAGCTGGTGCCCTCGGAGGCGTGGATGTGCCTGCGCGCGTTCTGCAGGGCCACGGTCTCCTCGACCGGGTCCGGCGACAACGTGCTGCCCGCGACCGGGTGACCGGCCGAGCCGAGCTTGTTCATCTTCTTCGGCACCGACGCACCCTGGTAGGCCAGCGGGATCGGGTGGCCGTGGTCGTCCACCGGGCCCAGCGGCTGGTGGATCTCGATGAACTCACCGTGCGGCAGGCGCTTGATGATGCCCGTCTCCACACCGTGCTCGAGCACCTCACGGTCCCCGCGCTGCAGGCCGATGCAGATCCGGTACGCCACGAAATACGCCACCGGCGGCAGCACCAGCATGCCGATGCGGCCCATCCACGTCGTCAGGTTCAACGAGATGTCGAACTGGTAGGCGAAGATGTCGTTCGCACCCATGAGCAGCAGGACCATGAAGTACGTGATCGCCATCCAGCCCAGCGCCGTGCGCACCGGAACATCGCGCGGGCGCTGCAGCAGGTTGTGGTGCGCGTAGTCCTTGGTCATCCGGCGCTCGATCCACGGATACGCCGCCGCGATGCCGGTCAGCAGCGGCAGACCGAGGATGAACGGCAGGAACGGCGCCGGGATCGTGTAGTTGCCCAGGTAGAACTCCCACGCCGGCCAGATCCGCACCAGGCCGTCGGTCCAGCCCATGTACCAGTCCGGCTGCGACCCGGCGGAGACCTGCGCGGGGTTGTACGGGCCGATGTTCCAGATCGGGTTGATCTGGAACACCCCACCCATGATCGCGATCACGCCGACGACGATGGCGAAGAAACCACCGCCCTTCGCCGCGAACACCGGCATGATCCGGACACCGACGACGTTGGTCTCCTTGCGGCCCACACCGGGGAACTGCGTGTGCTTCTGGTACCACACCAGCGCCAGGTGCGCCGCGATCAGACCCAGGATGATCGCCGGGATGATCAGGATGTGCGCGGTGTAGAGCAGCGGGATGATGTCCGTGCCCGGGAACTCCCCGCCGAACATCAGCCAGTTCAGCCACGTACCGATCACCGGGAACGAGATCAGCAGCGCCGCCATCACCCGCAGGCCCGTACCCGAGAGCAGGTCGTCGGGCAGCGAGTAGCCCAGGAAGCCCTCGATCGCGCCCAGCATGAACAGCACGATGCCGATGACCCAGTTGATCTCACGCGGCTTGCGGAACGCACCGGTGAAGAAGATCCGGAACATGTGCACCACGATCGCGCCCATGAACAGCAGGGCCGCCCAGTGGTGCACCTGACGCACGAACAACCCGCCACGGGTCTCGAACGAGATGTCCAGAGTGGACGCGAACGCCCGCGACATCTCGATCCCGCGCAGGTTCTCGAACGCCCCGTTGTAAGTGACCTCCGTCATCGACGGGTCGAAGAACAACGCCAGGTACGTACCCGACAGCAACAGCACGATGAAGCTGTACAGCGCGATCTCACCGAGCAGGAACGACCAGTGCGTCGGAAAGACCTTGTTCAGCTGTTTGCGCAGGCCAGAGGCCGCGTGGAACCGCTCGTCGGCAGCGTTGGCCGCCGCCCCTGCGACGCGCGCGGCCGCGTTGGCCGGCTTCGTCGGCGTGGTGATGGCACTCATGACTTCCGCTCCCAGAACGCCGGACCCACAGCCTCGATGAAGTCACTGCGGGCTACCAAGTATCCCTCTTCGTCCACAGTGATCGGAAGCTGCGGAAGAGGACGGGTCGCCGGGCCGAACCGCGGCTTCGCGTATTCGAAGACGTCGAACTGCGACTGGTGGCAGGGGCAGAGCAGCAGACCGGTCTGCTGCTCGAACAGCGACGTCGGGCAACCCAGGTGCGTGCAGATCTTCGAGTACGCGTAGAGGTCACCGTAGTTGAAGTCCTCCTGGCCCGCGCGCTTGGTGATCGCCTGGTTCGGGCGCATGCGGATGAGCATGACCGGGGCGTCGGCGCGCTTGAGGGCGGCGACCAAAGCGTGCTCGTCGTCGCGCTCGGACTCGCGGAACGGGAAGACCGTCTCGAAACCGCCGGGCTCGACGTCCTCGGGACGCACGAGGGAGACCTCGTGGAAGTTGCCGGTGTGGCGGCGCAGGTAGACCTTCTCGCCCGGCTTCTCCGGCTTCCAGCCGGTGTGCCAGAGCGAGTTCTTGGTCTCGTTGTCCGAGTGCGGGTTTTTGACGAGCGCGCCCAGCGGAACGGCGGCGACACCGAGACCCAGCACGCCGGCGCCGAGGCCCGCGGTGCGCTTGATCAGGCTGCGGCGGCCGATGCCGCTGCGCTCACCCGCGTCGGCGAGCTCCGCGACCAGCGTGGCGCGGTCGACCGCGGTCGACGGGCCGTCGTGGCGCTGCTGCACCGCGAGCTCGTCGGGCAGGAACTTCTTGGTGTACAGCAGGGCGCCGATGCCGAGGCCCACCACCGACAGGCCCAGGAACAGGCCGATCAGCGGGTTGTACAGGTTGTGCAGGAAGTGACCCGACTCGTTCGACGGGGACTCGTACTCCCACGGCCAGAACAGGAAGACGCCGAGGAACGCGAGCCCCGACAGCGCCGAGACGAGGAACCACACGGCCACCGAACGCTGAGCGCGACGCTCGGCGCGGGTGCCGGGGACCGGGAACTTCTCCTCGTAGTGGACGAGCTCGACGCCGTCCATCTTCGTGCCGAGCTTGACGAGGTCGTCCCGGCTCATCTCCGCGAGCTCTGCCTCGCTGGGCAGCTCGGTCGGCTTGTCGCCGCTCATGCCTTGGCTCCGATCCAGAGGGTCACGCCGATGAGCGCGGCGATGCCCACGATGAACGCGATCAAGCCCTCGGAAACAGGTCCGAACCCACCCAGGGCGTTGCCGCCGGAGTTGTTGTTCCCGTCGGTGACCGACTTGACGTACGCGATGATGTCTTTCTTCTCTTCCGGCGTGAGCTGGCGCTCGCCGAACTTCGGCATGTTCTGCGGACCGCTCAGCATCGCCGTGTAGATCTGCTCCTCGGTCACACCGTCGAGCGCCGGTGCGAACTTGCCGGAGGACAGCGCGCCACCACGACCCGTGAAGTTGTGGCAGCTGGCGCAGTTGAGGCGGAAGAGCTCGCCACCGCGGGCGGGGTTGTCGCCGCGCAGGGCCTCACCGGACTCGGAGGGCTTCTTCGGGCCCTCGCCACCGTTCGCGGTGATGTAGGCCATCAGCGCGTTGATCTCCTCGGGGGAGAGCTTCGCGGGCTTGCGGATGGCCTGCGCCTCCTGCCGTGCCATGGGCATGCGGCCGGAGGAAGTCTGGAAGTACACCGCGGCGTCGCCGACGCCGACGAGGCTCGGCCCGCGGTCCTTCACACCTTCGAGGGATGAGCCGTGGCAGCTCAGGCAGGTGTTCAGGTAGATCTGCTCGCCCTGGCGGACCAGTGCGTCCTGCTGCTGCGCCTGGGCGGTCTGCGCCTGGGGCGCGAAGGCGGCGAACAGCATGCCGGCGCTCAGCAGGCCGAAGCCCAGTGCGAGCAGTCCGGCGACCCGGCGGCGCAGCTTGGTGCGGGCGCCGCGGGGGCGTTTCGTCGTGGTGGTCATGGTGTGCGGCAACCCTTGCTGTCAGTTCGGGAGCTCGTGGCTTGGCTGCGTGCCGGCTGGGTCAGGGCACGATGTAGATGATGGCGAACAGGCCGATCCACACGACGTCGACGAAGTGCCAGTAGTACGACACGACGATCGCGGAGGTGGCCTGTGCCGGCGTGAACTTGCTGAGCTTCGTCCGGATCAACAGGTATACGAACGCGATCAGACCGCCGATGACGTGCAGGCCGTGGAAGCCGGTCGTCAGGTAGAAGACGGTGCCGTAGGCCGAGGACGGGATCGTGGTGCCGTGTTCGACGAGCTCGATGTACTCACCCGCCTGACCACCCACGAAGATCGCACCCATGATCAGCGTCACGATGTACCAGCGACGCAGACCGAAGACGTCTCCCCGCTCCGCCGCGAACACGCCCCACTGACAGGTGAAGGACGACGCGACCAGGATGATCGTGAAGACCGACGCGTAGGGGATGTTCAGGTGCGTGGGGGGCGGGGGCCAAGGTCCCTCGTTCTGGGCCTTCACCGTGAAGAACATGGCGAAGAGGCCAGCGAAGAACATGAGCTCGCTGGACAGCCAGACGATCGTGCCGACGCTGACCATGTTCGGGCGGTTCAGCGAGTGCACGCGCTGGCCGATTGAAGGCGCTGCCGTGGTCACGAGCAGCATTATTGCTTGCGCTATTTCCGTCCGCCCATCGGGTCCTGGGCAGATCTTGGGCCGGGCGGGTCACACGCAGGGTGATCGCGAGGAGATCGACGAATGAGCTTGCTGGGCCGATTGCGCGACGTGCTGCGCAGGTTCCTGGGTCGCGAGGAGGAGCCGTCGCTGGCCGTCGACGACCCGGACCTCGTCGTCGTGGTCGAGGCGTTCGACATCGCGGAGGCCGATTCGGCCGCCCTGGCGCGGTCCCCGCGGTGGCGTGCCGACGACCTCGCCGTGCTCCGGCACCACGTGCGCATCCCCGCTGACCAGGTAGAACGCGCGCGAGAGCTGCTCACGCCGGAAGGCTGGGTGCTGGTCGCCGGTGATATATCGCATATCAGTCGGGTGCAGAAGCTGGACGCGCTGCACTGCGCCCAGGAGCGGTCGCGGATGGCCTCGCTGGCGCAGCGGCTCGGCGGTGAGGCCCTGGGGTGGGACGCCCTGCAGAAGCCGGGCGAGCCCGCCCGATAGCATCACGGCGACCTTGGTCACTTTCTTCAGGACCGCAGTCGGCAGTCGCAGCGGAGGGCCCAGAGATGAGCACGCAGACCACGAAGATCCTGGTGTTCAGCCACCGTCCCGAGGTGCGTGAGACGATCATCACTGCGATCGGCCGCCGTCCCGCGCCGGACCTGTCCCGCGTCGAGTACCTCGAGGTCGGCACCATCGCGGACGTCCTCTACGAGGTCGACAACGGCACCGTCGACCTGCTGATCCTCGACGGCGAGGCCCAGCCGACCGGCGGCATGGGCCTGTCCCGCCAGCTCAAGGACGAGATCACGAACTGCCCGCCGGTCGTCGTGGCCGTGCGCCGCAAGGACGACAGGTGGCTCGCGACCTGGTCGCAGGCGGACGCGGTGCTGGTGCACCCGCTCGACCCGCTGGCCGCCGCCGAGACCGTGGCCGAGGTGCTGCGGGGCTCGGCTGTGCCCGTCGTCAAGGGCTGATCCCGTCATGAGCCAGCGCACCTGGCCCTCGCTGCTCAACCGGCTGCTCGACGGCGTCGACCTGACCGCGGACGACACCGCCTGGGGAATGGACCAGGTGATGTCGGGCGAGGCGACGGCGGCGCAGATCGCGGCGTTCATCGTCGCGCTGCGCGCCAAGGGCGAGACGCCGGAGGAGGTCGACGGCCTCGCGACGATGATGCTCGAGCACGCGAACCGGTTCACGGTGGACGTGCGGGCGACCGACATCGTGGGCACCGGCGGTGACCACTCCGGTTCGGTGAACATCTCGACGATGGCCGCGATCGTGACGGCCGCCGCGGGCGTGCCCGTCGTCAAGCACGGCAACCGGGCCGCGTCGTCGCAGTGCGGCACGGCGGACGTGCTGGAGGCGCTGGGCGTCGCGATCGACCTGCCGGCCGAGGGCGTGCGGGAGACCGTGCGCGAGCTCGGGATCGGGTTCTGCTTCGCGCCGGTGTTCCACCCCGGCTTCCGCCACGCGGGCCCGGTGCGGCGCGAGATCGGCATCCCGACGTCGTTCAACCTGCTCGGCCCCCTGACGAACCCCGCGCAGCCCACCGTCGGCCTGATCGGCTGCGCGCGGGCGGCCGCGGCGCCGCTGATCGCCGGCGTGTTCGCCCGGCGCGCCAACACGGCGCTGGTGGTGCGGGGCGACGACGGCCTCGACGAGATCACCACGACCACGACGACGTCCGCGTGGCTCGCGCAGGACGGCGTGGTGCGCACCGCGACCATCGATCCGGCCGTGCTCGGCGTGAAGCCCGCCCGCGAGGAGGACCTGAAGGGCGGCGACCCGTCGGTCAACGCCCAGGTGGTCCGCGACCTGGTGGCGGGAAAGACCGGATCGGTGCGGGACGCGGTGCTCGTGAACGCGGCCGGGGCCATCGCGGCGCACGGCGGGTTCTCCGACGACCTGCACGCGGACCTGACGGCCTCGCTGAGCCGCGCGGCCGGTGCCATCGACTCCGGTGCCGCGGCGGGCCTGTTGAGCCGCTGGGTGGAGCTCTCGCAGGCGTTGAAGGCGTCCCCGAAGTAGGCCCCGGAGTAGGCCCCGGAGCACGCATTGCGGGAGCCGCGGAGCGGTTTCGGTCACGCGTCGTCGTCGGCGCGTGACCCTGCTCGCACGGACGCCGCATCGGCCTAGCCCGAGCGAGTGATCGGCCGGAGATGCGCCTCACGTGGTAACGCCGTGGCAATCGTCACCTGGAATGCTGGAGTCATGGCCTTCCTCTACCCGGTGATGAAGCACGTCGTCGCTCGCACAGCCCGTCTCGTCTACCGCCCGGTGGTCGAAGGTCTGGAGAACATCCCCACCGACGGCCCCGTCATCCTCGCGGCCAACCACCTCAGCTTCATCGACAGCGTCGTGATCCCCATGGTCGTGCCGCGCCGTGTGTCGTTCCTCGCGAAGGCCGAGTACTTCACGGGCACGGGCCTCAAGGGTTCGCTGTCGCGCTGGTTCTTCTCCTCGCTCGGCCACGTGCCGGTGCACCGCGGCAAGGGCCGCGACGCCCGTGCGGCCCTCGACACGGCCGCCGAGATCCTCGCGCGCGGGGACGCGTTCGCCATCTACCCCGAGGGCACGCGCTCGCTCGACGGCATGCTGCACCGCGGCCGCACGGGCGTCGCCCGCATGGCGCTCGAGTCCGGCGCCCCGGTCATCCCGGTCGGCATCATCGGCACGGACAAGGTGCAGCCCGTCGGCAGCAGGTTCCCGAAGATCGTCCCGGTGACGGTCCGCTTCGGCGAGCCGCTCGACTTCAGCCGCTACGACGGCATGCAGGAGTCGCTGCCGGTGCTGCGCAGCGTCACCGACGAGATCATCTACCGCATCCTGGACCTGAGCGGTCAGGAGTACGTCGACGCGTACCAGAAGACCCCGGTGCCCGCGGCGGCGTGATTCTCGCGTGAACCACGAAGGCCCTCTCCGTCACGGAGGGGGCCTTTTTCGTGCGATATGCGATGTATCACATATCGGCGGCAAAAATTCGAGGCCCCCTCCGTGACGGAGAGGGCCTCGAACGAACCTGAGCGATATCCGGTATATCGGATATCAGTCGTGGTTGGGACCGGTGTGGTACTCGAACACCAGGCCACCGACCATGATCAGCACCATGACGACGGCGATCACCAGCAGCCACACGTGCCAGAACGCCACCGCGACACCCGTGGTCGCCGCCGCGGCCGCGAGGCCGACCGGCCAGTACGAGCCGGGGCTGAAGAAGCCCAGCTCACCGGCGCCGTCGGACACCTCGGCGTCGGGGTTGTCCTCCGGCCGCACCTCGATGCGGCGGGCGACGAACCGGAAGTAGGTGCCGGTGATGAGGGCCAGGCCACCGGTCAGCGCGAGCGCCACCGTGCCGGTGGGCTCGACGTGGCCGGTCGCCAGGTGCGTCCAGTAGCCGTAGACGACGGCCATCAGGAACGAGAAGGCCATCACCAGGTCGAATACGCGAGCTTCGATCTTCATCGCGGAATGTCCCTACTTCTGGCCCGCACCGGAGGCTTCACGAGCCGTCCGGTCGGTGTTGAACGGGGTCGTCGTCGTGGCCAGCGGTGAGCACCACTCGTCACAGTTCACCTGGGAGAGGGCCTCGGCCGTGGTGTACGGCTTGCCCGTCTTCTCGTTGATCTCCTTGCGGAGCGCGATGTACTTGTCGAAGTCGGCCTGCTCGAGCGCGCGGACCTCGAAGTTCATCACCGCGTGGTACGAGCCGCAGAGCTCGGCGCAGCGGCCGACGAATGCACCGGGACGGTCGATCTGATCGATCTGGAAGACGTTGTCCTGGTTGTTCTTCTCCGGCTGCGGGAAGACGTCGCGCTTGAAGTGGAACTCCGGCACGAAGAACGAGTGGATGACGTCCGTCGAGCGCAGCGTGAACTGGATGCGCTTGCCGGCCGGCAGCACCATGATCGGGACCTCGCCCGAGGTGCCGACCGTGCTGACGACGTTGCCCTCTTCGGTCTTGTGGTCCGGGTACTGGAACTCCCAGTTCCACTGGAACGCGATGACGTCGACGTTCACGTCGGGCTTGCCCGACTTGTCCGTGACGTAGTTCTGCGTGATGGCGGTGAAGTAGAACAACACCGCCACGATCACCGTCGGCACGACGATGAGCACGATCTCCAGCGGGAGGTTGTACGCCGTCTGACGCGGCAGCTCCTCCGACTTCTTGCGGTGGAACACCACCGACCACAGGATCAGGCCCCACACGATGACGCCGACGACGAGCGCGGCGATCACGGACCAGGTCCAGAGCTCGCGCATCTTCTCGGCCTGCGGCGTGACGGCCTGCGGCCATCCGAAGCGCAGCACCTCGTCCGTGGAGCAACCGGTGGCCCCGATACCGACCAGGCTCACAAGCCCAGCGGTCTTCACCAGCCGGGATGCCCTGGTGCCCTCCTTCAGGCCCACTGCTCGCCCGCCTCCTCGTTCACAACTACTGGTCATGCCAACGGATCAAGCGGGAGCGTAGCCCAGCGCAACCTCGCTCACCCCTTGGGGGCACCGCCGCTGCGGTGCAGTTTCGGTCACACGGAGCCCTTTCGGCATACTGGGGACTTCCCCGTGGTCTTCCCCTTCATGTCTTTTGAGAGGTGCGAGAGCCTTGTGCGGCCTGGCAGGACTTGTTTGCCCCAGCGAGAACGAGGCTGAGAACGCACGTCCGGCGGTGGAGGCGGCGCTGCGCTGCATGCGGCACCGCGGTCCGGACGAGAGCGGCACCCGTCGGGTCGACGAGGTCGTCTTCGGCTTCAACCGCCTCGCCATCATCGACATCGAGCACTCCCACCAGCCGCTGACCTGGGGTCCGGCGGAGTCGCCGAGCCGGTACACGATCAACTTCAACGGCGAGATCTACAACTACCTCGAGCTGCGGGCCGAGCTCACCGAGAAGCACGGCGCGGTGTTCCACACCGACGGCGACACCGAGACCATCGTCGCCGCGTACCACTACCTCGGCCCGGCGGCGATCTCGAAGCTGCGCGGCATGTTCGCGTTCATCATCTGGGACGCCGAGCGCGAGGTCCTGTTCGGCGGCCGCGACCCGTTCGGCATCAAGCCGCTGTACTGGGCGCAGGGCCAGAGCGGTGTCGCGTTCGCCAGCGAGAAGAAGGTCCTGCTGGAGATCGCGTCCTCGATCGGCATCGCGCCGAAGATGAACGTGAAGGGTCTGCAGCACTACCTCACGTTGCAGTACGTGCCGGAGCCCGAGTCGCTGCACGACTCGATCCACCGCGTCGAGTCCGGGCACTCGTTCACGCTGGTCCCGGGCGAGTCGCCGCGGTTCGAGCGGTACTTCCCGGCGCAGTTCAAGGTCCGCACGGTCCGCAGCGAGGCCGAGGCGAACGCGCTGTACGACGAGATCACGGCCGCGCTGCGCGACTCGGTCGCCAAGCACATGCGCGCGGACGTGACGGTCGGCTCGTTCCTGTCCGGCGGCATCGACTCGACGGTCGTCGCGGCCCTGGCCAAGGAGCACAACCCGGACCTGATCACGTTCACCACGGGCTTCGAGCGCCAGGGGTTCTCCGAGGTCGACGTGGCCGCGGAGTCGGCGGCGCTGATCGGCGTGAAGCACGTGGTCCGCACGGTCAGCGCGCAGGAGATGATGGACTCCCTGCCGCTGATCACCTGGTACCTCGACGACCCGGTGGCCGACCCGGCGCTCGTGCCGTTGTGGTTCATCGCGCGTGAGGCGCGTCAGCACGTGAAGGTCGTGCTGTCCGGTGAGGGCGCGGACGAGCTGTTCGGCGGGTACACGATCTACCGCGAGCCGTTGTCGCTGGCGGGCTTCGAGAAGGTGCCGGGCGCGCTGCGCAAGGCGATGGGCAAGGTCTCCACGAAGATCCCGCACGGCGTGCGCGGCAAGGACCTGCTGCGTCGTGGCGCGTTGACGCTGGAGGAGCGCTACTACGGCAACGCGCGCATCTTCCTCGACGACCACCTGCGCCAGGTGCTCAAGACGTACGACCCGTCGGTGTCCCACATGGACGTGACGGCGAAGCCGTACCGCGAGTCCGCCGCCTGGGACCCGGTGACGCGCATGCAGCACGTCGACCTGTTCACGTGGCTGCGCGGCGACATTCTGGTCAAGGCCGACAAGATGACCATGGCGAACTCGCTGGAGCTGCGCGTCCCGTTCCTCGACCCCGAGGTCTTCAAGATCGCGTCGCAGATCCCGAGTGAGTTGAAGATCACGAAGGACACGACGAAGTTCGCGCTGCGCAAGGCGATCCGCGACATCGTGCCGGCGCACGTGCTGAACCGCCGCAAGCTCGGCTTCCCGGTGCCGATCCGGCACTGGCTCAAGGACGAGATGCACGACTGGGCCGTCGACGTCGTGCGCGCGTCGCAGACCGACCAGTACATCGACAAGACCGCGGTGCTGCGGCTGATCGAGGAGCACCGCTCGGGTGTGCTCGACCACAGCCGCCGCATCTGGGCGCTGCTGGTGTTCATGATCTGGCACGGCATCTTCGTCGAGGGCCGCATCCAGCCGGTGGTGCCGGAGCCGCACTACCCGGTGAAGCTGTAGGTCGCGGGGCCCCTCTCCGGAGGGGCCCTCTCCCGTTCTACCGGCGTCCCTGCGCGCTGCACATCGCGTACGAGCTGAGGACGACCTCGGGAGACGCCATCAGTTCCAGGTAGCGGTCGAACTCGGCGTCGGTGAGCGGGAGCTTCGCGCGCACCAGGCGTGCGGTCGTGGCGAGCAACCGGCAGCCGGCGGACCCGCCCTCCCACTCCTGCACGTCGCGGGAGCCGCTGACGTCGTTCAGCCCGGCGTCGAGCAGCGCCCTCTCGATGCGCGCACCCCACGCCAGTTCGGCGCCCGCCTGGTCCAGCAGCGTCAGCAGGGCGTTCTTCACCCGCATGATCAGCTTCGCGTCGTCGGGAGCGGCGGAGAGGACTTCGAGCGGGAGGCAGTCGAACTCCTCCAGCACGAGCCAGCCGCCGGGCCGCAGCGAGTCGCGCAGCTTGCGCAGGACGAGTTCGCGAGCGGGCAGGTAGAAGAGCACCAGGCGGGCGTGGACCAGGTCGAACGCGTTGCCCGGCAATATATTGGATACCACGTCGTGCTCCAGGACCGTGACGTTGTCACGCTCCTCGAGCCGCCTGACGTCGATGTCGGTGACCGTCACGTGCCCGGACGGGGCGACGACGTCGGCCAGCCAGTTCGCCACCGATCCCCCGCCACCTCCGACCTCGAGGCAGCGCCAGCCGTCCGCGACACCCAGCTGCTCGACGCGGGCGAACGTGCCCGCGTCGAGCAGGGAGCTCAGCGCGTCGAACTTCGGGTCGGGCGACTCAGCGGTGTCGCCGAACAGGTACGTCCCCATTGTCCGATCATGGCAGGACGGGGGCGATCTCCTCAGCGGCTTCCGCACCGAACGCGCCACGAATGCGGGCGAGCGCCGCCTCGCGCTCGATCACCCACTCCTGCGTGCCGACGGTCTCGAGCACCTCGACGGCGATGAACGAACCCAGCTGAGCGGCGCGTTCGATGCTCAGGCCCGCGGTGATGCCCGCCAGGAAGCCCGCGCGGAAGCCGTCGCCGACGCCGGTCGGGTCGGTCTTCGCGACCTCGGGGACGGCGGGGACGTGCAGCGAGAAGCCGTCGCGGTCGACGATCTCGACGCCCTTGGCGCCGAGCGTGGTGACGCGCTTGCCGACGCGGGCGAGGACGTCGGCCTCGGTCCAGCCGGTCTTCTGCAGCAGCAGTTCCCACTCGTAGTCGTTGCTGAAGAGGTACTCGGCGCCCTCGACGAACGCGCGCGCCTGGGCGCCGTCCATGCGGGCGAGCTGCTGCGACGGGTCGACGGCGAACTTGTAACCGCGCTGACGGCACTCCTCGGCGTGGCGGAGCATGGCCGCGGGGTCGTCCGGACTGATGACGACGAGCTCGAGGTTCTCGACACGACCGGCGATCGGCGCGAGCTCGATGTTGCGCGACTCGGCCATCGCGCCCGCGTAGAACGAGGCGATCTGGCACATGTCGGCGTCCGTCGTGCAGACGAACCGCGCGGTGTGCGCGACCTCCGACACGTACACACCGGACGTGTCGACGCCGTGCCGCTCGAGCCACGAGCGGTAGTCGTCGAAGTCCTTGCCGACGGCGCCGACGAGCACAGGCCTGACCCCGAGCACACCGAGGCCGAACGCGATGTTCGCGCCGATGCCACCGCGACGGACCACCAGGTCGTCGACCAGAAAGCTCAGTGACACGCGGTCGAGACGCTCCGCGACCAGCTGGTCCGCGAAACGACCCGGAAAGTGCATCAGATGGTCGGTCGCGATGCTGCCGCACACGGCTAGGGGCACGTCGGCTCCTCTTTTCTTTGTTGCGCTACGTGACAACTCACCCGGACGAGTACCGCGTGAAGACTACTGTTTGGTAGGGCTATCGCAGGTCAGACCGCCGACATACGGTCACGGTGTGACGATCCCAGAGGCGACCACGATGAGTGAACTGATCGAGGACTGCGCGCAGCTCCCCGTCGTGCTCATCCACCCCGAGCACCCCCTCCCCGCCCCGCGCGACGCCGCGCCGTGGCAGGTCGACGAGCGGTGCGCCCACCAGGTCGAAGGCCTCGCCGAATACGGCGTGTGACCTTCGGAGATCTGGTCCGGCGCGGGCTCCAGGATCCGGTGGCCGTGGTTCCGTCTCAGGGGCCTGGTCTCCGACCTCCGGCGTCTGACTTCCAGGGTCGGGCTCCCAGCGCCAGCCCTCGACGAAAAAGCTGACCCCGGGTCTCGCGTCCGGGTCTCACCCGGCAGGGGTTTCCGGTCCACACGCGGAGAGGCCGCGTTCCCGTCGATGCGGGAACGCGGCCTCTCCGCGTGGTCGCCTTAGTGGAACGAGTCGCCGCAGGCGCACGACCCGCCGGCGTTCGGGTTGTCGATCGTGAAGCCCTGCTTCTCGATCGTGTCCACGAAGTCGATGACGGCGCCTTCGACGTACGGGGCGCTCATGCGGTCGACGGCGACCTTCATGCCGTTGAAGTCGACCATCGCGTCACCGTCGAGCGCACGCTCGTCGAAGAACAGCTGGTAACGAAGGCCTGCGCAACCACCGGGCTGGACGGCGATGCGCAGGTGCATGTCGTCGCGACCCTCCTGGTCCAGCAGCGCCTTGGCCTTGACGGCGGCCGCATCGGTCAGCGTCACGCCGTGGCTGGGCGCCTCGGAGGCGGTCGAAGCGGCATCCTGAGCGGTCGTCATGGCTCTCCTAAGAGGTCCTTTGCGGGCGGTTCACCCATCAACAACACGGGCGTGCCCCGCCTTGTTCCACTTCCCATGGTCCCACAACGACACGTCATGTCGCCCCGGGTGTCGACTGTCACGTGGACCACGCTCGGGCCGGCCGATATATCAGCGCTGGACACGCACTTCAGCGAGACCACTGGTTCGCGACGTGCCTGGCCGTCGTGACGAGGCTGTCGCGGGCCTCCTCCATCGCCTTCTGCACGGAGCCGACGTGCTCGGACACCGAGTACGCCTCCTGGACGCCGGCCGCGCCCATCTCGCGGCGGCCGACGCTGACCTGGCCCGCGACGGCGACGCACGGGATGCCGCGTTCAGCGGCGCCGCCCGCGACGGCGGTGATGAGCTTGCCGCGCAGGGACTGCCAGTCGAAGCTTCCTTCGCCGGTGACGACGACGTCGGCGTCGTCCAGGGCGGCGTCGAGGCCGGTGAGTTCGCGGACGAGACCCGCGCCCGACGTCACCGTCGCGCCCAGGGAGAGCAGCGCGGCGCCCAGGCCACCCGCCGCCCCGGCACCCGATATATCGGATACGGGTTTGAGGACGTCCATGGCGGCGAGCTTCGCTTCGAGGCGTTCGACGGCTTCCGGGGACGCGCCCTTCTGCGGGCCGAACGTCCTGGCGGCGCCGTGCGGGCCGAGAAGCGGGTTCTCGACGTCGGACGCGGCGACGAGCGATACACCGGTCAGGTCGACGCCGGCGGCGCCGTCGGCCTCGGCCAGGGCGGCGAGCATGCCGGCGCCGCCGTCGGTCGTGCCGGAGCCGCCCAGTCCGACGATGACGACATCGACGCGGCTGGCACCGGCCGGGATGACATCGTTGTCATCCGCGCCCGTCCCGGACGCGACGGCAGCCGCGATCAACTCGCCGACGCCTCGCGTCGTCGCCGTCTCGCAGACCTGTGGGCGGAGCTCCTTCGGGATGAGGTGGAGGCCGCAGGCTTCCGCGGACTCGATGTATGCAACGTGTCGACCGGTTGCATCAGGGCCGTCCGCGCGCACGCTGAGCCAGCGGGCCTCGACGGGCTCGCCCAGCGGGCCGGTGACGGTGATATATCGGATATCGCCGCCCGTCGCGGCGTGCAGGACGTCGACGAAGCCGGGGCCTCCGTCGGCGAGCGGGCGTTGGACGACGACGTCGTCGGGCTTGGCCTCGTGCCAGCCGGTGGCGATGGCGTCGGCGGCCTCGCGGGCGGTCAGGGTGCCGCCGAAGCAGTCCGGGGCGATGAGTACGCGCACCTCGCGAAAGGTACAGAAAACCCGCTGCCCTACCCTGATGGTGTGAGGTTCTTGCGCCGCAACTCCGACGACACCGCAGCCACGGCCACGGAGGCGACCGACGAGGTCGCCGAGTCCACCCGCACCGCGGGCAAGGGCCGGCCCACGCCCAAGAGGCGTGAGGCGCAGGGTCGGCGCACCGGTCCGGTCCCGCCGCCTCCCCGCACGCAGCGCGAGGCGTTCAAGCGCATGCGCGGCAACAAGGTGAGCAAGGAAGAGCGCCGTGCCGCGGCCACCGAGCGCCGTCAGCGCATGATGGCGGGCGAGGACAAGTACCTGCTGCCGCGCGACCGCGGTCCGGTGAAGGCGTACATCCGCGACCTCGTCGACTCGCGCCGCAACCTCATGGGCCTGTTCATGCCGCTCGCGATCCTGGTGTTCGTGGCGCTGCTGACGCCGTCGCTGGCCGTGCAGCGGTACGCGACGCTCGCGACGACGTTCATGCTGCTCGCGATGGTCATCGAGGGCATCGTGCTCGGCCGCCTCGTCACGAAGCGGGTGCGGGCCAAGTTCCCGACCGAGCCGATCAAGGGCCTGTCGATCGGCTGGTACTCGTTCATCCGCGCGAGCCAGATCCGCAAGCTGCGCGTGCCCAAGCCGCGCGTGAAGCCGGGCGACACCCTCAAGTAGTGCGCGAGAAGCCTCGCAGGCTCCAGCTGCCGGAGAAGCTCCGGTGGAACCACAACGCGTGGTACCGCCGATGGCTCCTCCGGCAGTTGCCGTCCCGGGCCGGGTCGGCGCTCGACGTCGGCTGCGGGCTCGGCGAGCTGGCGCGGCAGATCAGGGCCGACGAGGTCACCGCGATCGACGCCAGCGCCCGCATGATCGAACGGGCGAGCGCGACGAGCGCCGGGGTGCGGTGGATCCACGGTGACGTGCTCACCCACGACCTCGGTCGGTACGACGTCGTCACCGCGGAGGCGAGCCTGCACCACCTGCCGCTGCGGGTGGGCCTGACCCGGCTCGCCGAGCTGGTCGGGCCGGGCGGCAGGCTGGTCGTCGTCGGGCTGTACAGGACGGCGACGCGGGCGGACAGGGCGATGGAGCTCGTGACGCTGCCCGCGAACGCGCTCGTCGGGCTCGTGAAGGCCCTGGGTGGTGGCGAGGAGCCGCACGACCCCGAGATGCCGGTCGTGATGCACGCCCCGACCTTGAACGAGATCCGTGCGGCGGCGGCCGAGATCGTGCCCGGCGCACGGATCCGGCGGCACCTGTTCTGGCGGTATTCCATGGTGTGGCACGCTCCGGAAGTTCATTAGCAGCACGAACGATCTGGTCTAGGCTGCGAGCATGGAGTTTCGACGTCTCGGGCGCAGCGGCCTCAACATCAGCGCGATCACGTACGGCAACTGGCTGACCCACGGCTCGCAGATCGAGGAGGACGCCGCCACCGCGTGTGTGCGCGCGGCCCTCGACGCGGGTGTGAGCAGCTACGACACCGCCGACGTGTACGCGAACACAGCGGCGGAATCGGTGCTCGGACGCGCGCTGAAGGGCGAGCGCCGCGAGTCCCTCGAGATCTTCACGAAGGTCTACTGGCCGACCGGCCCGGGCGGCCCCAACGACCGGGGCCTGGGCCGCAAGCACATCATGGAGTCCGCGAACGCGTCCCTGAAGCGGCTCCAGACCGACTACGTCGACCTCTACCAGGCGCACCGGTGGGACGAGACCGTCCCGCTGGAGGAGACGATGACGGCCTTCGCCGACCTCGTGCGGCAGGGCAAGGTCCTCTACCTGGGCGTCTCGGAGTGGACGGCCGAGCAGATCGCGCGCGGCGCCGCCCTCGCCCGCGAGCTGAACGTGCCGCTGGTCTCCCACCAGCCGCAGTACTCGATGCTGTGGCGCGTGATCGAGCCCCAGGTGATCCCCACTTCCGAGCGTGAGGGGATCTCACAGATCGTCTTCTCGCCGATCGCCCAGGGCGTCCTGACGGGCAAGTACCTGCCGGGCGCCGAGCTGCCGGAGGGCTCGCGGGCGGCCGACGAGCGCGGCTCGAAGATGATCGCCCGGTGGATGCGCGACGACGTCCTCACCGCCGTGCAGAACCTCAAGCCGATCGCCGAGGAGGCCGGTCTCACGCTGGCCCAGCTCGCCGTGGCGTGGGTGCTGCAGAACCCGAACGTCGCCTCCGCGATCATCGGCGCGTCGCGTCCCGAGCAGGTGACGGAGAACGTCAAGGCCGTCGGCGTGAAGCTCGACGCCGAACTGCTGAAGAAGATCGACGCCGTCCTGGAGGGCCTCGTCACCGACGACCCGCGGCTCACCGCCCAGGGCTGATCTACTCGGCCGGGTGCAGGCTCATCGGGCCGTACACCTCGGACTCCGCACGCAGCAGCGTGACCTGCTCGACCCCGGCGTCGAGCAGGTCACGCCACTGGGCGCCGAACCACTCCTCGGCCTCGGTCTGGTCCGCGAACATCACATCCGGGCCCGCGACGTCGCGTCCGTGTGCATCCTGGTACCGCCAGCGGTATTCCACGGACGAAGGCTAACCCTTGTCACCTCGCACGCTCGTGCTCGGAGGAGCGCGTTCAGGCAAGTCGGCGCACGCGGAAGGCCTGCTCACGGAGCAGGTCGTGACCTACGTCGCCACGGCGCGCAGATATCCCGACGACCCGGACTGGGACGCGCGCATCGCCCTGCACGTGGCGCGGCGGCCGTCCACGTGGCACACGGTCGAGGCGTCCGCTCCGGCCGACCTGCCCGCCCTGCTCACCGCGACGCAGTACGACGACCCGCCGATCCTGGTGGACGACCTGTCGACGTGGCTGGTCGGCGTGCTGGACGACGCCCGTGCGTGGGAGGGCGGCCACTCGGACTCGGTCACTCCCCACCTCGACCAGCTCGTGCGTTCGGTCGCCACGTGCCGGGCGCGGCTGGTGCTCGTGACGGCGGAGGTCGGCCTCGGCGTCATCCCGTCGACGCGCTCTGGCAGGCTCTTCCGCGATCACCTCGGTGCGCTCAACGCGCGCGTCGCCGAGGTGTGCGACGAGGTCACGCTCCTCGTCGCCGGCATCCCGTTGAAACTGCGTTGATCACAACAGGGTTGATCACGAGCAGGGTTAGGAGCGACCAGGTGAGCACCGAGTTCCCGCCGGTGGAACCGCCGGACGAGACCGTTCTGCGCGAGGCCGAGGCCCGGCACGCGGTGCTGACCAAGCCGGTCGGCTCGCTCGGGCGGCTCGAGGAGCTGGGCAACTGGGTCGCGGCCTGCCAGGGCGTCGTGCCGCCGAAGCCGTTCGTGCGCCCGCGGGTCGTCGTGTTCGCGGGCGACCACGGCATCACCGCCCAGGGCGTGTCGGCGTTCCCGAGCGAGGTGACCGGCCAGATGGTCGCGAACTTCCTCACCGGCGGCGCCGCGGTGAACGTGCTCGCGCAGGTCGCGGGCGCGACGGTGCGCGTGGTCGACATGGCCGTCGACGCGGACACCCCGGCCGCGGTCAGCCAGCACAAGGTGCGGCGCTCGTCCGGGTCGATCGACCGCGAGGACGCGCTCACCCGCGAGCAGTGCGAGCTCGCGATCGCGGCGGGCCGCGCGCTCGCCGACGAGGAGGTCGACGCGGGCGCCGACGTGCTCGTCGCCGGCGACATGGGCATCGGCAACACGACGCCCGCCGCCGTGCTGATCGCGTCGCTCACCGGCTCGGAGCCCGTCTCCGTCGTCGGGCGCGGCACCGGCATCGACGACCAGGCGTGGATGCGCAAGACGGCGGCGATCCGCGACGCGCTGCGCCGGGCCCGCCTGCAGATCAGCGACCCGGTGTCGTTGCTCGCCACGGCCGGTGGCGCCGACATCGCCGCGATGGCCGGCTTCCTGGCGCAGGCCGCCGTGCGCAAGACGCCGGTCGTGCTCGACGGCGTCGTCGTCGGCGCGGCCGCGGTCGTCGCCGAGGAGCTCGCGCCGGGTGCGCGCGCGTGGTGGGTGGCCGGGCACGAGTCGGCCGAGCCCGCGCACGCGATCGCGCTCGGGCACCTCAACCTGAAGCCGCTGCTGGAGTTCGGCATGCGGCTCGGCGAGGGTTCCGGCGCGGTGGCGGCGCTGCCGTTGCTGGTCTCGGCGGTGAAGGTGCTCGCGGAGATGGCGACGTTCGAGAGCGCCGGCGTGACGAACAAGGAATGACGCTCCGCCCGTGAAACTGGCGTTCTCCTGGCTGACGGTCCTGCCGCTGCGCGTCGACGACGTCGATCGCGGAGCGGCGGGCCGGGCCATCGCCTGGACGCCCGTCGTCGGCGTCGTCATCGGCGCGTTGGTCGTCGGCGTGCTCCAAGCGCTCGCGATATCCAATATATCGGCGCTCGTGGCCGGGTTCCTGGTCGTCGGCGTCGTCGCGCTGTTCACGCGCGGTATGCACCTCGACGGGCTCGCGGACGTCGCCGACGGGCTCGGTTGTTATGGGCCGCCGGAACGCGCGCTGAAGGTCATGAAGGACGGCGGCGCCGGGCCGTTCGGCGTCGTCTCGCTGATCGTGGTGCTGGGCGCGCAGGCCGCCGCACTCCCCCACGCGCACTGGGGCGTGGTGCTGCTCGCGTTCGCGACGAGCCGGGCGGCGTTCGGCATCTGCTGCATGCGTGGCGTGCCCGCCGCACGACCTGAGGGGCTCGGTGCACTCGTTGCGGGCACTCAGCACCCGTTGGTGGTCATCGGCACGTGGGTGGTGCTCGCGGCCGCGGCGGTTCCGCTCGGATGGCGCGCGGTCGTCGCCGTCGTCGTCGCGTTCGCGCTCGTGTGGGTGCTGGTGAAGCACACCGGAAAGCGTTTCGGCGGCATCACCGGTGATGTGCTCGGTGCTGCCGCCGAAATCGCGCTTCTGGCCGTGCTGGTGATCGCTTAGGACTTGAGGGTCGTCATCCAGCCGTGGGTGTCGGCGACGGCGCCGTGCTGCAGGCCGGTCAGACGCTCGCGCAGCTTCATCGTCACCGAACCGGTGCCGCCGTCGGCGACGTCGAACTCGCCGCCGGCGTGCTTGACGTGGCCGACGGGCGTGATGACAGCCGCCGTGCCGCAAGCGAAGACCTCGGTGAGCTCACCGGAGGCGTTGGCCTTCTCCCACTCGTCGGTCGAGATGCGGCGCTCCTCCACGGTCAGGCCGAGGTCGGAGGCGAGCTCCAGCAGCGAGTTCCGGGTGATGCCCGGGAGCAGCGTGCCGGTCAGCTCGGGCGTGACCACCTTGTCCCCGAAGACGAAGAACAGGTTCATGCCGCCCATCTCCTCGACCCAGCGGCGTTCCACCGCGTCGAGCCAGACGACCTGGTCGCAGCCCTTCTCGGCGGCCTGCGCCTGCGCCACGAGGGACGCGGCGTAGTTGCCGGCGAACTTGGCCGCGCCGGTGCCACCGGGAGCCGCGCGGACGTACTCGGTCGAGAGCCACACGCTCACCGGGCGGACGCCGCCCGCGAAGTACGAGCCGGCGGGAGAGGCGATCAGCACGTAGAGGTACTCGGACGCGGGTCGCACGCCGAGGCCCTTCTCCGTGGAGATCATGAAGGGGCGCAGGTAGAGGGACTCCTCCGCGGCCGAGGGCACCCAGCGGTCGTCGACCGCGAGGAGCTGCCGCACGGACTCCAGGAAGAGCTCGTCGGGGAGTTCGGGCATCGCCATGCGGCGGGCCGACGCGCGGAAGCGCTCGGCGTTCGCCGCGGGGCGGAAGGACGCGATCGAACCGTCGGGCTGCCGGTAGGCCTTGAGCCCTTCGAAGATCGCCTGGCCGTAGTGCAGCACCATTGCCGCGGGGTCCAGTGCGAGGGTGGAGTACGGGCCGACTTCAGCGTCGTGCCAGCCCTTCTCGCGGTTCCAGCGGATCGTCACCATGTGGTCGGTGAAGTGCTGCCCGAAGCCCGGCTTGGCAAGTACCTCCGCTACGCGCTCCGGGGTCGCCGGGTGCGGGTGGGGAGTCCGGGTGAAAGGCAACGCGCTCGTCATGGGAGCACGGTAACCCGCAGGTGGGGATACGGAAAATCCACTTCCCAAAACTCGGACGTCCTACTAAGTCACAGCTTATAGAGTCCCCGGACATGACCGAGCCGCAGCGATCTTCGACGGGTGCCGACGTCCGCACCGTCTTGCAGGCAGCACTGCTCGTCCTGGGCACCGGCATGACCCTCCTGGACGGCTGGGTCGTCGGCGGCGTCGGCGGGGTCGTCGGCGCGGTGTTCCTGGCGATCTTCTTCCTGGCCATGTACTACGGCATCAGCAAGGACAAGCCCGCGACGAACGGCCGGGTCATCGGCCTTGCGGTGTGTGTTGTGGTGACGCTTCTCGTTTTCCTTTCAGCGTCGTCCTGACCGATGCCGAGAGGCCGATCAGGCCCGTGCCCGCGCCCAGTCCCGCGAGGGAGATGAGCAGCGCGGGCACCGGCGTGCTCATCGCGAGCAGCACCGAGAGCCCGAGGCCGAGGCAGGCCGTGCGCATCGGCCACGTCCGGTCGTTCTGCAACAGCACGCGCGCCGACGCGTTCGTGAAGGCGTAGTAGAACAACGTGCTGCACGCCGCCACGCCCAGCGCGAGCCCCAGCGGCATCAGCACGACGGCGAGCGCGGCCGCGACGGCCACGACGATCGACAGCGCGGCGGGCCGCAGGCGGGTCGGCAGGTCGCCGTCCTCGGCGAGGCCGGTCAGCGTGCGGTGCGCGGACGCGAGGACGAAGTGCAGCGCGGCCACACCGGCCACCGCCGCGGCGATCTGCACGAGCGGCACCAGGGCCGCCGCGTCGGCCGCGACGAGCGCGTCCCGCAGCGGGGCGGGAGACAACGCGAGGCGCGCGCTGCCGAGCTGGCGGAGCACACCGGCGCCCACGGCCAGGTAGACGGCGAACGACAGTCCGATCAGGACGGGGATCGCGATCCTCAGCACGGACGGCGGGTGCGGCTGCTCGCCGCGGTGCGGGGCGGTGATCCGCTCGAACCCGGCGAACGCCACGAACATCAGCCCGGCGACTCCGACGAGCTCGTTGACGGTGCCCGACTCCCCCGCCGACGGCACGGGCGCGATCGAGAAGCTCGACGCGACGACCAGCGCCAGCACGCCGAGGACGACCACCGACACCAGCACGCTGACGCCCGCGGTGAAGCGGAACCCGGCCGCGCCGAGCAGTGCCGTGGCGACGACGAGGGCGAGCGCGCCCAGCACAGGCTGGTCAGGCACGACGTACGCGCCGAACATCAACGCGACGGCGCCCGCCATGGCGGCGCGGCCCAGCAGGTGGGCGCTCGCCGTCATCCTCGCGGGCCACACGCCGAGCTGAGCCCGTACGTATCCGTAACCGCCGCCGACGTCCGGGTAGGCCCGGGACTGGTCAGCGGTGGAGAAGGCCGAGCACAGGGCGGCGAACGCGGAGATGGCCAGCGCCGGGAGCACCCACCAGCCCGCAAGACCTGCGGCAGGGGCGAATCCGGCGAAGACCCCCGCACCGAGCACCGCGGGAAGACCGAGCGCGACCGTCGTGACGACCTCGCGTGGCTTGTGGGTCACGCGTACACGTTCTCAGATGGGGCATCCGGCCGTAACCACCCGGTCGGTTGATACGTGAAACGGGCGAATCGCCACTGTGCGCAACTGTGAACGTCACGGATTGCGGCGAACGTGGCGGGGCTGGGCTTGGCTGGACCAATCCGACCTTTAGCATGGGTCACGATCCTGAGCCCCGCACGCACAACCCTGGAGCAGCACGTGACAGCCCCGAAGCTGGCCCTCACCGAGGGTGACCTGAGCACCACCGCCGCGGACGCAGTCGTCGTGGGCACCCTGCAGGGTGCGGACGGTCTGGAGCTCGCCCCCGGTGCGGAAGCGGTCGCCGCCGCGTTCGACGGCGCTCTGCTCGACGTGCTCGGCACGCTGCGCGCGTCCGGCAAGGCCGACGAGCTCGTGAAGGTGCCGACCTTCGGCAAGATCGCCGCTCCGCTGGTTCTCGCCGTGGGCCTGGGCAAGACCGCCGGCGAGGAGCAGGTGCGCCGCGCGTCCGGTGTCGCCGCCCGCGCGCTCGGCGGCAAGAAGCGCGCGATCAACACGCTCGCCGCGCTGCACGTCGGTGCCGCGGCCGAGGGCACGCTGCTCGGCGCGTACTCGTTCACCGAGTACAAGTCGGAGAAGGGCGAGGGTCCGGTCGCGAAGGTCGACCTGCACGCCGCCGGTTCCAAGGAGAACAAGGCCGCGCTGAAGGCCGCCGTGGCGATCGCCGAGTCCGTCGCCATCGCGCGCGACTTCATCAACACGCCGCCGAACGACCTCTACCCGGGCTCGTTCGCCGACCGCGCCGCGAAGCTCGCGACCGCCGCCGGCCTCGACGTCGAGGTGCTCGACGAGAAGGCGCTGAAGAAGCAGGGCTTCGGCGGCATCCTGGGCGTCGGCGGCGGCTCTACCCGCCAGCCGCGCCTCGTGCGCATCTCGTACAAGGGCGCCAAGGCCACCAAGAAGGTCGCGCTCGTCGGCAAGGGCATCACGTTCGACACCGGCGGCATCTCGATCAAGCCGGCCGCGGGCATGGACGAGATGACCTCGGACATGTCGGGCGCCGCCGCGATCGTCGCCACGATGGTGCTCGCCGCGAAGCTCAAGTACCCGCTGGAGATCATCGCGTCGATCCCGATGGCGGAGAACATGCCGTCCGGTGACGCGTACCGCCCCGGCGACGTGCTCACCATGTACGGCGGCAAGACCGTCGAGGTCCTCAACACCGACGCCGAGGGCCGCCTGATCCTGTCCGACGCCATCGTGCGCGCGTGCGAGGACGGCCCGGACTACCTGATCGAGACCGCGACCCTGACCGGCGCGCAGGTCGTCGCCCTGGGCAAGCGCACCTCGGGCGTCATGGGCTCCGACGAGTTCCGCGACCGCGTGGCCGCCATCGGCACCGCCGTCGGCGAGTCGGCGTGGCCGATGCCGCTGCCCGAGGAGCTGCGCGCGGACCTCGACTCGCGCCTCGCGGACCTCGCGAACGTCACCGGCCACCGCTGGGGCGGCATGCTCGCGGCGGGCCTGTTCCTGCGCGAGTTCGTGGCCGAGGGCGTGCAGTGGGCGCACATCGACATCGCCGGTCCGGCGTTCCACACGGGCGGGCCGTACGGCTACACCTCGAAGGGCGGCACCGGTGTCCCGGTGCGGACCATCGCGGCCGTGCTGGCGGACATCGCGGCCAACGGCTGAGTTCTCTCGTTCGAGCGGGCGGGGATCCTTCGGGGTCTCCGCCCGTTCTGCTTTTCAGGGCCACGGGGGACGCGCTGCCAACACGGGCGGGAGGTGGTGGCCTCGTAGAGATTTGGCGGGCGAATGGATTTCGTTCGAACCGCGGGAGCAGCGCCGGCCTGCTCGTTCGGCGGCCCGCCTCGACGGGCTAGGCCTCCGAGCCCGAGGAGAGGAGGATTTCCACATGGGGACGCATCGCTACGAAGCCGACGTCGTCTGGACCGGCAACACCGGGAGCGGGACCTCCGGGTACAACTCCTACGAGCGCGCGCACGAGATCCGGATCGAGGGCAAGGAGACGATCCTCGGGTCGTCGGACCCGTCGTTCCGGGGTGACCGCACCCGCCACAACCCCGAGGAGTTGCTCGTCGCGGCGCTGTCGCAGTGCCACATGCTGTGGTTCCTGCACCTCGCGTCGGTCAACGGCGTCGTGGTCACCGGCTACCGCGACCACGCGACCGGCACGATGACCGAGCACCCGGACGGGTCCGGGCGGATGACCGAGGTGATGTTGAACCCCGTCGTCACCGTCGCCGATCCGGGTACCAGGGAGACGGCGCAGGCGTTGCACGAGAAGGCCCATTCGATGTGCTTCATCGCGGCCAGCGTCAACTTCCCGGTGCGGCACGAGCCGATCGTGAAAACGGCTTGAGTCTCAAGCCGGTCGAGACAGCAGGGTGGCTGTCATGACCGACGAACAGCTCTACCCCATCGGGGACGTCGCGCGCCGCACCGGGTTGAGTGTGAGCGCCATCCGGTTCTACTCGGACGAAGGTGTCGTGCCGCCCACCGCTCTCACCGGTGGCGGCTATCGGCTTTACGACGTCGAGGCGATCGCGCGGCTGGAGTTCGTGCGGACGTTGCGCGATCTCGGGGCCGGTGTCGAGGACGTGCGGCGGGTGCTGGCCGACGAGATGTCGTTGCACGAACTCGCCAGTGCGCACCTCGTGGTCGTCGAGCGGCAGCTGCGGCAGTTGCAGGGGCGGCGAGCGGTGCTGCGGACCGTTGTGGGGCAAGGCAGCAGTGCGCGGCGGACCGCGTTGATGCACGCGCTCGTGTCACTGTCCGATGAGGACCGTGAGCGGTTGCTCGACGACTTCTGGGGTGAGGTCACGGACGGGCTGGCGGTGCACCCGGCGTTCGTCGGGCAGCTGCACCGGATGCGGCCCGTGTTGCCGCAGGAGCCGGACACCGAGCAGTTGCAGGCGTGGATCGAGCTCGCGGACCTGGTGCAGGACGCGGACTTCCGGCGCGAGGTGCGCACGTACTTCCACACCGCCTTCGCCTCGGCCGGCGCGGGCCGGGCGACGTCGCCGGAGGTGATGGCGCGCGTCGAGGCGCACCGGTTGATCGAGGTCGAGGCCTGGGAGGCGGAACGGTCCGGAGTGGAGCCCGGCTCGCCGCGCGGGCGTGAGATCGGCGGGCGGTTGCTCGCCTCGCTCGCCGGGCTCACCGGCGGGACGACGGACGTCGGGCGCGCGCTGAGCGAACCCGATCCGGTCGTGGACCGCCACGCGCGGGAGGCCGTCGCGGAGTTCGAGGGCGTGCTGGAGCGGTACGTGGCGCTGATGGCGGCGATCAACCGGACCGAGGACGTCGGCACCGGTGCGAGCGAGGCGTGGATCGCCGCGGCGGTCCGGGCCGTCTAGCCGTTGCCGAGCTTCTTCTGGCGCGCCGTGTAGTCGCGCATGCGCTTGGGGTAACCGACGATGCCGGCGTCGTAGATCGGCATGCCGAGTTTGCGTGCGAACGACCTCGCGGCATCCGGCGACGCGACCCGGCGGCGGGTCCACTCGCCGTCGTGGGCGACCAGGACCACAGTGGTTTCGGTCACCGTGGTCTTCGGTTCCACATAGGCCTCGACGCCCTGGCGGCTCCTGGTCCACTGCTCGAGGTGACTCGTGTCCTGGTTGGAGGCGGTACGCAGCACACCTGGGCGCGGCTTCCTGCGGAAACGGTCGAACAGCCCCATCGGGCACCTCCTGTGGCTTGCCACCTCCATGGTGCCAGGAAAGGGTGTTATGAGTAGGTGAATGATCGAGATTCGGAGGCGGTGTTCCCCATGCCGGATCACCGCGCTTCGACAACTAGTGACAAGATGGCCGCGTACCTCGCGCGCACCCGCGCGTAGTAAGTAATCCCGAGGAGATCCGAAGTGACTTCGCCGGAACTGGAGTCGGCCACCAACGCCGATCTCGTCATCCTCGGCGGTGGTTCAGGTGGCTACGCCTGCGCGTTCCGCGCGGCCGAGCTCGGCCTGTCCGTCGTCCTGGTCGAGAAGGACAAGCTGGGCGGCACCTGCCTGCACCGCGGCTGCATCCCGACCAAGGCGCTGCTGCACGCGGCCGAGGTCGCGGACAACGCCCGCGAAGGCGACCAGTTCGGCGTCAAGTCCTCGCTCGAGGGCATCGACATCGCCGGCGTGAACTCGTACAAGGACGGCGTGATCTCGCGGCTCTACAAGGGCCTGCAGGGTCTCGCGAAGGCCAACAAGGTCACCTTCGTCGAGGGCGCCGGCACGTTCGTCGGCCCGAACACCGTCGAGGTGAACGGCCAGCGCTACACCGGCAAGAACGTGGTCCTCGCGACCGGTTCGTACGCCCGGAGCCTGCCCGGCCTGGAGATCGGCGGCCGGGTCATCACCAGCGACCAGGCGCTCAACCTCGACTTCATCCCCGAGAAGGTCGTCGTCCTCGGCGGCGGCGTCATCGGCGTGGAGTTCGCGAGCGTGTGGCGTTCCTTCGGCGCCGACGTGACCATCGTCGAGGCCCTGCCCCGCCTGGTCCCGGCCGAGGACGAGTACGCGTCCAAGCAGCTGGAACGCGCTTTCCGCAAGCGCGGCATCAAGTTCAAGACCGGCGTCAAGTTCACCGGCGCGACGCAGACCGACTCGTCGGTGTCCGTCACGCTGGAGAACGGCGACGTCCTCGACGCCGACCTGCTGCTCGTCGCGGTCGGCCGCGGCCCGAACAGCGCGGGCCACGGCTACGAGGAGGCCGGGATCAAGATCGAGCGCGGCTTCGTCATCACCGACGAGCGCCTGCGCACGAACCTGCCGAACGTCTACGCCGTCGGTGACATCGTGCCGGGCCTGCAGCTCGCGCACCGCGGTTTCCAGCAGGGCATCTTCGTGGCCGAGGAGATCGCGGGCCAGAACCCGAAGGTCATCGACGAGGCGGGCATCCCGCGCGTCACCTACTGCAAGCCCGAGGTCGCCTCCGTCGGTCTCTCCGAGGCCGCGGCCAAGGAGAAGTACGGCGACGTCAAGACGTTCGTCTACGACCTCGCGGGCAACGGCAAGAGCCAGATCCTCAAGACCGCCGGCGGCGTGAAGCTCGTCAAGGCGCCCGACGGCCCGGTCGTCGGCATCACCATGGTCGGCGAGCGCGTCGGCGAGCTCATCGGTGAGGCCCAGCTGATCTACAGCTGGGAGGCTTTCCCGGAGGACGTGGCTCCGCTGATCCACGCCCACCCGACCCAGACTGAAGCCCTCGGCGAGGCGTTCCTCGCCCTGGCCGGCAAGCCGCTGCACGTGCACGGCTGACCGTTCCCCACACAAAGTCAGCCACACGAGAGCACGAGGAGTCAGCGAACAATGGCCTTCTCCGTCCAGATGCCCGCACTCGGTGAGAGCGTCACCGAGGGCACGGTCACCCGGTGGTTGAAGCAGGAAGGCGACCGGGTGGAGGTGGACGAGCCGTTGCTCGAGGTGTCCACCGACAAGGTCGACACCGAGATCCCGTCCCCGGCGGCCGGCGTCCTGCAGAAGATCGTCGCGCAGGAGGACGACACCGTCGAGGTCGGCGGCGAGCTCGCGGTCATCGGTGACGGTGACGGCGGTTCCGCCGAGCCCGCGCCCGCCCCGGCGCAGGAGTCCGCCCCGGAGCCCGAGCCGCAGCAGACGCAGCCCGCGCCGCAGCAGCCTTCCGAACAAGCCCAGGAGGCCCCCGCGGCTCCCGCCCAGTCGGGTGGTTCCGCCGAGGGCACCGACGTCACGATGCCGGCGCTCGGCGAGTCCGTCACCGAGGGCACCGTCACCCGCTGGCTGAAGCAGGTCGGCGACAGCGTCGAGGTCGACGAGCCGCTGCTCGAGGTCTCGACCGACAAGGTCGACACCGAGATCCCCTCGCCGGTCGCGGGCACGCTGCTCGAGATCGTCGCCGGTGAGGACGAGACCGTCGAGGTCGGCGGCAAGCTCGCCGTCGTCGGTTCCGGCAGCCCGCAGGCCGCGCCCGCCCCCGAGGCCAAGCCCCAGGAGACGGCACAGCCGAAGCAGGAGGCCGCCCCGGCTCCCGCTCCGAAGCAGGAAGAGGCCCCGAAGCAGCAGGCACCGGCTCCGCAGGCCGCTCCGGCCCCGCAGGCCGCGCCCGCTCCCGCCGCCGCTTCCTCGAGCGACGACGCGAACGGCACGCCGTACGTCACGCCGCTCGTGCGCAAGCTCGCGTCGGAGAACGGCATCGACCTGGGCTCGCTCAAGGGCACCGGCGTCGGTGGCCGCATCCGCAAGCAGGACGTGCTCGCCGCCGTCGAGGCCAAGAAGGCCCCGGCTCCGGCCCCCGCCGCCCCTGCTCCCGCGGCGTCCGCTCCGGCCGCTCGCACCGCCGCCCCGGCCGCGGTCGACAACTCGGGCAAGCGCGGCACCGTGCAGAAGCTCCCGCGCCTGCGCCAGATCGTCGCGCAGCGCACGCGTGAGTCGCTGCAGCAGTCGGCCCAGCTCACCCAGGTGTTCGAGGTCGACGTGACCAAGATCGCCCGGCTGCGCAACCAGGCCAAGAAGGCGTTCGAGGCCCGTGAGGGCGCGAAGCTCACCTTCCTGCCGTTCTTCGCGAAGGCCGCCATCGAGGCCCTCAAGGCCCACCCGGTGCTCAACGCGTCGATCGACGAGGAGCGCAAGGAGGTCACCTACCACGGTGCCGAGCACCTCGGTCTGGCGATCGACACGGAGCGCGGCCTGCTCAACGCCGTGATCCACAACGCCGGTGACCTGAACCTGTCGGGCATCGCCCACAAGATCGGTGACCTGGCGGCGCGCGCCCGTTCGAACAAGCTCACGCCGGACGAGCTCGCCGGTGGCACGTTCTCGCTGACGAACCTCGGCAGCAACGGCGCCCTCTTCGACACCCCGATCATCCAGCAGCCGCAGGTCGGCATTCTGGGCGTCGGCGTCGTCAAGAAGCGCCCGGTCGTCATGACCGACGAGGACGGCAACGACACCATCGCGATCCGCTCGATGATGTACCTCGCGCTCACCTACGACCACCGCCTGGTCGACGGTGCCGACGCGGGCCGCTTCCTCACGACGGTCAAGAACCGTCTCGAGGAGGGCGCGTTCGAGGCCGACCTCGGCCTCTGAGCAGGACTGATATCCGATATATCGGATATCGCCGCACTGCGAGTCGCAATGTGAGCAGCAGTGTGATCTGAAGGCCACCCCGGTTTACCGGGGTGGCCTTCGGCACATCCTGGGTCCGATATGTCGGATGCGGCTGTGCAGGTGACGTCGCGGTGGGGAACGATCTAGGTATGCGAGTCGTCATCGCGGGATCGTCGGGCCTGATCGGAACGAGCCTGGTGGCGTCCATGCGCGCCGCCGGTCACGAGGTGCTGCGGCTGGTGCGCCGCAAGGCCGCCGCTCCCGACGAACGCGGCTGGGACCCGTACGCCGGGCGCATCGACGACGGCACGTTCGACGGCGTCGACGCCGTCGTCAACCTGTGCGGCGCGGGCATCGGCGACAAGCGCTGGGACGACGCCCGCAAGCAGGTGCTGCACGACAGCCGCGTCGTGCCCGCCGAGGTGCTGTCGGCGGCGGTCGTCGAGCACGGCGTGCCGACCCTGGTCAGCTCGTCGGGCGCCCACTTCTACGGCGACACCGGCTCGCGGCTCGTGGACGAGGACGCGCCGGGCGGCCACACGTTCATGTCGCGGCTGACCCAGGACTGGGAGGCGGCGACGTCCGCGGCCCAGGAGGGCGGCGTCCGCGTCGTGCTGATGCGCACCGCCGTCGTCATCTCCCCCTCCGGCGGCGTGTTCGGCCGGTTGAAGCCGGTCTTCCAGTTCTTCCTGGGCGGCAAGCTCGGGACCGGTGAGCAGTACTTCCCGTGGGTCTCGCTGGACGACGTCGTGTCCGCCTACCGGTTCGTCGTCGAGCACGACGACATCCGCGGGCCGGTCAACGTCGCGGGCCCGGCGCCGGTCACGAACGCCGAGTTCACCAAGGCGGTCGGCCACGCGCTGGGCCGGCCGACGCCGTGGACGGTGCCCGCGTTCGCGCTCAAGGCTCTGCTCGGCGGTGAGATGGCGCAGGAGCTGCTGCTGACCGGCCCCGGCCTGACGCCGAAGGTGCTGGAGAGCCGCGGGTTCCACTTCCTGCACCCGGCACTGCCCTCCGCGCTGACCGCGGCGGTCGCATGACGCGGGCTGTCGCGGCGGTGCTCGTGATCTCGTGGATCCTCCTGGGACTCCCCGAGACGACCGGGCTGGACGTGTGGGTGCACGACGCGCTGCCCCGGCCGGAGTGGTTGAAGGCGACGGCGTTCGCGGTCAGCCTCGTGATGGGGCCGACGATCGGCTGGGCGTTCGCGGCCGTGCTGTTCGTGCTCGCCTGGAAGCGGCGCGACGCGCGGTTGTGGAAGGCGCTGGCGCTGCACGCGGTCTGCTGCGCGACGTTGCTCACGCGGTTCCTGTTCGACCGCGTGCGGCCCGTCGAGTACCACCTGCCGAGCTACCCGAGCGGGCACACGGTCGCGGTCGCGTCGGTCGGGTTCACGATGGTCGTGCTGCTGAAGCGAGGCGTGCTGTGGGCGGTGCTCGCGGTGCTGGTCGCGGGGTTCGCGAGGATCGTCCTCGAGATGCACTGGGTCACCGACGTCGTCGGCGCCGTGCTGGGTGTGACGGGCGTCGGTCTCTTGGCCGCGATGGTGCTGGGGTTGGTAACGTCGGGTCGTGAACTCGTGTCGCACCACGTCAGACCCCGTCGTCATCCGTGAGCTGGGGCTCATCGACTACATGGCGGCGTGGGACCTGCAGAAGGAGGTCGCCGAGGCACGCACCGCCGGCGGCCCCGACACCCTCCTGCTGCTGGAGCACCCGCCCGTCTACACCTGCGGCAAGCGCACCCTCGACGAGGAGCGCCCGCGTGGCGGCAGCACCCCGGTCATCGACGTCGACCGCGGCGGCAAGATCACCTGGCACGGCCCCGGCCAGCTCGTCGGGTACCCGATCGTCAAGCTCTCCGACCCGATCGACGTCGTCGACTACGTGCGACGCGTCGAGCAGGGCCTGATCGACGTCTGCGACGAGCTCGGCGTGCACACCGGCCGGGTCGAGGGCCGCAGCGGCGTGTGGATCCCCGCCGACGACCGGGGCCCGGAGCGCAAGGTCGCCGCCATCGGCATCCGCGTGCAGCGCGGCGTGACCATGCACGGCTTCGAGATCAACTGCAACGCGAGCCTCGACGCGTTCGGCGACATCATCCCGTGTGGCATCGCGGACGCGGGCGTCGCTTCCCTCTCGCACGAACTGGGCCGTGACGTCACCGTCGCCGAGGTCCTGCCGCTCGCCCGTGACTCCGTGCTCGCGGCGCTCGACGGAACGCTCCCCCTGACGGACCGCACTTTGACCCGCTCTGGCCCCGTCGCGGCGGGTATCACCTTCGCTAGCATTCCGTAGCCCTGCGGCGGGGAACCGCAGGCTTGCGGAGGAGGGTGCGTCGTGAGGTTGTCCCGACGCCAATTGTTCACTGCTGCCGGAATCACGGCACTGACGTCCACGGGGCTCGGGACAGGACCGGCGGCGGTGGCCGCTCCTGTCCGCACGTGGTCCGGTGAGATCCAGGTCGGCGAGTGGGAGCAGTACCACCTCGGGCTCGACGGCGGCGCGCACCAGAAGGCGCTGGCCGCGCTCGGCATCGCGCACCGCGACGGGGTCCGCGCCGACGAGCCGTACCTGGTCGTGCCGGTCGAGTCCGTGCGGCGGGCCGCGCTGGAGTTCGGCGACCACGCGGCTGCGGACGTGCTCCGGGCGCGCTTCGGGCTCGACTCGCCGTCGATGCTCGGGTGCGGCCTGAAGGTCGTGCTCGGCCAGGACGGCCTGGAGAAGCGCTACCTCGACGAACCGGGGTTGCAACTGCGATACATCGGATATCGGCGGCGCTTCGCGGGCTACGTGATGCCGATGCCTTCGGCAGTGCGCAAAGCGCTCGCCTGATATCCAATACCCGATATATCAGAGCTGGGGCGCCACGTCCGACGCGATCTCGGTGATGTGGTCGAGGTCCGCCAGGTCGAGGACCTGCAGGTACACGCGCTGCACACCGGTCGCGTCACGCCACGCGCCGATGCGGTCGACGACCTCGGCGGGGGTGCCGGCCAGGCCGTTCTCCTTGAGCTCGCCGACCTCGCGGTCGATCGCGGCAGCGCGGCGGGCGACGTCGGCGTCGGTGCGGCCGACGGCGGCGACGAGGGCGACGGAGCGGATGAGCTCCTTCGGGTCGCGGCCGATCTCCTCGCACGCGGCGTCGACGCGGGCGAACTGCTCGACGGCGGCGTCGATGCCGACGAACGGCAGGTTGAACTCGGTGGCGTAGGACGCGGCCAGCGCCGGGGTGCGCTTGGCTCCCATGCCGCCGATCAGCAACGGCACGCGGTCCTGCGCGGGCTTGGGCAGCGCGGGCGAGTCCGTCAACGTGTAGTGCTTGCCCTCGAACGAGAACGTGCCGCCCTCCGGGGTCTCCCACAGGCCGGTGATGATCGCGACCTGCTCCTCGTAGCGCTCGAAGCGCTCCCCCAGCGGCGGGAACGGGATGCCGTACGCGGTGTGCTCGGCCTCGTACCAGCCGGCGCCGATGCCGAACTCCACGCGGCCACCGGACATCTGGTCGACCTGGGCGACGCTGATGGCCAGCGGCCCGGGGTGGCGGAACGTCGCGGCGGTCATCAGCGTGCCGAGGCGGATCGTCGACGTGTCGCGGGCGAGGCCGGCGAACGTGATCCACGGGTCGGTCGGGCCGGGCAGTCCCTCCACCGACCCCATCTTGAGGTAGTGGTCGGAGCGGAAGAAGGCGCCGTAGCCGGCGTCCTCGGCCGTCCGCGCCACCCGGAGCAGGTCGTCGTAGCTCGCCCCCTGCTGGGGCTCGGTGAAGATGCGCAGTTCCACGAAGACCAAATCTAGTCGCTGGAAAACCGCGGTGCAGGAACGGCCGCGCCTTCCTGCGTGAACACCCCGCGTGCCACGAGGTGCGGATGCGAGGCGGCTTCCTCCAGCGTCAGAACGGGGCTCACGCACGCGTCCGTGCCAGCGAACACCTCCGACCACTCGTCACGCGTCCTGGTCAGGAACACCTCGGTGAACGTCTTGCGCAGCGACGGCCAGCAGGCGCGGTCCATCTGCGCGGGGAGGTCGTCGGCGCACAACCCCAGACCGGACACCAGCAGGGCGTAGAACTGCGGCTCCAGCGACCCCACCGCGACGGAACGGCCGTCCGCGCACTCGTAGATCGAGTAGAACGGGCACCCGCCGTCGAGCAGGTTGGAGTCCGGCGCGTCCTCCCACACCGACTGCGCCTTCATCGACCAGATCATCTGCGCGAGCGACGCCACCCCGTCGACGATCGCCGCGTCCACGACCTGGCCGCGGCCGGTGCGCTGCCGTTCCCACAACGCCGCCAGCACCCCGAGCACCAGGTAGAGCGAGCCGCCGCCGAAGTCGCCGACGAGGTTCAGCGGCGGCTTGCCGATCGCGTGCAGCACCCCGGTCACCGACAGGTAGTTGATGTCGTGGCCGGCGCGCTGCGCGAGCGGTCCGTCCTGCCCCCAGCCCGTCATCCGCGCGTAGACCAGCCCGGGGTTGACCGCCAGGCAGTCCGACGGCCCGAGGCCGAGCCGCTCCAGCACGCCGGGGCGGAAGCCCTCGATCACCACGTCGGCCGACGAGATCAGCGCGAGAACGGCGGCACGGCCCTCGGCGGACTTCAGGTCCGCCGACACCGAACGCCTGCCGCGCAACAGGAAGTCGCGGGAGGCGTCCGGCACGACGGACAGGCCGCCGGACGGACGTTCGACGCGCGTGACCTCCGCGCCGAGGTCCGCCAGCAGCATGGCGCCGTGCGGGCCGGGACCGATGCCGCCGAACTCGACGACCTTCAGCCCCTCCAGGGGTGACATCAGGCTTCGGTGGAGGACACGAACGACAGGCGCGGGCTGAAGATCGCGCCGGAGGACTCGGCGAGGCCGCGCATCGCCTTGGCGTGGTTGCCGAAGTCCGGGTGCGCGAGGGCCGCGCGCAGTGCGTCGGCGCTCTCCCACAACGCGATGTTGACGTAGGAGGCCGGGTCGTCGAGCTGGCGCGACAGCGTGTACTGGATCAGGCCCGGCTGCTCGCGCAGGAAGGCCGCCGTCTCGTCGAAGGCCTTCTCGAACTCCTCGGGGTCACCGGTGAGCGTGAAGCGGTTGACGAAGGTGATCATGACGTGGCTCCTCGGAGAAAACGGTGTCCGACTGGGGAAAACCATGCACACCGCCTCTTGAGACGTGCTCAAGGAACGCCCGCCAAGCTCGGCTCCATGCGCATCATCGATCTGTCTTCCCCCATTGACGCATCCGCGTACGAAGCGGACCCGGTGACGCACGAGGTGCTCACGGCCGCCCAGGGCGCGGAACACATGGCCGAGCAGCTCAAGGCGCGGCTCGGCATCGAGTTCGACGTCTCCGTGCTGCGGGACTCCGAGTTCCTCACGCTGGACCGGATCAGCCTGACCTCCCACACCGGCACGCACGTGGACGCGCCGTCGCACTACGGCTCGAAGACCACGTACGGCAACGGGATCCCGCGCCACATCGACGAGATGCCGCTGGAGTGGTTCCACAACCCCGGCGTGAAGCTCGACGTCCGCGGCCACGGCACCGGCGTCATCGGCGTCGAGGTGCTCGAGAAGGAGTTCGCGCGCATCGGCTACACGCCGAAGCCGATGGACATCGTCATCCTCGACACCGGCGCCGCCGAGCACGCGGGCACCCAGACCTACTTCACCGACTACACCGGGCTCGACGGCCCCGCCACGAACTTCCTGCTGGACCTCGGGGTCAAGGTGATCGCCACCGACGCGTTCAGCCTCGACGCGCCGTTCCCCGACATCGTCAAGCGGTACCTCCAGACCGAGGACGAGAGCGTGCTGTGGCCCGCGCACTTCGCCGGCCGCGACCGCGAGTACTGCCAGATCGAGCGGTTGTCGAACCTGGACGCGTTGCCGGACTTCGGGTTCACCGTCGTCGCGTTCCCGGTCAAGATCAAGGGCGCCGGCGCGGGCTGGACCAGGGCCGTCGCGCTGCTCGACGACTGACACCACTCGAACGTTCGTTTCGAACCCGGACTCAAGTGAGAGCTGAATCACCGTACTTACCTTGGAAAGTATGGATGACAACGAGTTCTACCCACCGGAGTCCGAAGACCACATCGTCCGCGGCATCGATTAGTGGCGTGGCTCGGAACGTTGCCGGTGTATTCGTGCTCAGACGGGTGCGTCGTGGTGCCCTGCTGAGCGCGGATACGCCGCCAACGTTCTGAGTCACACCACTGAATGAACGCCAAAAGGGCCGCCCTCCTTCCCGAGGGCGGCCCTTTTATGTGCTCACACCAAGCGAGCGCGTGCGGTCTCGACGGAGTCCGAGGCGTCCAGCAGCGGCAGCACCTGGGAAGCGCCGTGCCGCACCGCCTTGGTGCGCCGCGCGAACGACGTCAGCGTCTGCCCGGGACCGGCCTCGACCAGCAGCACGTCGTACATCGCCAGCAGGTCGTTGAGCGCCGGTCCGAAGTAGACGGCGTCGGTCAGCTGACGCGTCCAGAACCGCGCCGACGTCGCGTCGTGCTCGGTCATCAGCGTGCCCGTGTACCCGGAGTACACCGGCATCCCGGGGGCGCGCGGCGACACGTTCCACGCCGCCAGCGCCTCGTCCACGGCGGGCTGCATCGCCGGGCTGTGGAACGGCGTGGTGGCGGGCACGGTCACGACGATGAACTCGTCCGCCTCCAGCCGGGCGCGCACCTCGGCCAGCGGCGCGTCCGAGCCGGCCAGCATGGTCTGGCGGGCGGAGTTCACGGCCGCGATCGCGACATCGCCCTGCAGGTACGGCAGCATCTCGGCCTCGGAGGCGGCCACCGCGAGCATCCCGCCGGACGGGATCGACACGGCCGACACCACCCGGTCCCGCACGAGGGAGACCGCTTCCTCCAGCGAGAACACGCCCGCGAGCGTCGCCGCGACGACCTCGCCGGCGGAGTGCCCGATCAGCGCGACGGGCTTCACACCCCACGACAGGACCGTGCGCCCCAGCGCGTAGTCGATCGCGAACAGCAACGGCTGCGCGCGCGACACGTGGTCGACGTCGGCACCGGAAAGCCAGTCGTCGCAGGCGATCGAGCCCACTTCGCCGAACAGTTCGAACACCTCGTCCACCACCGAGGTGAACACCGCGTCCGTGCCGTACAGGGAGGCCGCCATCCGCGGGTACTGCGACCCCTGCCCGGGAAACATCAGTGCTACGTCCACAAGTCCCCTCCAGAAACGGCTCGGGGGCCGTGAAGGTGACACCTTCACGGCCCCCGAGGCATGACATCACCTGTACTCGCGCACCACCATGGCGGAGTTGAAGCCGCCCTTGCCGCGGCCGAGCACCAGCGCGGCCTTGACCTTGCCGTGCCGCGCCTCGTTCATCACGAGGTCGATCTCGTACTCCGGCACCGGGTTCTCGACGTTGACGGTCGGCGGGATCGCGCTCCAGTAGATGGAGAGGATCGCCGACGCCACGTCCAGGGACCCGCCACCGGCGAAGAGCCGGCCGGTCATGGTCTTCGGGGCCGTCACCGGCACGCCGTACGGCCCGAAGATGCCCTTGATCGCCTCGGCCTCGGCCTTGTCGAGCTCGGGGATGCCCGCCGCGTCGGCGAACACCACGTCGATCTCGGAGGCGTCCATGCCGGCGTCGCGCAGCGCGAGCTCCGCGGCCCGCTTGAGGCCCGGCTCCCGCGACGGCATCCGCGAGTCGAACGTCGAGGCGTACCCGACGATCTCGCCGTAGATGCGCGTGCCGGGACGCTCGGCCGCCGACTCCGGCGTCTCCAGCACCATGATCGCGCCGCCCTCGCCCGCGACGTACCCGGAGGCGTCGCGGTCGAACGGCAGGTAGGCGCGCTTCGGGTTGTTGTTGCGGGACAGACAACCCGACGCCTGGTGCGCCACCCACGCCCACGGGCACAGGGACGAGTCCATGCCGCCCGTGAGGGCCAGCTGGACGCCCTTGCGCAGCTGGCGCCGCGCGTGCCCGATGGAGTCGATGCCACCGGCCTGCTCCGACACGACCACCGCGCCGGGACCGCGCGTGCCGTGCCGGATGGAGATCTGGCCCGTGTTGACCGCGTAGAACCACGCGAACGACTGGTACGCCGAGACGTACTCGGGGCCCTGGTGCCACAGCTTCTGCAGTTCGCGCTGGCCGAACTCGTACCCGCCCGCCGTCGCCGCGGTGATGACCGCGATGTCGGTGTCCGGGATGTCGTTGGGCTGCACGCCCGCACCACGCAACGCCCAGTCCGTGCCGACCAGTGTCAGCCGCGTCATGTGGTCCGTCTGCGGCAGCAGGCGGCCCTGCAGGTGCCGCCCTGCCTCGAAGCCGGGCACCTCGCCGGCGATCTTCGCCCAGTAGTTCGCGCTGTCGAACCGGGTGATCGGCTTGATCGCCGCCTCCCCGTGCAGGGTCGCCCGCCAGTACGCGGTCGGCCCCAGCCCGTTCGGCGACGCGATGCCGATTCCCGTCACCACCGCCCGAGTCACCGGCCTGCCCCTTCCACCTTCTTGAGCACCATGGCGCTCTGGAATCCACCGAAACCACTGCCCACGGTCAGCACCGTGTTGACCTTCTTCTCGCGCGCGACCAGCGGCGTGTAGTCGAGGTCGCACTCGGGGTCCGGCTCGTGGAGGTTCGCCGTCGGCGGGATGAGGTCCTGCTCGAACGCCAGCAGCGAGCCGACGATCTCCAGGGACCCGATCGCGCCCAGCGAGTGCCCGATCATCGACTTGAAGCCGGAGACCGGGGTCTTGTAGGCGTGCGCACCCAACGAACGCTTGAACGCGGCCGTCTCGTGCAGGTCGTTCTGCTTGGTGCCCGACCCGTGGGCGTTGATGTACCCGACGTCCGTGGCGTCCGCCCGCGCCTGCTTCAGCGCGATGTTGATGGCGTCGGACATCTCGATGCCCTCGGGGTGCAGGCCCGTCATGTGATAGGCGTTGCACCGCGAGGCGAAGCCGCCGATCTCACCGTAGATGTGGGCGCCGCGGGCACGGGCGTGCTCGAGCTCCTCCAGCACGATGATCGCGCAACCCTCGCCCAGCACCAGGCCGTCGCGGGTCTTGTCGAACGGCCGGCACGCCGTGGTGGGGTCGTCGTTGCGGGTGCTCGACGCGCGGATCACGTCGAAGCACACCACGGTGATCGGGGAGAGCGGGGCCTCGGTGCCGCCGGTGACGACGACGTCCGCGGAGCCCTCCATGATCAGTTCGGCGGCGTAGCCGACCGAGTCGAGGCCGGAGGTGCAGCCCGTGGAGACCACGGACACCGGGCCTTCCGCGCCGACCGTCCACGCCAGCTCCGTCGCCATCGAGGACGGCGTGAAGTAGTCGTAGAGGTGCGGGACGGCGTAGGACTGGTCGACCTCCCAGTACCGGCCCCGGTCGGAGCCGACGATGAACTCGCGCTCCAGCGAGGTCGTGCAGCCGACGGCGGTGCCGAGCGAGACGCCGATGCGGCCCGGGTCGAGCTGGTCGAACTCGATGCCCGAGTCGGACATCGCCTCACGACCCGCGACGACCGCGAACTGCGCGGCCCGGTCGAGCCGGCGGATCTCCTGCGGTGTCAGGCCTTCGCGCACTGGGTCGAAATCTGCTTCTCCCGCCATGCGGGAGCGGTACGGAGACGCGTCGAAGTGCGTGATGTTGCGAGTCGCCGTACGCCCTTCGGACAGCAGTTTCCAATACGCCTTCGTTCCGATGCCACCAGGTGCGACCACGCCCACCCCGGTGATGACGGCGCGACGACTCATCGGACACCTCCAATCGCCTTCTGTGCGGACACGGTCTGCTCCAATCTCGGACAGGGCAATGGTGAGACGGCCCGATCGAGGCCACCTCGAACGACGGCGTAGGACCCCTGTACGAGCCCGGCCCCCGCATCGGCCGCGAACAACTGCTTCGCCGCCGATCCGCCGTCGTCGGGACAACCGAAACCAAGGGGCACACCGGTTTCCGCGACCGACTCGACGATCTCGCCGATCTGGTCCGGCCACAACGCACCCGCGGTGTCGTGCAGCACCACGGTGTCCGCCCCGGCCTCCGCGGCTGTCCGCACGACCTCCAAAGCGTGTTCGGGGTCGATCAGCCAGCCGTCGAAGAAGTCCCGCGCCTCGACGACCACTCGCCGTCCGGCGCGCACGAGTTGGTGCACGGCTTCGCGGAGGACCGAGAAGCCGTGCCCCTGAACAACCACCGCCACCGCGGTCGTCTCCGCGGCGAGCAGGGCGGTGAGGTCCTCCGGCCGGCCGGAGGCGGTCAGCGTGGCGGTCCGCAACCGGAGTTCGACGGCCGCCCGGTGGTAGAACCGGCGGTCCGGCCTGCCGCCGTCGACGAACGCGACGCCGAGCGCGTCGAGGTGCCGCGCCGCGACCAGCCTGTCGGTGACGGACGGGCCGGCGCGGCGCAGCGAGATGTCGTAGAGCTCCATCCAGAACCCCTCGCGCTTCGTCTCGTCAGAACCCCGACAGCAGCACGCGGGAGGCCTCGATCTCCTGGGCGCAGGGCGCCACGTCGGACGGGCAGCCCTTGCGCTGGTGCTCGGCCGCGGCCTTCTCCAGGTACATCGACACCACGTGCAGGCCGTTGCGGCTCGCAGCACGAGCCGCCGCGGTCAACAGGTCCACACCGACCAGCCCCATCGCCCACCACCTCACAGATCAGCCGTTCTCGGCGAACTCCTTGGCGTGCCGCAGGGTCGTGAGGCTGTTCGTGCCCAACGCGTGGCGGATCAGCTCACGGGCGCGCTCGAGCGTGCCGTCCGCGCCGAGCACCTCCTGCACGACCTCGGGACGGATGACGACGGTGTGGTGCGAGGTGGCCTCGATGCCCGCCTCGATGCCGTCACCGATGTCCCGCAACGTCCACCTGCCGATGTGCGCGGCCATGATCGGCGGCGTCCTGGTCTGCTTGTAGACGATCGTGTCGTGCGGCGTGCACACCCGAACGGAGTGCGTCGTGTGGATCGAGCCGTCCGGGCTGCGCGTGTCCATCTCCATGGACTGCACGCCCGTCACGGCCTCGGTGAGGTCGAGCCGGGCGACGTGCGGCAGGCGCTGCGGCCACAGGTCAGACCGGTACAGGAACTCGTACACGTCCTTGCGGGTCGCGTGGATCGTGATGCTGTCCGAGAACGACAGCACCAGCTTGTCGTACTCGTCGCCGTACTCGGCGGCACGCTTGAGCGCCGCGAGCTCGGCGTCGCTGTTGTTGTTCACCGCCCTCAGCACGAGGTCGACGGCCTCCGGCTGGGCGACGGTGAAGTGGTGCAGGAGGTCGACGCGCGTCGCCGAGTCGGCGATCGGCGTGATCCGCCACTCCCCTCCCATCGACTTCACCGGCGCCGCCGAACGCTCCTGCTCGAACTTGACGTGCAGGTTCGCCGAGTCCAGCTCACGGCGGGACGTCCACGTGCGCACGTCACCGTTGGCGAAGGCGTGCAGCCGCAGCCGCTCGGTCGGCCCGTCGGTCTCGAACACCTCGGCGTGCACCGTGGGCCCGAAGATGTACGGCCAGCGCGTGACGTCCGCGATCAGGTCGTACACCACCTTGGCGGGGGCACCGATCATGACCGTGTGCGTGGTGGTGTGCGTCATGTCCCCGTGTCTCCGTTCTCGGCTCGGCCCGCGGTCAGGCCGCGATGTCCCCGTTGACCTTGGTCAGCAGCTGGCGCGGGGTCTCGAGGTGCGCGAGCTCGTCGTCGCCGACGGCGACGCCGTACTTGCGCTTGATCAGCGCCACCGTCTCCAGCAGGGCCAGCGAGTCGAAGCCCAGCTCGAGGAACGGAGTGTCGAGAATGTCCTGGCCGGCCTTGAACGAGTCGTCATCGCCGGCGGCCTCGTTGAGGATCTCCTTGAGACCCTCGATGGTCAGTGCGCTCACGGCTTTTTCCTTTCCTCACCGGGCGTATCCACTCGCCCCACCAGTGAGGTTGCCAGGGTGCGCTGGTAGTCCGGTGGAGGGTTCCTCGAACCCATCACCCGGAAATGCTTGGGGTGCAACGAAAAGCGGCCCCCGCCACAGTGTGGCGGGGGCCGCTTGAGCGTTGGACTAGGCGAGAAGTCCTTGCAACTGCCGGGCTTCGGCGCGGTCGAGCCGCGGGTCGGACGTCACGATGGCGTGCTGCAACTGCTGCAGGCGCGCGGACGGTTCGACCCCCAGCTCGTCGACGAGGGTGCGGCGCAACGCCCGGAACGCGTCCAGGGCCTGCCACTGCCGTCCCGCGCGGAAGAGCGAGATCATGTACTGGGCGCACAGGTTCTCGTTCATCGGGTTCTGCACGGTGAGCACGGAGAGCTCGCTGAGCAACGCCTTGTGCTTGCCCAGCCGCATGTCCGCCTCGATGCGCATCTCCATCACGCCGAGCCGGGACTCCTCCAGGCGCACGACCTCGACGCTGAGCGGCATGCCCGGCCGGACGTCGACGACGGCGGGACCGCGCCAGATGTCCAGCGCCGACCGCAGCAGCCTCGACGCGACCGCGAAGTCCTCCGCGTCGTAGGCGTTCTGGCCCGCTCGGGCCAGCCGTTCGAACTCGTGCACGTCGACGGCCTCTTCCGGCACGTCCAGCAGGTAGCCGCCGTAGCGCGTGACCAGCACCTCCTTGGCGCCGCTCTCGTCCGACGCGGCCAGCGCGTCCCCGATCAGCCGGCGCAGCTGCAGGATGTAGGTCTGCAACGTGGTGCGGGCGCTGCGCGGCGGGCGGTCGTCCCACAGCTCCTCGATGAGGGTCGGCACGGACACGACCGAACCCGAGTGCAGCGCGAGCAGCGCCAGGATCTGCCGCGGCTTGGCCGCCGACGGCGTCACCGATCGGCCGTTCACCTTGGCCTCGACCGGCCCCAGGACCTTGATGTGCATCGCCGTCCCCCTTCTGCTCGAACTTGAGAACCAGTGTGGTCCGCAGGTGGGGGCGCCGTTAGTGCACCGGCCATCGATCTCGGGTGAGTTCTCCCCGGCGGGGGTATGAAAACTTCATACCGAGGCGCGTTAAGCGGTAACTACCAGGCCATTAGCCGAAGTCCTCATGATTACCCACGTCAACTCGGTCGCAAACATCGGAGTTCAACATGTACCCCACCGCCACCGTGGAGCACCTGGTTTCCATCACCGCCGTCGACGACTCCGCCGACGTGAAGATCTACGAGTTCGACCGTGAGTCCTCGGCCGACTTCCTGCCCATGAACTGGTGCGCCACCTCTCCCGGCACCCGGTCGTTCGTGAGGTACGAAGAAGTCCTCGCGGCATGAGAGAGGACCTGGCCGAGCCGGATGCGCGACGCATCGGGTTCAAACGGCACCTCCGGCCGCAGATCGTGCGGGGCGAGGCCGTGTACCTCTTCGGGGAATCCGGGGTCACGGCGCTGCAGGGCCCGCACGTCGAGACGCTCGCACTGCTGCTCGACGGCACCCGCGACCTCACGGCGCTGCTGCGCGACGCATCCGCCGACCTGACCTCGGACCAGGTCGAACGCATGCTCGCCCGGCTCACCGCGGCGGGACTGATCAGCTGCAGGGGTGCGGAGGACGTTTCGGCCGACATCGAGGCCTCACTCGCGTACTGGGACGCGGCCGGCCTCGATCCCGCGGACGCGGTGGCGGCGACAACGACGTCGCTCGTCTCCGTCGTCACGATCGGCGACATCGACCGCGACGCGGTCGTGGACGCGCTGCACCGCAACGGACTGGCGGTCACCTCGGGGAGTGGTGACCTGACGGTCGTGGCGTGTGCGGACTACCTGGCTCCCGAACTCCGCGAACTCGATGCCGCGCACCGGGCCGCCGGTACCCCCTGGCTGCTGCTCAAGCCCGTCGGCGCACAGGTGTGCGTGGGTCCCTTCTTCACGCCCGGCGACGGCCCGTGCTGGCGGTGCCTCGCCACGAGGCTGTCGGCCAACCGGTCGGCGGAGGCCCACGTGCGGGCGCGGTGCGGGGAACGCGGTCCCGCACCCCGCGCGACCATCGGGCTGCCGTCGCTGCGGGCGACCGCGCTCGAGATCGCCTCCGTCGAGGCGGCCAAGTGGCTCGCGGGCCTGCGCCAGGACGCGCAGCGGTCCATCTGGAGCTACGACAGCCTCACCATGAAGGTCGCGCAGCACGAGGTGCGGGTCCGCCCGCAGTGCCCCGGCTGCGGGGACCCGGAGGCGGTCGCGCGCAGGGCGTTCGAGCCCGTCCGGCTGGAAAGCCGCAGGAAGCGCTCCTGTTCCGGCGGCGGCCACCGGTCCGCGTCGCCCCAGGAGGTGCTCGAGACCTACCGGCACCTCGTCGGCCCGCTCACCGGGATCGTGCGGGACATCCGCCGCAACACCACCGGCCCCGCGTTCTTCAACTCCTTCTGGTCCGGCTCGAACATCGCGGCCGACGGCGAGGGGATCGAGGGACTGCGTTCGTCACTGCGGACGGAGACCGGCGGCAAGGGCGTGACGCCGATCGACGCCGAGGTCGGCGCCCTGTGCGAGGCCGTGGAACGGCGCAGCGGCACGTTCTGCGGCGACGAGGCCCAGGTGAGCGGCAGCTACCGGTCACTGGGCGACCGGGCGGTCCACCCCGGCGCCGTGCAGCTCTACGACCCGCGCCAGTTCGCCGGCAGGGACGCCTGGAACGCGGCCCACTCGAAGTTCCAGCACGTCACCACCCCGTTCGACGAGGACGAGGTGATGAGCTGGACCCCGTACTGGTCGCTCACCGAGCAGCGGCACAGGTACCTGCCCACCGGCATGTCGTACTTCGGCGCCCCCTGCCCGCCGAGCGTCACGGCGAACTCCAACGGGTGCGCCGCCGGCAGCAGCCTCGAGGACGCGGTGCTGCAGGCGCTGCTGGAACTAGTCGAACGGGACGCCGTCGCCATCTGGTGGTACAACCGCACGCCGGTGCCGGGTGTCGACCTGGACTCGTTCCGCGACCGGTGGATCGACGAGTGCCGCGAGGTGCACGCCGGTCTCGGCCGCGAGGTGTGGCTGCTCGACGTGACCGCGGACCTCGGCGTGCCCGTGATGGTGGCCCTGTCGCGGCGCACCGACGGCGGCCGCGAGGACGTCATGCTCGGCTGCGGCGCGCACCTGGACCCGCGGATCGCCGCACGCAGGGCGCTCACCGAGCTGAACCAGTGCATGCCGATGGTCTGCGGCGCCACCGACCTGGACTCGTTCGACACCGACACGAGAACATGGTTCGAGCAGATCCGGGTCGCCGAGCAGCCCTGGCTGGCACCCGATCCGGCCGTCGCACCGCACGACGCGTCGCACCACGACCAGCAGCACCGCGACGACCTGGCCGACGACATCCGCGGCATCCGGGACGCCCTGGAGGCGCGCGGGATGGAGGTGCTCGTGCTCGACCAGACCAGGCCCGACCTCGGTCTCCCGGTGGTCAGGGTCGTCGTGCCGGGGCTGCGCCACTTCTGGTCGAGGTTCGCTCAAGGGCGCCTCTACGACGTACCCGTACAACTGGGGCGACTGAACCGGCCACGCCGGTACGACGAGCTCAACCCGATCCCGTTGTTCATGTGAACCACCTGCCGGAGCGGAGCAGCGCCGTGGTGCCCACGCAATCGCACGTCCCGACGGGACGTCCGCTGTGGTCGTTGCTGGAGGACGCCTTCGTCGACGAGAGCGCCGAGCACCTCACCGTGCACGGCAGATGGGGCGCGATCCAGCTCGCGGACACCAGCCCGGTCGTGCGGGAGGCGTTGCACCGCATGAGTCTCGGGCCCGTCGCCCTGGAGAACATCTCCGCGCTGCACGAGAACTTCGTGCGCTGGAAGACCGGCGGCGGACCGTGCCTGATCTGGCGCAAGCTGAAGAACACGCTCGACCAACTGGGTGGATGTGTCGTGCCGTCGCTCGGCATGGACGACGGCGCCGGCCCCATCCTGTCCGTCGTGGCCGTGACCGGGGACGCCGTGTTCACGCTGCCGCACATCGGCGACCACGAGACCGTGTCCATGCGGCCGGGAACCGAGATCGAGCGGCTCAACGGCGACCAGGCCCTGACCTGCGGAGGACGCCAGTACCAGGTGATCCTGCACAGCGCGCCCGCCACGGAGATCGCGAAGTCCCTGCTCGACGGCGAGACCACCATCGCGCACATCTCGGACGCGTTGCACGTCAGCAGGACGCTGGTCGCGGACGTCGTCGCCTATCTCGCCGGTGCGCAACTCGTCGTCCCGAGGTGTTGATACGCCGCCATGTTGCTCCGTTCGAGGTCCGCGAAACGCGAGATTTCCCAGGAAGCGCCCGTATCATGGCCGCGTCCAGACCCTCGCGTGGGAGCTGCTGCTGTGACACTGCGACAGGAACGCTCATCCGTGTCCCGTCGCTTGGCGTACGTCGTGATCAGCGTCGTGTTCGCCAACTACCTCGGAAACGCCTTCTTCTACGTCCTGCAGGCCGGCGTCACGCCGGTGCGGGTCGTCGGATCGCTCGCCTGCCTGTTCTCGATCGGGTACCTGCAGCTGCGGGTGTTCTCGCGGCCGGGGGCCGATCTGCGGTCGGCCAGGGCGTACCTGGCACTGGGCGCGATGGCGCTGCTGGTCTTCGTCCCCGTCCTCTACTTCCCCAACGCGTGGTCCGGCATGCCGGGGTTCTTCGCCGGCAGCGCGTTGCTCGTCCTGCCGGGACGCGTGCGGTGGTTCGTGTTCGCCGCGGTGGCGCTCACCAACGGCGGGATCAAGTACCTGTACGTCGCGAACCTCGCCGAGCTCGCCTACTACGTGCTGACACCGGTGGTCTCCGGCCTGGTCGTCTACGGCCTGTCTCGGCTGCCGACGCTGGTCGGGCAGCTGGAGACGGCCCGCTCCGAACTGGCCGAGCTCGCGGTGTCGCAGGAGCGGCTGCGGTTCGCCCGCGACCTGCACGACCTGCTCGGCTTCAGCCTGTCCGCGATCACGCTGAAGGTGGAGCTGGCCCGCAAGCTGGTGGGGCAGCACACCGAACGCGCGCTGCGCGAGCTGACCGAGATCCTCACCATCGCCCGCGAGGCGTTGAAGGACGTCCGTGCCGTGGCGTCGAGCTACCGCGAGCTGTCGCTGACCGACGAGGTGGAGTCGTCGCGGTCGGTCCTGGCCGCGGCGGGGGTCGCGACGACGATCGAGTTCGACTGCGGTGAGCTGTCGCCGCGCTCCCGGACGGTGCTCGCGACGGTGCTGCGCGAGGGCGTGACGAACCTGCTGCGGCACAGCGACGCGACCCGCTGCTCGATCAGGATCTCCGGCGACGCGCACCGGGTGTCGATCGACATCGTCAACGACGGCGCTCCCGGCGAGACCACGACCGGCAGGGGCAGCGGCCTCACTAACCTCGCCACCCGCACCACGGGCATCGGCGGGTCCCTGTCCGCCCAGACCTCCCCGGACGGCACCTACCGGCTGCACGCCGAGGTGCCGGCGACCCCCGTTCCGGAGGAACCGGCGGGCGAGCGCGGCACGGCGGGCCTGCCGATCCCGACGCGGTTCGCGCACGTGCTCGTCACGTCCGTGGTGGTCGGGTACGGCCTCATGGCGGCGACGCTGTCGTTCCACGACTACGAGCTGCTCGGACCGTTCGGGATCGCGGTCGCCCTGGTCAGCATCGCGGGCATGATCGCCCTGGTGCTGGGCCTCGTGAGCCGTCCACAGGTCCACCTGACCCCCGCGCGGACGGCCGCGGTGCTCGGCGCGCTCGCGGTCTGCGTGTACGTGCCGCAGTTCGTGTACGGCAGCCCGTTCATCGGTCTGCCGGGCTTCATCGCCGGGTCGGCCGCGCTCCTGCTGCCCCGTGCCGCGGGCTGGGTGGGGTTCCTCGTCGTCGTGGCCGGCCAGGGCGTCGTCTTCAGCGTGCTCGGGCAGGACGCCGTGTACGTCGCGTGGGGAGTCATGGCCGCGATGAACCACGGCCTGGTGCTGTACGCGCTGGCCCGCCTGCGGTCCATGGTGAGCGAGCTGCACGAGGCGCGCGAGGAGCTCGCGACGGCCGCCGTGACGAAGGAGAGGCTGCGGTTCGCCCGCGACCTGCACGACCTGCTCGGCTACAGCCTGTCCGCCATCACGCTGAAGAGCGAGCTCACCCACCGCCTGCTCACGATCGACCCCGACCGGGCCCGCCAGGAGCTCAGCGAGGTGCTGGACATCTCCCGGCAGGCGCTCGCGGACGTGCGGTCCGTGGCGCTGAGCTACCGCGAGCTGTCGCTGGACGAGGAGACCCAGTCGGCGCAGGCGCTGCTGTCGGCGGCCGACATCGACGTGACCGTGCGCATCGACCCGTGCGACGGGCTGCCCGTCGACGTGCGGGTGACGCTCGCGACGGTGCTGCGCGAGGGCGTGACGAACCTGCTGCGGCACAGCAAGGCCGAGCGCTGCGAGATCGTGCTGTCCAGCTCGCCGCGGCTGGTGACGATGGACATCATCAACGACGGCATCCCGACGATGGACCGGAACTCCCGTGACGGCAGCGGCATCGGGAACCTGACCACGCGCGTCGGGGCGCTGGGCGGCAGCCTGGACGCCGGCCCGACGTCCGACCGCACGTTCCGGCTGCACGCCGAGATCCCGCTGGGCAGCTGAGGCGGTGTCGCGCGGAGGCGCCCTCCCCGGCCGCTGCCTGCTCAGATCCAGCCGGCTTCTTCCGCGATGCGGATCGCGTCCACCCGGTTGCGGCCGTTCAGCTTGGTGATGATGGTCGTCATGTAGTTGCGGACGGTCCCGGTCGACAGCGACAGCGCCACGGCGATCTCCGGCGCGTCCGACCCGGCCGCGGCCAGGCGCAGCACTTCGAGCTCGCGGTCGGTCAGCGGGCACTCCCCCCGGTCCCAGGCGGCGAGGGCCAGCTGGGAGTCGACCACGCGCTTGCCCGCCGCCACGTCGCGGATGGCGCCCGCGAGCTGGCCGGGCGGGGCGTCCTTGAGCAGGAACCCGTCCACGCGGGCCGCCAGCGCCTTGCGCAGCGTGCCGGGGCGGCCCAGCGACGTGAGCATGAGCGTGCGGACCGACGGCATCGTCTCCCGGATCTTCGCGGCCGCGCTCAGGCCGTCGAGGACCGGCAGGTCGATGTCGATCACCGCCACGTCCGGTTTGTGTTGCCGCGCCATGGGAAGAATCTTGTCCCCCGAGCTCACCTCGGCCACGACTTCGATGTCCGGTTCGAGGTTGAGCAGCGCGATGAGGGCACCGCGCACCATGTGCATGTCCTCGGCCAGCAGAACCCTGATCATTGCGCCCCTCCGGCGAGAACCATATCCCCCGGCGTTCAGGCCGCGCTCGACGCCGCGTCGAGGCGCACCGGCAACGGTGGTGGGGACCTGCCTGCGAAAGGGATCCCGCCATGGAACGCAGCGTCAACGTCTCCGTTGTCTACTACTCGTCCACCGGGACGATCCACCGCATCGCCACCGAGATCGCCGAGACCGCGGAGAAGGCGGGAGCAGAGGTCAGGCTGGTCAGGGCGGCCGAACTCGCGCCCCAGGCCGCCGTGGACTCGCGTCCGGCGTGGGCCGAGCACCTCCGGCAGACCGAGGACGTGCCGGTCGCCCAGGTCGAGGACGTGCTGTGGGCCGACGCGGTCCTGTTCGGCACGCCCACCCGGTTCGGCAACATGTCCGCGCAGCTCAAGCAGTTCATCGACACGCTGGGTCCCGCGTGGTTCCAGGGGCGGCTCGCGAACAAGGTGTACAGCGCGTTCACGTCCGGCGGCAGCACGCACGGCGGCATGGAGACCACGATCGTCTCCATCCACAACATGGTCTGCCACTTCGGCGGGATCATCGTGCCGCCCGGGCTGAACGAGAACCCGTACGGCACATCTCACGTCCTGGGTTCGGATTCCAAGCCGGTGGGCGAGGTCGCGCTGCAGTCCGCCCGCGTGCAGGCCGACCGGGTCGTGCGGGTCGCCCGTGCGCTGAAGGAGGTCTGAGTGCGCGTCGAAGGCATCTACCTGCGGGGCAACGGGATCCGTCTCCCCGCGACGCTGAGGGTGCAGGACGCGATCGACTCCGGCGAGTGCGAGCCGAAGCTGGTCGCCCGCACGGACGTCACCAGCGTCGCCTACTCGCCCGACGAGTCGGCGGCCGAGATGGGCGTCAAGGCGGCCCAGCAGGCACTCGCGCGAGCCGGCAGCACCGGGGACGACGTCGAGCTGATCCTGCACGCCACCACCTACCACCAGGGTCAGGACCTGTGGCCGGTCGGCAGCTACATCCAGCGCGAGACCGTGCGCAACAACTGCCTGGCGCTCGAGATCCGGCAGATGTCGAACGGCGGCATGGCCGCGCTGGACCTCGCCGTGCGGTACCTCAGCCCCGGTCGGGACGCGTTGCTGACCACCGCGGACCGGTTCTGCCTGCCCGGCATCGACCGGTGGCGCACCGACCCCGGTACGCCCTACGCGGACGGCGCCAGCGCGGTCGTCCTGTCGCGGCGAGGCGGGTACGCGCGACTGCTCTCGCTGGCCATCAACGCGGACTCCGATCTCGAGCCGCTGCACCGCGGCGACGAACCGATGGGGCTCGCCCCGTTCTCGCACCGCATGCCGGTGGACTTCGAGGCCGCCAAGAACTCGTTCGCCAGGCAGTACGGGCTCTCGTTCGGCATCAACCGCGCCAACGCGGGCCAGGCCGCCGCCGTCGAGGAGGCCCTGGCGGACGCGGACATGAAGATCGGTGACGCGGACTGGGTGGTGCTGCCGCACTTCGGCCGGCGCCGCCTCGACGTGAACTACCTGCGCCCGTACGACATCGACACCTCGCGCACGACGTGGGAGTGGAGCCGCACGGTCGGGCACCTCGGCGCGGGCGACCAGTTCGCCGGGCTCGGGCACCTGGTCGACACCGGTCAGGCCCGTCCGGGGCAGCGCGTCGTGCTGTTCGGCGTGGGCGCCGGGTACAGCTGGGGCTGCGCCGTGCTGGAGATCGACGCGAAGCCGTCCTGGGCGGCCTGACCGCCGCTCAAGTGAGATGCCAGACGCTTTTGGCTGGATATGTGTGACACCCGATGGCTTTCGAAAGGAACCCAGACCATGTCCGACCAGCCGTTTGAAGGCCAGCGAGTCGTCGTCACCGGTGGTGGCACCGGCATCGGCAAGCACGCCGCCGTCGAGTTCGCGAAGCTCGGCGCCGCGAGTGTGATCATCACCGGCCGCCGCAAGGAGCGGCTGGACGAGGTCGCCGAGCTGCACCCGAACATCGTCCCCGTGGCCGCCGACGTCACCACGGCCGAGGGCGCGCAGGCCGTCGCCGACGCCGTCGAGACCAACGGCGCCAAGCTGGACGTGCTCGTGCACAACGCCGGCATCTTCCGCAACACGCTGGCCGAGTACTTCGACGAGAAGGCCAGCAACGAGCTGCTCAACATCAACCTGCTCGGCCCGGTCCGCCTCACCGGCGCGCTCTACCAGTTCCTCGCCAAGCCGGGCGGCAACATCGTGTTCGTCTCGTCGGTCGCGGGCCACAACCCCGAGCCCGGCGCGGCGCTGTACGCGGCCAGCAAGGCCGGCATGCACAGCCTGACGCTCACGTGGGCGCGCGAGCTGGCCCCGCTCGGCATCCGGGTCAACGCCGTCGCCCCGGCCGGCGTGCGCACCGAGGTCTACGCGGCCAACGGTCTCAACGAGGAGGAGACCGACGGCATCTTCGCGACGCTGGCGGACATCATGCCGCTGGGCCGCACCGGCACGGTCGAGGACATCACGCCGTGGATCGTCCAGCTCGCGAGCCCCGCCAGCTCCTGGGTCACCGGCCAGATCATCACGATCGACGGCGGCCAGGACCTCACCGCGGGCACCGACCACCTGTTCATGTCGTGGTTCCGCTCCCGCATCGAGGGCGACGCTGCCTGAACTGCGTCCTTCCCGTCCTGAAGCGGTCGTCACCGGTAGATTCCGGTGACGGCCGCGTTTCCGCGTTTACAGAGAGGCCTTCCCGTGCTGGACCGCCGCGCGATCAACCGAGCCACCCTCGCGCGCCAACTCCTGCTGCAGCGCCACGACCTCGGTGTGCTCGAAGCCACCGAGCAGCTCGTCGGGCTGCAGGCGCAGCTGCCGTTCCCGCCCTACATCGGTTTGTGGGCACGCCTGGAGCACTTCGACCGCGACGAGCTCTCGAAGCTCATCCTGGACCGCCAGATCGTGCGGTCGTCGTTGATGCGCTACACCATGCACCTCGTGACCACGACGGACCTGTTGTGGCTGCGGCCGCTGCTCCAGCCCGTGCTCAACCGGGCGCAGAAGGGCTTCTTCGGCCGCGAGACCGAGGGCCTGGACCTCGGTGAGGTCGCCGAGCACGGCAGGAAGCTGTTGCGGGGCAGGGCGCTGACGCAGGTGCAGCTGCGCGAGTCGATGAGCGAGCGGTTCCCCGGCCGCGATCCCCTGGCGCTGGCGTACTCCGTGCAGTACCTGGTGCCGCTGGTGCACGTGCCGCCGTGGGGCAAGGGCGGGTCGGTGCCGTCGACGCTCGCGGAGCCGTTCCTCGACCGCGAGCTCGCGAAGGCCCCGGACCCGAAGCACCTGGTGCGCCGCTACCTCGCCGCGTACGGGCCGGCCACCGTCAAGGACCTGCAGGCGTTCACCGGGCTGACGTTCATGGCCAAGGTGTTCGGGGACATGGGTTCCGAGCTGGAGGTGCTGCGGTCCGACACCGGCCAGGAGCTCTACGACCTGCGCGACGCGCCCCGGCCGGACGGGGACACGCCGGCGCCGGTCCGCTTCCTGCCCGAGTACGACAACCTGATGGTGTCGCACTTCGACCGCACTCGCGTGATGGACGACGACATCCGCAAGAAGGTCTGCGTCGGCGCGGGCATCGCGGCCACGCTGCTGGTCGACGGGTTCGTGCACGGGATCTGGAAGCTCAAGGAGCAGAAGAAGACGGCGACGCTGACGCTCACGCTGTTCAAGAGTTTGTCCAAAAAGGACCTGAAGGTGGTCGAGCAGGAGGCCGACGCGCTGATGCGCTTCGCCGCTCCGGACGCGACGACGCGGGAGCTCGTGGTCGGGTGAAGCTCTCCGCACGGCAGTTGAACCGGGCGCTGCTGGCCCGGCAGTTCCTGTTGGAACGCAGCGAGAAGGCACCTCTGGAGGTGGTGGAACACCTGGTGGGCATGCAGTCCCAGGTGCCGCTGTCGCCGTACGTGGGCCTGTGGTCGCGGGTGAGCGGTTTTCAGCCCGCCGCCCTCGCCGCCACCCTGGAGGACCGTTCCGCGGTCCGCCTCGTGCTGATGAGGGGCACGATCCACCTCGTGAGCGCCCGCGACGCGCTGGTGTTGCGGCCGTTGCTGAAACCCGTGCTGGACCGCGTGAACTTCACCGGCCACAACGGGAAGCAGATCGCCGGCATCGACCCCGGCGAACTCGCCGACCTCGGCCGTTCGTTGCTCGAAGAGGAACCGCGAACACGCGAGGATCTGGGCAAGCTGTTGCAGGAACGCTGGCCGGGCCATCAGGCGACCGCCCTGGCGTACGCGGTGCAGCTGCTCGTCCCGCTCGCGCAGATCCCCCCGCGAGGTGTCTGGGGCGTCGCACAGGGCCGGGGCGACCACGCCACGCTGCACACCTGGCTCGGCGCCGAGTCCCTGCCCGCACCGTCGATCACCGAGGTGGTGTCCCGCTACCTCGGGGCGTTCGGACCGGCGAGCGTCCAGGACGCGCAGACGTGGTCCGGTCTCACCAGGTTGTCCGAGGTGTTCGACCGGTTGCCGCTGCGGCGTTTCACCGACGAGAACGGCAAGACGCTCTTCGACCACGAGGACTCGCCGCGGCCGGACGAGGACACCCCGGCGCCGCCGCGGTTCCTGCCCGAGTTCGACAACGTCGCGCTCTCGCACGCCGACCGCACCCGGATCACCTCCCCCGGCTTCAACGGTTCGTCCACCCGCGGCGGCTTCACCGTCGACGGGTTCGTCAGCGGTACCTGGAAGGTGGCGAAGGGAACCCTGTCCCTCTCCCCGTACCAGCGGCTCCTGAAACGGGACAGCGCGCTGGTCGAGGCGGAGGGACTGCGGCTGCTGGAGTTCGTCGCTCCGGGTGCGGACCACGCCGTGATCTTCGAGTGAACCTGGAGCGAGCTGCGGTTTTCTGGCCGGTATGACGACGATCGCGCTGCCGGACGGATTCCGGCCAGAGTCGATGACGATCGGGCCCGGTCCGTTCGCGTACTTCGGTTCGCTGGCCGACGGGTCCATCTACCGCGCGGACCTGATCACCGGCGAGGGCAGGCTGATCCACCCCGGCCCCGGCACCGCCTCGGCCGGCGTGAAGCTCGACCGCAGGGGCCGCCTGTTCATCGCGGGCGGCTTCGCGGGCGACGCGCACGTGATCCACGCGGCCTCCGGCGCCACCCTGGCCTCCTACCCGCTGGCGGGTCTGGTCAACGACTTCGCCCTCACCCCGACCGCCGCGTGGGCCACCGACTCGGTCATCCCGGTGCTGTGGAAGCTCCCGCTCGGCGGCAACGGCGAGCTGCCGGAGCCCGACCAGGTCTCCCAGCTGGCGCTCAGCGGTGACATCGAGTACCTCGAGGAGGGTTTCAACGCCAACGGGATCTGCCAGACGCCGGACGGCACCGCGTTGCTCGTCAACCAGTCCAACACCGGCGGACTGTTCCACGTGGACACCACCACCGGCCGCGCCACGAGCGTCGACCTCGGTGGTGAGGACCTCATGGACTGCGACGGCATGGTCCTCGACGGCGACCTGCTGTACGTGGCGATGGGTGTGCGCAACGAGGTCGCGCTCCTGCGGCTCAACCACGAGGGCACGGTCGGCAAGGTGCTGCGGCGGGTGAGCGACCCGCGGTTCGACATCCCCAGCTCGCTCGCGTTGCACGACGACCTGCTGTACGTGATCAACGGGCGGTTCACGACGGAGGCGACACCGCAGACGAGCTACACGTCGGTGGCGATCCCGCGACCGAAGCCGTGAGGAACGGGTGAAGGGCCTCAGCCTTCGCGGCTGAGGCCCTTCGTCGTCCGGCGGGATCAGGCGGCGGACACGACCTCGTCGTACTCCAGCCGCGGCGACCGGGGCCACCAGGCGTTCTCGCCGGGCTTGCCGATGTTCATCACCAGCAGCACCTTCTGCTTGCCGTCCGGGAAGAACTCCCGGTTCACGGCCTCCGCGTCGAACCCGATCATCGGGCCGGCGTTCAGCCCGGCCGCCCGGATGCCGAGCAGGAAGTACGCGGCCTGCAGCGTGCCGTTCTGGATCGCCGACGCCTCGCGGATCGCGGGGTCCGCGAACATGTCCTTGGCCTCGGGGAAGTGCGGGAACACCCGCGGCATCAGCTCGTGGAACTCGAGGTCCGCGGCGAGGATCGCGACCAGGGGCGCCTGCGCGACCTTGGCGCCGTTCGGGCCGTACATCGTCTTGACCAGGCGCTCTCGGGCGTCGTCGGTGCGGATCAGCACGATGCGCAGCGGCTGCTGGTTCATCGACGTCGGCGCGTACTTCACCAGGTCGTAGACGGCCTGCAAGGTCTCGTCGGAGACCGGGTCGGACGAGAACGTGTTGGCGGTGCGGGCTTCCCGGAACAGCAGGTCCTGGGCGGCGGCGTCCAGCTCAAGCGACATTGCGCGACTCCTCGATCAGTACCGCGGAGACGTGCTCCGCGAGCATCATGGTGGGCAGGTTGGTGTTGGCTGCGGGCACTTCCGGGATCACGGAGGCGTCGGCGACCCAGAGGCCGTCCACGCCGAGCACCTGCCCGTCCGGTGACACCACGGACCCCATCGCGCACGTGCCCACCGCGTGGTGGTACGTGCCCGTGTTCGCGAAGATCCACCGGTCGAGCGCCTGGTCGTCCGCCAGGTCCGCGGGCGGGCTGTTGAGCGGAGGGCCGTCGATCTCCCCGGCGAACGGCTTGGTGCCGACCAGGCGCAGCAGGTCGCGCACACCGGACCGGATCAGCGCCCTGTCCTCGTAGGACCGCAGCAGGCCGAGGTCGATGTGCGGCGCGTCGGTCGGGTCGGCCGAGCGCAGCCACACGCGGCCGCGCGAGGTCGGCTTGAGCAGCGCCACCGAGATGATCAGGTTGGCGCCGGTCGTCTCGGCGGGCGACGGGGCGCCGGGCAGGAACTGCAGGCCGGACGGCGTCGTGGCGACGGCCTGGTACAGCGCGGGACCGCGGCCCATCAGCTTCACCGTGACGAGCGGGTGGTCCTGCAACCCCTGCCCCACCGGCAGGTCCGCGACGACCGAGATGCCCAGGGCGGACAACGCCGTGGCCGGCCCGATCCCCGACCGCATCAGCACCGCGGGCGAGCCGTACGCGCCGGCGGCGACCACGACCGTCGGGGCCGCCACGGTCTCACCGCCGAGCAGCACCACGCCGACCGCGCGGCCGTCGCGCACCAGGACCTTGCACACCAACGAGTTCGGCCGGATCGTCAGGTTCTCCCGCGACCGGGCGGCCGCGAGGTACGTGACGGCCGTGCTCTGCCGCACGCCACCGACCTCGTTCAGCGGCACCGGGCCGGCACCGACGGCACCGGGCGCGTTGTGGTCCTCGACCCGTTCCATGCCGAGGGAAACGGCGGTCTCGACGAACGCGCGGTTCGTCGAGGTCATGTCGTCGGAGGGCCGGCGGATCGGCACGACCGACTCGACGGTCTCGAAGTACGACCGGGCGCGGTCGAACGACCAGTCGCCCGGCCACGCGTCGTAGTCGGAAGGCGCACCGCGCAACGCGATGCACGCGTTGACCGCCGAACAGCCGCCGACGATCTTGCCGCGCGGCAGGTTCAGCGGCTCACCGCCGATCTGCGGTTCCGACCGGTACATCCAGTTGTGCATGGGGCCCGCGGCGGGGTCGTCAGGTCCCGCTTCCAGCAGCAGCACGCGCCGCGAGGGGTCCTCCGACAGCCGTGCCGCCAGAACGCCGCCCGCCGAGCCGCTGCCGACCACGATGACGTCGAAGTCAGCCATGGCCCCAAGTCAGCCAGTGCGCCCTGCACCCGCGCTCGCACGTGCCTTGAGGTGGCTCAGGCACCTCTCAAGGCAGCCGAAGCCGTGCGGGGGGACGGTGGAAACCCCACTGTGCAAGGCATAAGGAGATCCGTATGAGCGCCGAAGCGATTCCGACGACGTCGCGGGAGCTGCGCCTGGTTTCGCGTCCGGCGGACCGGCTCACCCAGGACAACTTCGAGCTCGTCGAGGTGCCGACGCCCACCCCCGGCGACGGCGAGGTGCTGGTGCGCAACGAGTGGATGTTCCTCGGCTCGGTGTACCGCGACCTGATGAACGAGGAGACGGCGCTGCCGATCCCCAACTACGAGATCGGCAAGACCCCGTGGTGCACCACCGTCGGCACCGTCGTGGTCTCCAACAACGCAGAGCTGCCGGTGGGCACGTTCGTCCTGCACTACGAGGGCTGGCGCGAGTGGGCCGTCGTGAGCCCCGGCTTCGGCGTGAAGAAGCTCGACCGCTCGCTGCTGCCCGGCGCCGAGTACTACCTCGCCAACGGCCCCACGGCGTGGCGCGGCATCGTCGAGATGGCCGGTGCCGGTGAGGGCGACATCGTGTTCGTCTCCGGTGCCACCGGCGCGGTCGGCACGCTCGCCGGGCAGATCGCGAAGGCCCGCGGCGCCAAGCTCGTCATCGGGTCCACCGGCAGCAAGGAGAAGGTCGACTTCCTGCTCAACGAGGCCGGCTTCGACGCGGCGTTCGACTACCACGACGGCCCGGTGCTGGACCAGCTGCGCGCGCTCGCCCCCGACGGCATCACGGTGTGCTTCGACAACGTCGGCGGCGACCAGTTCGAGGCCGCGGTCGAGCACGCCCAGCCCGGCGCCCGGTTCGCCCTGTGCGGCGCGCTGAGCGGCCAGATCGGCGGCACGGACGGCGACCACCCGCGCCTGGCCCTGATGCGCGCCATCGCCAAGCAGCTGACGTTCCGGGGTTTCGCCACCTTCGACACCGAGGAGCAGCTGGCCGCGTGGAACCAGCAGTTCTCCACGTGGCTGAAGGAGGACAAGATCTCCTTCGCCCACACCGTCGTCAAGGGCGGCGTGCCGTTCGCGGCGGAGGCGTTCATCGGGTTGCTGGACAAGAAGTACGCGGGCACGGTCGTGCTCCAGCTCAACGACTAGAACACAACGGAGAAGCCCCCGGCTCGCGAGCCGGGGGCTTCTCCACGTCCGGGAGTCAGACGCCCGCGAGGGCCTCCAGCTCCGGCACCAACGCGGCCGGGGACGGCGCGCCGTGGATCTCGGCCTGCAGCGCCAGCGACGCCTCCTTGGCCTCGGGCTTGTGGATCAGCTCCTCCAGGCGGTCCTGGATGAACGACACGTCCTGCTGCTTCTCCGTGCCCTCGACGAACGCGCCGGCACCGGTCGCCTCGAGCCGCTCCGCCCACGGGAAGTGGTCGGCGAACTGCGGCAGCACCAGCTGCGGCGTGGCGGCGTTCAGCGCGGTGAGGCCCGTGCCGGAACCGCCGTGGTGCACGATCACCGAGCACGTGCGCATGAACAGGTTCAGCGGCAGGTGCGACGACGAGATCACCTTGTCCGCGATGACCGAGTGGTCCTCGGCGTCGATCCCGTTCGGCACGGCGAGGACGACCTCGACGTCACCGAGGCGCGCGATGGCCTCGTACACCCAGCCCAGCACCTTGCGCATGCCGAGCTCCTTGGGCATGGAACCGAAGGACACGCAGATGCGCGGCTTCGACGGCTCCTCGAGCGCCCACGCCGGCACGGCGCCGAACCCGTTGGACGGCAGGTACCGCACGGGGCGGCCCTGCTCGAGGCCGGGCAGCTGGAACGACGGCGGGCACGGGTCGATGGTCAGCTCCGGTTCCGGAAGGCCGGTCAGGCCCATCTGCTGCGCCACCGGGTCGAGGACCATGTGAGCGGTCTCCTCGAACGCCTCCGTGAGCGGGTCGACGCCCCAGCGGTGCCGCACGACCGGCACGCCGAGGATGCCGCCGAGCAGCCGCCCGGACAGGTCCATCGGGTCCGACACGATCAGGTCGGGCGCGAACGCCTTGGCCTTCTCCAGCAGCAGCGGGAGGACCTCCGCGGTGCGACCGGCGGGGCCGTAGGCGATGTTGCCCCAGAACTGGCGGTCCGGCCGCGGCAGCGCCTCGGCGGGGGAGGCGTTCTCGCCGGCCTGCTGGATGATGCCCTGCAGCATCATCTTCTGGTCCTGCTCCTCGCCGAGGGCGATCGCGTCGAGACCGGTCGACTTCACGAAGGGCACGAGGTGCTGGGGTGTGGCGACGACGACCTCGTGACCGGCACCGCGCAGTGCCCAGCTCAGTGGGACGATCGGCTGCAGGTGCCCGCTCGCCGGCCACGTGCTGATCAGTACTCGCATTGCCGTTGCTCCTTCATCCGGCTGACGGTAGGACTTCGAGTGGCACGCCGGTCGTCGCGCTGAGGTAGCGGTCGACGACGCGCCGGTAGTAGTGCGGGCCGAAGCCCAGCTCGCGCACGACGGGTGCGAGGCGGGTGAGCTTGGCCAGGGAGATGTCGTGCCGCGCGAACGCGTCGCGGTAGCTCTTCCGCAACGGCACGCGCAGCCTGTTCTCGAGGTGTGCCACGACGTCCTCGACCGGGACGGGCACGCCGCTGGCGACGTTGACGACCTCGTCCGACACGCGGACGGTCAGCAACGCGTCGAGCAGGCGCACCACGTCGAGGACGTCGACGAGGTCGCGGTGCGCGCCTCGCCAGACCTCGATCTCGCCGGACCGCACCTGCGCCACCAGGGTGGGCATCATCTGGTGCGGCGGCTGTTCGGGACCGACGAGGTGTCCCAGGCGCAGCACGAGGTGCGCCACCCCGGAGGCGCGGATGAGCGCCTCCATCGCGAGCTTGTGGCGCCCGTAGGCGTTGCCCGGGTAGACCGGTCCGTCCTCCGTGCCGGGCGAGTCCGGGGATCCGTACATCGCGGCGGACGCGGTGGAGAAGTAGACGAACATCTTGCCTTCCGCGCGGCACCTGCTGATCGCGTCGTGCAGGATGCCGGTCTCGCGGCCGAACTCGTCCGACGACGTGGCGACGGTCGAGGAGGATCCGGCCGCGAACGCGACGACGTCATGATGCTTTCCCGCGATTCGGGCGAGGTTCGTGGCCAGGAAGCCACGTCCGATGACGTCCATGGAAGTCCCTTACTGGGAGATGTCCTGTTCGCTGCGGACACCGATGTGCTGCACCAGGAGGCCGTCGCGGCCCTCGAAGTAGTGCGCCTGCGCGTAGGTGAACCGCGTGCCGACGGGTGCGGCCTGGCCTTCCTCGGTCTCGATGCCGGTGAAGCGGACGCGCAGCACGACCGTGGTGCCCTCGGCGACGGCCTGCTGCACCTCCCACTTCGCGTCCTTGAACCGGCGGTTGAGCCACAGGATGTGCTGCCGCACGCCCTCGGGACCGTCCGGGAACATCCCGGGAGGGCCCGTGACGTCGAGGAACTCGTCGTGGATCAGGCCGTCGACCAGGCTGAGGTCCTGGGTGTTCAGCGCGACCTGGAGCTTGAGCGCGAGGTCCTTGTAGTGCTCGCTGATCGACTTCTTGTACGTCGCGGCCAGCGCGACGTCCAGAGAAGGTTCTGCCACCGCGGTCATTGAGTCTCCCTCGAAGATTTCTTGAAAAGAGCCCACTACGTGCGGAAGGCCCGCCGATCGCGAGATCGGCGAGCCTTCCGGACAACTCAGGTGTTGCGCTTACTTCTTGGCGTCCGCGTTCCAGTCGGCCGCGGCCTTGTCGGCGGTGTCGCCACCACCCCACTGCGCGGCGGCCTCGGCACTCCACTCGCCACCGCCGTCGCCGCCCTCCCAGGCGCTCGGGTCCCAGGCGGGCTTCGGCATCTTCGGCAGGAAGAAGATCAGCCCGGCCGCGGCGAGTTCCAGTGCCACGACCACCCAGATGCTGGTCTCGATCGCCGGCAGGTAGCCGGATCCGCCCACCACCGCGAAGAACACGGTGCCGAGGACCGCGACGCCGAGGGCGCCACCGAACTGCTGCACGGAGGTCAGCGTGCCGGACGCCGAACCGGTCTCGTGCGGGTCGACGCCCGCGAGGATCAGCTCGAAGAACGGCGCCATCGCGAGGCCCATGCCGATGCCCGCGAAGAACAGCGACGGCGACATCGCCCAGCCGCCGACGTCCGGGCCGCCCAGCTTGATCGTGAAGTAGAACGCGACCAGGCCGAGGATCATGCCGGTGAGTCCGATGTGGATCAGGCGGCGGCCCAGCTTGGCGGCGAGGCCCGCACCGGACGCGGCGAAGCCGAACGTCGAGCCGATCGCCTGCGGCAGCACCGCGAGCGACGCGCCGAGCGCGGTGAACCCGAGGCCCAGCTGCAGGTAGATGCTGAGCACCAGGGAGAAGCCGGTGAGCGCCGAGAACAACGCGAGGCCCGCCACCAGACCGCCGTTGAACGCCTTCTTCTTGAACAGCGACGGCACGACGAGCGGCTCGCCGCCGTTCTTGTCGCGACGGCCCTCGTACCAGCCGAAGACGAAGAACGTGATCACACCGGCCACGATGGACACGAAGGTCCACGCCGGCCAGCCCTCCTCACGTCCCTGCACGACCGGGACGACGAGCAGCGCGGCACCGACGGAGGCGAGCAGCGCTCCGACGAGGTCGAGCTTCTTGGCCGTCTTGTTGGCCTTGGGGAACGTCTTGATGGCGCCGATGATCGCCAGCAGGCCGAGCGGCAGGTTGATCAGGAAGATCGCGCGCCAGCCGGTGCCGAACAGGTCGAGGTTGATCAGCCAGCCGCCGAGGATCGGGCCGCCGATGGTCGCGAGACCGAGGATCGGGCCGTAGGCGCCGAACGCCTTGGCCATCTCCTTGGGCGGGAACACCTCGGTGATGACGCCGAGGCCCTGCGGCAGCATCATCGCGCCGAAGAGGCCCTGCAGCACGCGGGCGACGACCAGCACACCCGGCGTCGTCGCGACGCTGCACAGCGCCGAGGCCAGCGTGAAGCCCGTGGCGCCGACGATGAACATCTGCTTCTTGCCGAAGATGTCACCGAGCCGGCCGCCGATGATCAGGCCGCACGCCATGGCGAGCGTGTAGCCGGCACCGAGCCACTGGATGAAGGTCGCGCCACCACCGATGTCCGCCACGATCGACGGAGCGGCGATGACCGTGATCAACGAGTCGAGAATGTCCATCGCGGTGGCCAGCAGGATGACACCGAGTGCCAGCCAGCGCCATTTGAACGGCTCACCCTGGTTCGCGTTGGCACCGGGCCAACTCTGCGCACCTGAATCCGGCGCCGCGTCGATGTTCTGGGTCATAGCTCCTCACTCAGTTTCTTCCGCTGCGCCGACGGCGCGGTGACGGACGAAGTCCTCGATCACCGGCACTACCGCGCCGGGCGAGGGCATTTCCTCTATCGCTTGCTTCAACTCGCTCGCGCGATCGGTGTAGGACGCGTCCTCCAGCAACGCCCGGCAGGCCTCGAGGACCTCGGCCGGCTCCACCTCCTGCGACTGCAGCTGCCTGGCGGCGCCGAAGTCGCAGAGGCGCTGGGCCGAATCCCGTTGCTCCGCCATGACTCCCGGAGCGAGCAGCTGCGGGAGTCCGGCGATCAGGGAGGACATGGTCGATCCCCCACCCGCGTGGTGCACCGTGAGATCACAGGCGGGCAGCACGGAGGTGAGCGGCATCCACCCGGCGGCGACGACGGCGTCGGGCAGCGGAGCGAGCTTGGCGACCGCCTCGTCCGGCATCGCGAGCACGAGCTCCACACCCAGCGAGGGCAGGGTGCGGACCAGCTCGTTGAAGATCGCCGGGCCCGCGGGGGAGTTCGGCAGGATCGTGCCGAGCGTGATCATGATGCGCGGGCGGTCGCGTTTCTCGAAGACCCACGAGGGGACCGGGGCGGGGGTGTCGTACTGGACGCACCGCATCGGTTGTCCCGCAACGACGTCGTCGCGGACGTCCGCGGGGTGGATGATCGCGGGACACGTGTCCAGCACCAGGTCGGGGTGCGGCAACGCGTCGAACCCGAGCTTCTCCAGCTCGGGCGCGAACTCCTGCGCGGTCCAGCCGTCGATGTCGGAGCGGTACCCGATGCCGATGCCGTTCTCGAACCACGGGATCCCGTGGAGCTTCGCGGCGACACCGGCGGAGAACGCGTGCGCCTCGCCGATGATCGCGTCCGGTTTCCACGCCTCGGTGATGGCGAGCATGCCGTCGAGAGTGCGGGCGGCGAGCCGGCCGAACCCGCGGCCGACCTGCTCCAGCAGGCCCTCCTCGGTGCTCGCCTGTGCCAGCTGGTTGCCCGCGCGGTCGTGCAGCATGACCTCGCGCATGTGCATGGGGCCGTACGTGGCCACATGCGGGAGCCCGGAGCCGTTGACCGTGGCGGCCATGCTCTCCGGGCTCGCGACGAGCACCTCGTGACCCGCGGCCCGCAAGGCCCACGCCAGCGGGACGACGGGAAAGTAGAGCCCGAACGACGGACCGCTACTCACTAGGATCTTCATGGTGACCACGCTATTCAAGCCGGATCGGGTGGCACTCGATTCGCGCTAGAGCCGTGTAACCCGATCGTGTTTTTCGCAGGTGGCGCAGGTACTATTTCTCGCCCGGCGCTCTAGCCGAGGGCGTTGAGCGCCGCCACCAGCGTCCTGGCCTGCACGTTCACGTAACGGCCGTGCCGCAGCAAATCGGTCAACTGGCCCACGGTGACCCACGCGTACTGCGGCGGAACATCCGTCGGGAATGAATCGTCCGCCTCGACGACGAGGTAGTCGCTTTCGGTGTCGAGGAATCGGCCGCCCTCCTCGGAATGCACCGTCGAGTAGTGGATCCTCGACTTCTCCGCGGACAGCACGTGGTCGAGGAACGGCGGCCGTTCGGCGTCGTGGTAGTTGCCGGGCACGCACTGCACGGTCGGCCCGAGCTCGACGGTGTCGAGGAACCCGCCTTCCAGCCGCGCGTGCACCAGCACGTGCAGGACGCCGGCGAACTGCTTGACGATGAACGCCGCCACTCCCCTGCCGTGCTGTTCGAACAGCGGCTGCGTCCAGCTGGTCACCTCGCGGTTGCCCGCGATCGCCCGCACCGCCACGCACCGGAAGAACTTCCCGTCCTCACGGCTGATCTCGTCGTCGGTGCGGATCCAGCCCGGCACCTGGCCCAGCGGCACGCGCGAGACGTCGATGTCGTGGTCGGCGCGCTGGCCGGTGAACCAGCTCAGCACGTCCGGTGTCGCCGACAACGCGCCGGCGTGCGGGTCGCGCGAGGCGAGCAGCGCGGACTGGAACTCGGTGGCGGGCTCGCCGAAACCGCGCGCGGGCAGGCACGAGAGCACCGTGCGCGAGTCCATGTTGACGAGGTTGTCCCGGTGCAGCAACGAGTTGACCTGGCCGAGCGTGAGCCAGACGAAGTCGTCGTCGGCCGGCACGTCCTCGGTGACCTCGACGACGATGTTGCGGTTGCTCTTGCGGTAGAACCACGACCCGTGCTCGGACTGGAGCACGTCGACGATCACGCGGCCGCGCTGGGCGCCCTCGGCGAAGTACTCCAGGTACTTCACCTTGGCGCCCTTGTGCACGCGGGTGTAGTTCGACTTCGTGGCCTGCACGGTCGGCGAGAGCTGCAGCAGGTTCGGGTTGCCCGGCTCCATCTTGGCCTGCATCAGGCAGTGCAGGACGCCGCCGAACTCCTTGACGAGGATGCCGAGCATCCCCACCTCGGGCTGGCGGATGATCGGCTGGCTCCACGACCGCGTGGGCGTGTCGACCTTCAGGCCCTCGACGGTGAAGAACTTCCCGCTCTGGTGCCGGATGTTCCCCGTCTCCTCCTCGGTGTACCAGAGGTCGAGGTCGGCGAACGGGATGCGCTCGACGCGGAACGCGTTGGCGAGCCAGCGTTCGGTGAGCCACAGGTCGAAGTGCTCGGTCTGCAGGAACGCCCCCTGCTCGGTGGCGGCGGACTTCGCGAGCCTCGTCGGGAGGTCGGTGTCCTCCCGCCTGCGCAGCTCCGTGGTGGACGGTGGCACGGCAACCTCCCTGGGGGACTTCCCTCGACTCCGAAACGGTGTCCGCGCCCGCTGGAGAACGGATCGGGAAGTGGCGGAGGAAAAGGCCTTCGAGCAGGTCGCGAGCCATTCGCCATGGCGGGTTCCCACCATCGGGCGACCACCGTCGATCCGCTTTCCGAAAGGTCCCCACCGTGTCGAGCCAAGTAGCGAGTTCGTCGAGACTCCCGTCGCTGACGGGCATGCGGTTCGTCGCCGCGGCAATGGTCTTCGTCTTCCACGGCAGCCTGGAGTTCCTCTTCAGGACTCCTGAGATCGGCTTCCTGTACATGCTCGCGACGAGCACCGCCGGGTTCGTCGGCGTGTCGTTCTTCTTCGTCCTCAGCGGGTTCGTGCTGACGTACTCGGCGCGGCCCGGTGACACGAAGGGGAACTTCTTCCGGCGGCGGTTCGCCAAGATCCTGCCCAACCACGTCGTCACGTTCGTCGCGGCGATCGTGCTGCTGCTGGTGTTCCGGCAGGCGGTCGACCCGGCCTCCGCCCTGGCGAACCTGTTCCTGTTGCAGGCGTGGGTCCCGAACTACGACGTCCTGCTGTCCGGCAACGGCGTCGCGTGGTCGTTGTCCGTCGAGGCCCTGTTCTACCTGTCCTTCCCGTTCCTGCTGGTGCTGGTCAACAAGATCCGCCCGTCGCGGCTGTGGCTCTACGCCGGCGCCGCGGTCCTGGCGGTGCTGCTGGTGCCGCTGATCGCCAAGCTGGCGCTGCCGTCGGCGCCGGTCTGGCCGTGGGGTCCCGCGTCCTACACCCAGATCTGGTTCGTCTACAACTTCCCGGTCTCGCGCCTGTTCGAGTTCGCGCTCGGCATGATCCTCGCGCGGATCGTCATGACCGGGCGGTGGATCGGCCTGGGCGTCAAGTGGGGCGTCGCGCTCGCGGTCGTCGGCTACGTCGCCTCGCTGTTCGTGCCGTTCCTGTGGGCGTTCACCGGCGCGACGATCATCCCGCTGGCCCTGCTGATCCCGGCCGCGGCCGTCGCGGACGTCAAGGGGCGCAGGACGTTCTTCGCCCGCCCCGGCATGGTGTGGCTGGGTGAGGTGTCGTTCGCGTTCTACCTCGTGCACCGGCTGGTGCTGACGTACGGGCACTGGGCGTTCGGCACGGAGATCAACGCGTTCGGCGGCTTCGGCGGCAAGGCCTGGTCGACCCCGGTCGCCCTGGCGTTCCTCGTGGCGGCCTTCGCGGTGTCCCTGCTGCTCTCCTGGGGGCTGTTCGCGTGGGTCGAGACCCCGTTCATGCGGCGCTTCGGTCGCACGCCCGTGAAGCCGCTGCAGACGTCCCCGCAGGAGGATGTCGTTGCCGCTGTCCGCTAGGCACAACACGAGAAGGGCCCGCCGGGAGCAACCGGCGGGCCCTTCTCGTTGTGGCGCTGGACGTCACCAGGTGACGGGCATTTCGTAGACGCCGTACATGACCGCGCCGTCCTTGTACTGCAGCTCGTTCCACGGCTTGGCGAGCCGGAGGTTCGGGATGCGCTGGAACAGCTTGGTGAGCACGACGGTGAGCTCCACACGGGCGATCTCGGCGCCGATGCAGTGGTGCACGCCGTAGCCGAACGCGACGTGGTTGCGCGCGTTCGGGCGCTCGATGTCGAACTTGTCGGGCTCCGGGAAGGTCTCGGGGTCGCGGTTGGCGGCGCCACCGCAGATGATCATGCCCTCGCCCTCCTTGATGGTGACGGGGCCGGCGTCGATGTCGGCCAGTGCCACGCGGGAGGACGCGAGGTCGCCCGGCGTGAGGTAGCGCAGCAGCTCCTCGACGGCGTTGGGCGCGAGGCTCCAGTCGTTCTTCAGCTTCTCCAGCTGGTCGGGGTGCTCCAGCAGGGTCATGGCGCCGATCGCGATCATCGCGGCGCTGGTCTCGTGACCGCCGTTCAGCAGCAGGCGGACCAGGTTGACGAGCTCGCGGCTGTCGTAGAGACCGGCCTCGTGGAAGCGGACGACGATGCGGCTGATCAGGTCCTCGCCCGGCTCCTTGAGCTTCTTCTCGAGCAGGCCGGCCAGGTAGCCGTTCAGCTCGGTGATGGCGGCCATGCGCACCTCGGCGGAGGACTTGCCGCCGAACAGCTTGTCGGTGCGGTCGTGCAGGTAGTCGTGGTCCTGGTGCGGGATGCCGAGGATCTCGCAGACGATCGTCAGCGGCACGGGCAGCGCGAGCGCCGTGACGAGGTCGATCGGCCCGCCCTGCTCCAGCATCGCGTCGATCCGCTCGTCGACGATCTGCTCGATGCGGGGCAGCATCGCGCGGACGCGCTGCTTGGTGAACTCACCCGAGACCGCGGCCATCCGGCGGTAGACCGTGTGCTTGGGCGGGTCCCAGCCGATGAACGAGCCCTCGGTGCGGAACTGGGGCGGGATGTCGATGTAGTACGGGAAACCCTCGTGCCCGCGGTCGGAGCTCGCGTTCGGCTCGGTGAGGAGCTTGCGCACGTGCTCGTAGCTCGTGACGACGTACGCCTCGCGACCGGTGCGGAGCCCGACCTTCGCGATGGGGGTTTCCGGCCGGAGCTGCGCGTATTCCTCCGGGGGCTGGTACGGGCACTTGCGGTGCCAGGGGAAAGGCGTCAGCTCTGTCTCGGCGTTGGTCATGGCGGTTCCCTTCTCGTCAGCCGCGCTTGACCGTGCCAGCCGCGCGTGGAGATGGCCTGGATGTCCGCTGGACCGGCTTCGAGGGCACTTCGAGGTGCCGTCCGTAACGTGCCACGCATGAACGTCACCGAGTTCGAGGTCACGGTCCCTGAGTCCTCTGTGGACGATCTGCGCACCCGTCTGTCGCTGACCCGCTGGCCCGACGCGGAGACGGTGTCCGACTGGTCGCAGGGCGCGCCGCTGTCCTTCGTCCGCTCGCTCGCGGAGCACTGGGAGCACAAGTACGACTGGCGTGCCGTCGAGGCGAGGCTCAACGCACTCCCCCAGTTCCGCGCCGAGATCGACGGGCTGGGCATCCACTTCCTGCACGTCCGCTCGCCGCACGAGGGCGCCACGCCGTTGCTGCTCACGCACGGCTGGCCCGGTTCGGTGCTCGAGTTCCTGGACGTGATCGAGCCCCTCACGAACCCGGCCGACCCCGCCGACGCGTTCCACGTCGTCATGCCGTCCCTGCCGGGCTACGGCTTCTCCGAGAAGCCCGCCGAGACCGGGTGGGGCGTCGAGAGGATCGCGCGCGCCTGGTCGTCGTTGATGACCGGCCTGGGCTACGAGCGCTATGCCGCGCACGGCGGCGACTGGGGTTCCTTCGTCACCGCGGAGCTGGGCCACGTCGACGCCTCGCGGTTGATCGGCATCCACCTCACGATGGTGTTCGCCGGGCCGCCCGAGGCGCAGGTGGAGCTGACCCAGCGCGACTACGCCGGGCTGGCCGCCCTGAAGCAGTTCCAGGCGACGGAGGCCGGGTACTCCGCGATCCAGATGTCCAAGCCGCAGACGATCGGCTACGGCCTGCAGGACTCCCCTGTGGCGCTGCTGGCGTGGATCGCGGAGAAGTACTACTCGTGGACCGACCACGACCGCGCGTTCGAGGAAGTGGTCCCCGTCGACAAGCTGCTCGACGCCGTGTCGATCTACTGGTTCACCGGCACGGCGACGTCGGCCGCGCGGCTGTACTGGGAGTCGCACAACAAGGTCCCGATGCACCAGGTGTCCGTGCCGACCGGCGTGACGATCTTCCCGAAGGACGCGCGCATGCCGAAGGCGTGGATCGAGGCCAGGTTCACCGACCTGCGCTACTGGAACGACGCCGAGGTCGGCGGTCACTTCCCCGGCATCGAACGCCCGGACGTCCTCGTGCAGGAGCTCCGCACCTTCTTCCGCCACGTCCGCTGAACGCGCGAAGAAGCCCCCTTCCGCAGGAGAAGGGGGCTTCTTCGCGTTCCTCAGGCAGCGGTGCGCAGGTCGAAGCCGGGGACCGCGACCATCTCGGGCCGGATCGGGCAGTTCGCCGCGAGCAGCCGCCGCGCGAGGACGTGGTCGACGGGCTTGTTGACCGACTCGACGCCGAGCAGCCGGTCACCCCGGAAGCAGAACACCGAGAACGCGCCGGAGATCGGATCTCCCGTCGCCACCGCCCTGTCGTGCCCGGTGGTGACGCCGGCGATCTGCACCTTCATCGCGTACTGGTCGCTCCAGAACCACGGCACCTGGGCGTGCGGCTCGGCCGAGCCCGTGATGACCGCGGCGACCGTGCTGCCCTGGTCGACGGCGTTCTGCACGCACTCCAGCCGGACCTGCTCGGCCCCGTGGTGGAACCGCGCGCAGTCGCCGATCGCGAACACCGCCGGGTCGGACGTGCGCAACCACGGGTCGACCACGATCCCGTCGTCCACGGTCAGCCCGGCCTCCTGCGCGAGTTCCACGTTCGGCACCACGCCGATGCCCGCCACGACGACGTCGGCGGGCAGCAGCGTGCCGTCCGCGAGCACGACCTCGCCTTCGCGCACCTCGGACACCGTGGCGTTGAAGAGGAACTTGACGCCTCGCCTTCGGTGCACCTGCACGACGTGCTCGGCCGTCTCCTCGGACAGGACCCGCGCCAGCGCACGGGGTTGCGCCTCGATGACGGTGACGTCGCACCCGGCCTCGCTCGCCACGGCGGCGTACTCGAGCCCGATGAACCCGGCGCCGATCGCGACCACGTGTCCTTCGGGACGGGCGGAGTCGGCGTCGGCGACGGTCCGGATCGTGTGCGCGCCGGGGATCGGCCGCGGCCGGGACCCCGTTGCCAGCACGAGGTTGTCGTAGCCGACCGCGCGGCCCGAGCGCAACGTGACGCTGCGGGCCGCGCGGTCCACGGAGACCACCGGGTCGTCGAGCACGAGCGTGATGTCGTGCTCGGTGTAGTAGGTCTCCTGGCGGAACACCAGGTCGCCGAACCCGATGTCCCCCTGCAGGTAGGCCTTGGTGAGCGGCGGACGCTGGTAGGGCAGCGCGCCCTCGTCGCCGATCAGCGTGATGGTGCCGCGGTGTCCCCGTTCTCGCAGGGACACCGCGGCCTGGCACCCCGCCTGGCCCGCACCGACGATGACGATCGCACCGTCGGTCATCAGTAGTTCCCCAGGCCACCGCAGACGTTGAGCGCCTGCGCGGTGATGGAGTTCGCGGTCTCCGTGGTCAAGTAGGTGACCAGGCCGGCGACCTCCTCGGGCGTGGAGTAGCGGCCGAGCGGGATCTTGGCGTTGAACTTCTCCAGGACGTCGTCCTCGGTGATGCCCCAGTGGTTGGCGTAGCCCTGGCGGACCTTGCCGGCCATCGGCGTCTCGACGTAGCCGGGGCAGACGGCGTTGACGGTGATGCCGGTCTTCGCGAGCTCCAGGCCGACGGCCTTGGTGAAGCCGACGACGCCGTGCTTCGACGCGCTGTAGGGCGAGGCGTAGATGACGCCCTGCTTGCCGCCGGTGGACGCGATGTTGATGACGCGGCCCCAGTCGCCCTGGTTCATCCGGCCCGTGGACAGGACTTCCTTGGTGACGCGGAAGACGCTGTGCAGGTTGGTGTCGATGACGTCGGTCCAGATGGCCTCGTTGAGCGTGGCGATCTCGCCACCGCCGCCGCGACCGGCGTTGTTGACGAGGATCTCGATGCGGCCGAACGTCTCCACGGCCTTGGTCACGGCCTTGCGGATGTCCTCTGTGGACTTCACGTCGCAGGTCGTGCCGTCGGCCTCGTACCCGTCCTCGCGCAACTGCTTGACCGTGGACGCGACGTTCTCCGCGTCACGGGCGACGACGAACACCGCGTGGCCCGCCGCGCCGAGCGACTCCGCGACGGAGAGGCCGATTCCGCTGGTTGCGCCCGTGACGAAGGCGACCCGTCGAGTCATGGTTCAACGCTCCTCAGAGTTGCTTCTCGGGAAGGTGCACGACGAGCCCGTCCAGCTCCTCGGAGACCGGGATCTGGCAGCTCAGCCGGCTGTTGTCCTGACGAGGGCTGGCCGTCACGCACAGCAGCCCGTCCTCCAGGTCGTGCATGGCGGGCAACGGCTTGGTGTTGTCCTTGTCCACGTAGATGTGGCAGGTCCCGCACGTCGCGCCACCGCCGCACTGGGCGAGGATGCCCTCGACGCCGGCGAGCTTGGCACCCCGCATGATCGAGTTGCCCGGCTCGACGTCGACGACCGACGACGTCCCGTCCGGGTGGACATAGGTGATCTTGGCCATCGCGGTGTCTCCCCACGGAAAATCGGCTCGCCGGACTCCAGTCACAGTGCCGATGACGTCTGGGGATCCCCTGGAACTCCCCTCGAACGCGTTCGAGACCTCCTCTAGGTCCCTTTGCGACCCTCACAACCCGACGCAACCGACGCGGAGGTCTTACCGTGCCCGACGCACTGCACGAGTTCTACGAACAGCGACCGGAATGGTCGGCGCCGTCGGCGGAGGACGGCCTCGAACGCGCCACGATCTCGGTGCCGCGCGACTACAACGACCCCCAGGGCGTCCAGCTCACCATCGCCGTCTCCCGCCTGCGCGCGACGAACCCGGCCAAGCGCCGCGGTGTGCTGCTCTCCGTCAACGGCGGCCCCGGCGGCGACAACGGCGAGGGCCTCAAGCTGCCGTTGCAGTTCCCGGCGGAGGTGCGCGAGGTCTACGACCTGATCGGGTTCGACCCGCGCGGCATCGGCGAGTCCACCAAGCTCTACAGCGAGGTCGCGGTGCCCGTGGCGCCGTTCGACTCGCGGCCGCCGGACTCGTTGTTCGAGCAGATCGCGATCGACATGCGCGAGCGCGAGCTGGCGTGCGCGCGGGCGGGCGGGGACCTGCGCCCGCACATCACCACCCGCAACATCTCGCGGGACATGGACGTCATCCGCGGTGTGCTGGGCGAGGAGCGGATCAGCTTCGTCGGGTACGCGTACGGCACGCTGGTCGGCGCGGTCTACGGGTCGATGTTCCCCTCGCGACTCGACCGCAGCGTGCTCGACTCGTGCGTGAACCCGAACTGGACCTGGCGCGAGCAGTTCGTCACGCAGGCCGAGGGCGTCTACCGCAACGTGCAGAAGTGGGCGCAGTGGACCGCCGAGCGCAACGTCCACTTCGGACTCGGCACGTCCGCGGCCGCCGTGCTGGAGACCGTCGAGGAAGTGGTCGCCGCGCTGGAGGAGTTCGGCGCGATCCACCTGCGCACGCTGTTCGACGGCGCCGTCGGCACACGCGCCACGGACCGCGCGCAGTGGGACTCGCTCGGCTACCTGGTCGGCGACCTGCGCAAGGCCGAGGACGTGGCCACCGCGCAGCAGCTGATCGCCGGCAACGGCACGTGGCGCCCGCAAGACACCACCGGTGAGCTCCGGATCGGGGTCCTGGAGGCGATCACGATGGAGACGGAGTGGCCCTCGGACCTCGAGGTCTACTTCAACGACATGCGCCACCACCGCGAGCACCACCCGTACGGCTTCGGCGTGCTGCGCGCCCAGCCGTGGGTCGGCGCGTTCCGCACGTTCGAGAACCTGGAGGAGCCGACGTACCTCAAGAGGGTCGGCTACCCGGTCGGGCTGTGCGTGCAGGCCGACGGCGACCAGTACGACCGCTACGAGGGCGGTGTCGCGATGGCCGAGCGCCTCGGCCACCACCTGGTCGTCATCGAGGACTCCGGTGACCACGAGGTGTACGCGTTCGTCGGCAACTCCGCTCTCGACGCCATCGTCAACGCGTACCTCGTCGACGGTGTGCTGCCGGAGAAGGTCGTCACCGTGCCGGGTTCGACCCCGCGGCCGGACATCCCCGCGGATGCGTGAGACGCAGGAGAAGGGGCCCGGATCACCGGGCCCCTTCTCCGTTCGCTCGTCTACCTCGCCGCTTCCCTGACCTCGTCCACGAGCCGGGCCAGCTCCACCGACTCACCCGACGTCGGTCCACCGGTCCGGACCGCGGACACGAAGCTACGGGCCGCGTTGGTGTACTGGTCGTCCGGTTCGAGCACGACCTCCTCACCCCCGAGCGACACGATCGGCGTGAGGTCGACCGGCGGGGCGTAGGCGCGGTCCACGGTGATGTGGCTCTCGCTGCCCCACACCGTGTAGTTCGCCCGGTAGGTGTGCTCCATGCCGAACGTGAGGTGGGCCGTGATGCCACCGGGCGCACCCAGCAGCACCGAACCCGACACGTCCACGCCGTAGGTGCTGTCGACCTTGAGGCTCGCGCCGAGCACCCGCAGACCGGGGCCGAGCACCAGCATCGCCGCTTTGAGCGGGTAGACGCCGACGTCCAGCAGCGCGCCGCCGGCCAGGTCCTTGCGGTACCTGATGTCGCCGGACGGCCGCGGCGGGATCGTGAACGCCGCCTCGAACGACCGCACCTCGCCGACCGCTCCCCCGACGACGAGCCGGCGCACCTCGTGGTGCTGGGAGTGGAACGGGAACAGGAAGTTCTCCCGCAGCACGAGCCCGCACTCCCTGGCCTGCGCGACCAGGTCGGTGGTCTCCTCCAGCGACGGCGTGACCGGTTTCTCGGCCAGCACGTGCTTCCCGGCCCGCAGCGCGCGTTCGATCCACACCGCGTGGTGCGCCGCGGGCAGCGGCACGTACACCGCGTCGAGGTCCATCCCGAGCAGCTTCTCGTACCCGGTCACCGCCTCGCAGCCGTAGTCGGCCGCGAGCTTGCCCGCCTTCTCGGAGTCCCTGCTCGCGACCGCCACGATGTCCACTTCGGACACCCCGGCGAACGCGGGCAGCATCCTGCGCCGGGCGATGTCGGCACAGCCGACGACGCCGAGCCTCACTCGCCGATCAAAGCCGCTGGCCATGTCCGTGCCACCGCCGTTTCGTACCGCAGCGCGACGTGACTGGACGCGCTGACGATGTCCCGCCAGAACCGTTGCAACGGCGAGTTCTCGCTGAAACCGCTGGTGCCGGCGGCCCTGACGAGGGTGCCGACCGCGTCGACGAGGCTCTCCGCGGTGAAGGCGGCGTTGCGCTCGCAGCGCGCCATCAGCCTCGGCGTGAACGTGCGCTCGTCGAGCACCTGGGCGTTCTGCTCCACCAGGAACCGCGCGGAGTCGATCTGCGCGGACGCCCGGCAGAGGTCGACGCCCTGGGTCGTGTTCACCTTCTTGCCGCTCATCGCGTTGGTGGCCGCGGTGAGCGCCCCGTACGCGGCGCCGACCGCCGGTCCGACGAACGTGAGGCCACCGACGGCCTGGAACGGCACGTTGTGCGCCGGCAGGTCGCTCGTGGAGTTCTTGCCGGTGATGAAGTCGGCGCGCAGGAACGACAGGTGCTCCGGCACGAAGACGTCGTCGACGATCACGTTGTGGCTGCTGGTGGCGCGCATGCCCGCGTTGTCCCAGCCCTCGACGACCGTGAAGTCCTTGCGCGGCAGTGCGAAGAACCGCGCCTCGGGCTCACCGCCGGTGGCGACCATGCCGCAGACCAGCGCCCAGTCGGCGAAGTCGACACCGCTGACGTAGGCCCAGCGGCCGCTCAGCCGGTGGCCGCCCGATGCCGTCGTCGCCTTGCCGAGCGGCGGCTGAGCGGTCACGACGAACGTGTCCGCGCCGGAGCCCCACAGCTCGTCGTGGCCGAGCTGCGGCAGGTGCGTGGCGTACCGGGCCGACAGCGCGGTGAGCGAGGCGCACCACGCCGTCGAGGCACAGCCCTCGCCGACCGCCATGACGGCCTGCGTGAGCTCCGCGAACCCGCCTTCGTTGCCGCCGTGGGACTTCGCGACGAAGTGCCGTGCGAAACCGGCCTCCCGCACCGCCTCCACGACCTCGGGCGCGAGCTTGCGCGTCCGGTCGGCCTCCTGGGCGTGCTCGGCGGCGAGCGCGCCCACCTTCTCCGCGACCGGAACGAGACCGGTGTCGCTCATGCGGCTCCCTTCTGGGCCGCCGCCGCTGCCGCGATGGCGACCGGAGAGGGCTCGTCGCGGTGGATCGTGCGGGACTTGGCCTGCAGCCCGCCGTCGACGCGCACGAGCACGTCCTCGATGAAGAACGTCGGCTCGAACGTCACGGTGCCCGCCTTGTCGGTCCTGGTGACCAGCGAGCAGTACGAGACGTTGATCGTGTTCTCGTCGACCTCTTCCATCAGGTAGTGGTCGTTCCAGTGCCGCACGGCGCCGTTGGCGTAGCGCGGGAGCGCGGCGTTGGCGCCCGCGATGAGCTGCGCCCTGCCCACGACCTTCTCGCCGCGGTGGGCGTGGTCGGTGATGCCGTCGACGGTGAAGGTCGCCGCGTACCCCTCGATGTCGAGTGCATCGAGCAGCCGCATCTGCAGCGCGTAGAAGGTCTTCACCTCGATGTAGGTGGTCACGCTGACTGGGGACACTACGACTCCCTCCTCCTGTGATCTGTGCCATCGACGATCCACACGGGCGGTGGAAGCCCGGTGGAGGACTTCTCGTTCGAGGCCGCTTCTAGTTGGCGTGCAGTGGTTTCGCGGAAGCTGGGTCCGATTTGTCCATCACACCTGGAGGGCTCATGTCGGAGGCAACTCCCGATGTCGCCAAGTCCGTCACGGTCGAGTGCTCGATCGAGCAGGCGTTCGCGATCTTCGCGGAGCACCCGCTCGACTGGTGGCCGGAGAAGCACGTGTTCGTGCAGGACCGTCGCTCCATCACCATCGAGCCCGTCGTGGGCGGCCGCTACTACGAGACCGGTGCCGACGGCGAGGAGATCGCCTGGGGCACGATCACCGAGTGGGACCCGCCGAACCGCCTCGTGATGACCTGGCGCGTCGGACCCGGCTGGCAGCCGATCTACGAGGACACCAAGGCGTCGTTCATCAAGGTGGACTTCGAGGCCACCGGCCCGAACACCACGAAGGTGACGCTGACGCACGCCGACCTGGACCGCCACGGCCAGCCGCTGGCCGGCCAGATCTACGGCGCCCTGAACGGCCCGAGCCCCGGCGACACGCTCGCCAAGTACGCGACGGCGGTTCTGAAGCACACACCCGCGAAGGTGTGACCCGCCCGCGCGAAAAGAGCCCGCTCTCGGTGTGAGAGCGGGCTCTTGCTTTGCCCCGGGCTCCTGCTTCGCCCCGGGCTTCTGCTTCGCTTTCCGTCTGACGCGAAGAGGCCCGCCACCCCGGAGGCTTGGGGCGGCGGGCCTCTTCTTCTCAGGCGCCGATCTGGTTCCGTGCCTGGTCGGCCACCGCCACGACGCTCTTCACGTCGACCAGCCGGGAAAGCTGCTTCACCAACTGGTCGGGAGAACGTCCGGCCGGCAGGCCCACCACCACGTCCATCCTGGACACGTCGCCTCGCTCGGTGGGATCGAGGCTCAGCGACTCCACGTCGACGCCGCGGCTGGAGAACAGCACCACGACCCTGGCCAGTGCGCCGGGAACGTTGTGCAGCACCATCGACAACACATGTCTGGTCATCACAGGTCCTCGTCGAACAGGGGCTTGAAGTCCCGCACGGTCATGATCTCGTCGTTGCCGGTTCCCGCGGCCACCATGGGCCACACCTGGGCGTCCTCGCCGACCACGAAGTCGATCACCACGGGCCGGTCCCGGATCTCCATGGCCCGCAGGATCACGTCGTCCACTTCGGACTTCTCCTCGCACCGCAACCCCGCGCAGCCCAGCGCCTCGGCGAGGGCGACGAAGTCGGGCACGCGCTTGTGCGTGGAGAGGCCCGTGTTGGAGTAACGCCCTTGGTAGAACAGGGTCTGCCACTGGCGGACCATGCCGAGGTTGCCGTTGTTGATGACGGCGACCTTGATCGGGATGCCCTCCAGCGCGCAGGTGACGAGCTCCTGGTTCGTCATCTGGAAGCAGCCGTCCCCGTCGATCGCCCACACCGCGCGGTCGGGCACGCCGCACTGCGCGCCCATCGCGGCGGGGACGGCGAAGCCCATCGTGCCGAGCCCGCCGGAGTTGATGAACGACCCAGGCCGCTCGTAGCCGACGTACTGCGCGGCCCACATCTGGTGCTGGCCGACGCCGGAGGTGTAGATCGCCTCAGGGCCGACGAGCGTGCCGATGCGCTCGATCACGTGCTGGGGTGCGAGTTTCCCGTCGGCGGGCCAGTCGTAGCCGAGCGGGAAGCGGTCGCGCAGGCCGTCGAGGTAAGCCCACCACGACGTGAGCACCGGGGCCTGGCGCACCGCCGCGATCAGCGAGACCAGGACGTCCTTGCAGTCGCCGACGATCGCGACGTCCGCCTTGCGGTTCTTGGAGATCTCGGCGGGGTCGATGTCGGCGTGGATCACCGCGGCGTTGGGGGCGAACAGGTCGAGCACGCCCGTGACGCGGTCGTCGAAGCGGGTGCCGAGCGCGATCAGCAGGTCGGACTGCTGCAGCGCGGCGACGGCGGGCACCGTGCCGTGCATGCCCGGCATGCCGAGGTGCTGGCGGTGCGAGTCGGGGAACGCGCCGCGCGCCATCAGCGTGGTGACGACGGGGATCCCGGTGCGTTCGGCGAGCGTCCGCAGTTCCGCGGCGGCGCCGGCGCGGACCACCCCGCCGCCGATGTAGAACACCGGGCGGCTGGCGGACGTGATCAGGGTGGCCGCCCTGCGGACCTCGTTGGCCGCGGGCGTCACCTTCGGGGTGTGGACCGGAAGCGCCGGGGTGTAGGTGGTCGTGGCGCTCAGGACGTCCTTGGGGATGTCGACGAGCACCGGACCCGGCCTGCCTCCCGCGGCGAGCGCGAACGCCTCGGCGATCACCGCCGGGATGTCCTCCGGCTCGGTCACCTGGAACGCGTGCTTGGTGATCGGCAGGCAGATGGAGCGGATGTCGGCTTCCTGGAACGCGTCCGTGCCGATCACCGACCTGTTGACCTGCCCGGTGATCGCCACGACCGGCACGGAGTCCATGTAGGCGTCGGCGAGCGGGGTGACGAGGTTCGTCGCGCCGGGCCCCGACGTCGCGACGCACACCCCCACCCTGCCCGTCGCCTGCGCATACCCCGACGCGGCGTGCCCCGCGCCCTGTTCGTGCCGCACGAGCACGTGCCGGATCTTCGCCGAGTCCAGCAGCGGGTCGTACGCGGGCAGGATGGCCCCGCCGGGAATGCCGAAGATCACTTCACACCCGGCGTCCTCGAGCGCTCGAACCAGTGAGCTCGCACCGGTGACGGTATCCACTTTTCTGGCTCTCCCCGATCGAAGGCGGATCAACCGGCGAGCTGACGTTCCAGCTGCAGTGCGGACGTCGGGCCGTTCAGCGTCGGCTCGGAGCTGAGGATCGCGCACTGCAGCTGGCGCAGGCGCTCCGACGGCTCCAGGCCGAGCTCCTCGATCAGGGTGTCGCGCAGCGACTGGTAGGCCTCCAGGGCGCGCCACTGACGGCCGGCCCGGTAGAGCGCGAGCATGTACTGCGCGCACAGGTTCTCGTGCATCGGGTGCTGCGCGGTCAGCACGGACAGCTCGCTCAGCAACGACTGGTGCTTGCCGAGCCTGAGGTCGGCCTCGATGCGGGCCTCCAGGACGCCGAGCCGCGACTCCTGCAGCCGCGTGACCTCCATGCCCAGCCGGACGCCGATCTGCACGTCCACGAGCACCGGCCCGCGCCAGACGTCGGTGGCCGAGCGCAGCAGGCGTGACGCGGACTCGAGGTCGCCGACCTCCAGTGCGCGCTGGCCGGCGACGGCGAGGCGCTCGTAGCTGCGGACGTCGATGGTCTCCGGCGCGACGTCGAGCATGTAGCCGCCGTAGCGGGTGACCAGCACGTTCTTGGCGGCTCCGGCGCTACCCTCCGGCAGCGCCGCCTCGATGCGGCGACGCACCTGGAGCACGTATGTCTGCAATGTCGTGAGGGCGCTTCGCGGCGGAGTGACCCCCCACAGCTCTTCGATCAGGGTCGGCACGGTGACGACGTGCCCGGCCTGCAACGCGAGCAGTGACAGCACCTGGCGCGGCTTCACCGCGCTCGGCGTGATCGAGATGCCGTTCTCCCTGGCCTCCAGCGGTCCGAGAACCTTGATCTCCATGGTGGGAGCCCTCCCCAGTTCCAGTTTCAGCGGCGGCTTGCTGTTGTCGTGACATCAAGTTCACCTGAGGCGGGCTATCGAACGCCACGTAGCGCGGCACGAGTCGGAGATGGCGGACTACCGCTCCCCGCATGAGATATTCACGGAGCCGGACGGACCCGAACAAATCCTATCGGTAACCACTTGAACACCCGTCGTGATCAGCACGACAAATACTCGTCCTTTTGAGCGAAACTTGCCGAAAACGGTAACTGCGGCAGTTCCGTCTGTACCGATTCAGAACATGATCCGCACCGGGTGCTTGCTGTCTAGCATTTGCCCTGGGTTCGCCGAGTGGGCCGAAGGGGCGAGCTCGGCTCCTTTTGGGGGAATCGTGAATGAGTCGCCTGAAGCGCCGACTCCCGGCAGGATCGTCGGCGCCCCGGTAGTGGTGGCGGCGGTGGGCATCTGCCTGGCCGACTTGGCGCGACTGCTTCTGAGCGACCGGGACACATCGCATTCCGCCATATACGTCATCCCATTGACCTTGGTTCTCGCCCTGCAGGCACTTCAATTCAGTCCACTGAACGCGCCGACTTGTCGCATCATGCTGGCAACACAAGCAGTGCTCACATTCCTGCCGTTCGCCCTGGTCGGGCACATGTGGGCCGCGGTGCCGGGCCTGGTCGCCGGCAACACCCTCGCGCTCTTCCCCCGGATCGCGGGCTGGTCCGCCTTCGCCCTGGTGGTCGCGGCGACGAGCCTCCTGCAGACCCCGGCCCTGCTGCCCTGGTCACTGGGCTCCCCACCGCTGGAAGCCGCGATCGCGACGACCGCGACGGGCCTGCTCATCTCCGGCTACGTGATCCGCCGGCACGACCAGGGCACCGCACCGCCCGCGTCCCCCGAGGAACCGCAACGGCTGGCCCGCGACCTGCACGACCTGCTCGGCTACAGCCTCAGCGCCATCAAGCTGAAGAGCGAACTGGCCCACCGCCTGACGCCGTCGCAGCCGGACCGCGCACAGGAGCACCTCGCCGATATATTGGATATCGCCGGTAGAGCCCTTTCCGACGTGCGCTCCCTGGCCCGCAGCTACCGCCGCCTGTCGCTGTCCGACACCTCCGACTCGGCGAAGACCATGCTGGCCGCCGCGAACATCGACGTCCGCGTCGAACTCGACCACACCCCGATGCCGGAGGAGATCGAGACCGTCCTCGCCACGGTCCTGCGCGAAGCGATCACCAACGTCCTGCGCCACAGCGACGCCGAGAACTGCGCGATCACCGTCCGCCAGGCCGACGGCGCGGTGGAGCTCGACGTCGTCAACGACGGCGCCACCGACCGCCCGATCTCGTCCGACTGCAACGGCGTCCGCAACCAGGCCGAACGCGTCCACGCGGCGGGCGGCACCTTCATCGCCCGCCACGTCGGCACCGACCGCTTCCACGTCCACGCGTCGATCCCGACGGCGACCGCCGCCTGACCACCGGCGGAAACCGATATATCAGTTCCCGCACCCGGCGGACCGGCCACGACGCGGAATCAGAACCAGCCGGCCTTCCGCGCGATGCGCACGGCGTCGACCCGGTTGCGGGCGTCCAGCTTGGCCGTCGCCGCCGTCAGGTAGTTGCGGATGGTCCCGACCGACAGGAACAACGTCGTCGCGATCTCCATGGCGTCCGCGCCGTCCGAAGCCAGCCGGAGCACCTCCAGCTCGCGCGGCGTGAGCGGGCACTCGTCGGTGTCCCACGCGGAAAGCGCGAGCTGCGAATCGATGACCCTGCGCCCGACCGACACCCCGCGGATCGCGTCGGCGAGTTCGTTCACCGGAGCGTCCTTGAGGATGAATCCGTTCACGCGGGCGTTGAGCGCCCGGCGCAGAGTTCCCGGACGGCCCAGACTCGTGAGGATCAGCGTGCGAGTACCGGGTGCGGTGTCGTGGATGACGGTCGCCGCCGAAAGGCCGTCCATACCCGGGAGGTCGATGTCGAGCACCGCGACGTCCGGCTGGCTCTTTGCCACCGCCGGCACGATTTCGTCGCCCGTCGCCACGGAGGCGACCACCTCAATATCTGGTTCGAGGTTCAACAAAGCGACCAATGCGCCCCGGACCATTTGCACGTCCTCGGCGAGTAAGACCCTGATCATCATCAGCCCCCTAGCGCGGTCCCCCCTGCCGACTTTCCGAGTTTTACACTCGGTCACCGCGCCGGACAAGCATTTGAGCTGAGCGTACTTTTTACTACTCCGAATGCGCTACTCCCAATTTGCAACACCTATAGGCTGATGACGTCCAGTCACTGCGCGCTGACAGATAGACACGACTCCGGCCTCGCACGAGCGGAACTCCACCGAACCGGCATAGCCGCAATAACCTCCGCGCATCACAACCGTGAACAAGACAACCGGCCCGGCCGATGGACATCGGCCGGGCCGGGACTCCCGAAAACGTCCGGCGGTCGCTCAGCGGGTCTCGCCCCACCGCTCCAGCAGTTCCAGCCCGCCGTCCACGGTGATCACCTGCCCCTGGATCCAGGCGGCCTCGTCCGCGCACAGCAGCGCCACGGCGTTCGCCACGTCCTCCGGCAGCGTCACCCGGCCGGACGGGCTCTTGATCGCGAGCCGGTCCACCAGCTCCGGGTCGATGTTCATCGGGCCGTTGTCGACCACGGTCGTGACGACCGCGTTGACCGCCACCCGGTACCAGGCCATCTCGAGCGCCAGCGTGCGGATCACGCCGTGCACCGGTGTCACCGTGTAGCCGGCGATCACGACGCGGCCGCCGTCGACGAACGCCTTCGCGAGCGGTTCCACGAGGTTCAGCAACGGTGTGAGGTCCGGCGAGACCGCGTGGTGCACGAACAGGTCGAGCCGTCCGCGGTCCTGCTTCACCTGCTCGAGCAGCACCCGCACCGCGTGCTCGTCCTGGACGTCCAGCGGCACCACGGACGCCGAGCCCGGCTTGCCGCTGAGGACGAGCAGGGCGCGTTCGGCGTCGACGTCGCCGGGGGGCGCGGTGATGATGACGTGTGCGCCGTTGTCGCAGAGCTTGCTCGCGATGGCAAGGCCCAGACCGTGCGTCCCCGACGTGACCAGAGCGATCTTGCCGTCGAGTCCCAGGCGCGTGTTGACAGGTTCGATCATGCTGACCACCTCGTTGTCCGCGTGGTGATCGACGTTCCGCCCGGCCGCTAGGGCCCAACTCGACTACTTCTTGCGCAAACCCTCCAAAACGCGCAGGATCGCGCGTTCGACCTCGCGCCCGGTGCGCTTCGGATCGGACGAGCTGGCGATGGTGCTCGCGCCCGCGGACAGCGCCCCGAACAGCAGCCGCGCCATGATCTCGACCGGCGCCTCCTCGATCTCACCGGCGTCGACGAGCAGCTGCACGGCCGTGCGGAGCAGCCCGAAGCTGAACTGCTCCTCCGCCTCGCGCCAGCGCTCCCAGCCCATGACGACCGGGGCCTCGTGGACGATGATCCGCTGGTACTCGGGCTCCAGGCACTTGCGGACGTACGCGCGCAGGCCCGCGACCGCGGTGTCCCAGGCGTCGCCCTCCCCGGTGACCACGGCCGTCAGCGACTCGATCGAGCGCGTCTCGACCTGGGTGAAGGCCGCCTCGAACAACGCCTGCTTGCCGCTGAAGTGGTGGTAGAGCGCACCCTTCGTCACGCGGGCGCGCTTGACCACCTCGTCGAGCGAGGTGCCGGCGTACCCGCGCTTGGTGAAGAGGTCGACGGCGCTGTCGACGAGCGCCTGCCTGGTCGACTCCGAGTACTCGGAGCGTCGTGTTCGCACGGACGAAACGTATCTCACATACCGACGGTACGTACCGGTGGTATGGTCATGTCATACCGACAGTATGCGAGAGACCGGGGGTACGAGACATGGGCTGGGCAGACCACTACCGCCGTCGTGACGCGCTCGACGCCGTCCTGAACGACGCCCGCCGCGACCCGTCCGCGCCGCTGATCGTGGATCCGGACGTCTTCGGCTCGCTGCGGGAACTGCTGCTGGCGCTCGACCACCGCTGGCAGAACAAGCTGACCGCGCGCATGGAGAACGCCGGGCTGAACGGTGCCGTCGACGAGGACCGCGTCCGGGCCGAACTCGCCGCGGACGAACCGGTGTTGCGAGCGGTGCTCGACGCCCACCTTCCGCTCGACAGTTACCGGGCGGTAGGAATGACTCCATGAGTCGTTGGACCGAAGCCGACATCCCCGACCAGTCCGGCCGCACCGTCCTCGTGACGGGCGCGAACTCCGGCCTGGGCCTGCGCACCGCCCAGGTGCTCGCGGCCAAGGGGGCCCACGTGCTGATGGGCTGTCGCTCGGTCCAGCGCGGGGAGACCGCGCGCCAGTCGGTCCGGGGCTCGGCCGAAGTGCTCGAGTTGGACCTCGCCGACCTCGTCTCCGTGCGCGCCGCCGCGGACAAGGTCGAGAAGCTCGACGTCCTCGTCAACAACGCGGGCATCATGGCCGTCCCGAACGGCCGGACCGTCGACGGCTTCGAGCGCCAGTTCGGCACCAACCACCTCGGCCACGCCGCGCTGACGTGGCTCCTGCTGCCCGTGTTGAAGCAAAGTCCGGGCGCACGCGTCGTGACCGTCTCGTCTCTCGCGCACCACGCAGGCCACATGGACTTCGCGGACCCGAACTTCGACCGCCGCCCGTACACGCTGCGCGGCTCCTACGGCCAGTCGAAGCTCGCGAACATCCTGTTCGCACGCGAGCTGGAACGCCGTTCATCGGCCGTGACGTCGATCGCGGCCCATCCCGGCCTGACGGTCACCGAGCTGACCAACAACATGGCCGACGCGCACAGGTCCGCGGTCCTCAAGATCGGCGGCAGGATCAGTCACCTGTTCTCCCAGTCCGTCGAGATGGGCGCGTTGCCGCAGCTCTACGCGGCGACGGCTCCCGAGGCGCGCGGTGGGCAGTACTACGGCCCCGGCGGCTTCAACGAGTTCCGCGGCCACCCCGCCACGGCCAGGATGAGCGCCGCAGCCCGTGACGACCTGGCCGCGAACCGCCTCTGGGAGCTCACGAGCAAGCTGACGGGGATCACACCGGAGCTCGAGTAGTGCGTGACCCCGGACACGCGGGTGTGCAGCGTAGGGTGAGGACGTGACTGTGGTACCTGAGGGTCGGAAGCTGCTGCGGCTCGAGGTCCGCAACAGCCAGACGCCGATCGAGAAGAAGCCGTCTTGGATCAAGACGCGCGCCAAGATGGGCCCCGAATACCGGGAGCTCAAGGGTCTGGTCAAACGCGAAGGCCTCCACACGGTCTGCGAAGAGGCCGGCTGTCCCAACATCTACGAGTGCTGGGAAGACCGCGAGGCCACGTTCCTGATCGGCGGCGAGCAGTGCACCCGGCGCTGCGACTTCTGCCAGATCGACACGGGCAAGCCCGCCGACCTCGACCGCGACGAACCGCGCCGAGTCGCCGAGTCGGTCCAGGCGATGGGCCTGCGCTACTCCACGGTCACGGGTGTCGCCCGCGACGACCTGGCCGACGGCGGTGCCTGGCTGTACGCCGAGACCGTCCGCCAGATCCACGAGATGAACCCCGGCACGGGCGTCGAGCTGCTGATCCCGGACTTCAACGCGGTCCCGGAGCAGCTGGCCGAGGTCTTCGAGTCCCGCCCCGAGGTGCTCGCGCACAACCTGGAGACCGTCCCGCGGATCTTCAAGCGCATCCGCCCGGCGTTCCGCTACGAGCGCTCCCTCGACGTGATCACGCAGGCCCGCGAGTTCGGCCTGGTCACCAAGTCGAACCTGATCCTCGGCATGGGCGAGACCCCCGAGGAGGTCACGGAGGCGCTCGCCGACCTCTACGACGCGGGCTGCGACATCATCACGATCACCCAGTACCTGCGCCCGTCGCCGCGGCACCACCCGGTCGAGCGCTGGGTGAAGCCCGAGGAGTTCGTCCAGCACAAGGAGACGGCCGAGGAGATCGGCTTCCTCGGTGTGATGGCGGGCCCGCTGGTGCGTTCCTCGTACCGCGCCGGCCGCCTCTACGCGCAGGCGAAGCAGAAGCGCGGCGAGGACCTCCCGGAGAACCTCCAGCACCTGCTGACGGTGTCGGCGTCGCAGGAGATCACGAGCCTGCTCGCCCCCCGGTAAGCACCTCGACAGCACAGAAGCCCAGGTCTTCGGACCTGGGCTTCTGCTTTGTCAGTGCACTCGGGCTTCGGCCTTGGAAGGCGTCATCCGGAACTCCACGGTGGCCTGGAGGTCGGGCGTGCCGAGCGCCTCGCGCAGGCGTGGCAGGCCCTCGTCGTCTATGCGGCGGCGGATCCCCCGCAGATCGGCGTCGCCATGGGCGCGGACGACGAGGGCCAGGTTCGGAGCGGTGTGCGAGCCGGTCAGCGCGGCTTCGACCTTGCGCACACCGGGGTAGGCGCCGACCTCTTCGGTGAACGGCGCGGTGGCCGTCGCGGTGCTGAGGCGGGTGGTGCCCGCCTCCTCGGCCCAGCGCCAGGTCGCGACCTTGCGGCGCGGGATCTGGGCGGTGAGCCAGCGCAGGCACAGCAGCGCGATCACGACCGCCGCGGCCGCGACCACCCACAGGACCCACGCCGGCGGCAGCGCGGTGCCGGGCACCAGCGAGGCGTCGCGGTCCACCTGGGGCACGAGCCCGTAGTGGACGACGACCGCGAAGGCGCCGGCGAGCAGCAGGACCAGCCCGAGCAGGCCCAGGAGAAAGCGGTTCACGATGTGCTCCTGAGGGCTTTGACCCTCACGACGACCTGCGGCGGCCGAGCGAGGGCGAACTCTCCGACGCGGTGTTCGAGCGCCGTGCGGACGGTCTCGCTGAGCCCGTCGACCACGGAGCGCCGGGTGCGCACGACCGCGCGGACCCGGCGGCGGCGCACCTTCACCGCCGCGGACTCGACGCCGTCGACCTGGGCGGCGGACCGCAGTGCGTTGCGCAGGCCGCGCACCGACACCGCGGTGTGCTGGTCCAGTGCCGCGGTCCGCGCCCGGCCGGGCACCACCGCGACGAGGAACAGCACCAGTCCGACGGCCGCGACGACCCCGCCCGCCACGGCCACCTCGAGCGCCGACCACGTCGTGCCGGACAGCCGGCCCGCGACCGACTCGTACGACAGCAGCGGTGTCTCCCCGAGCGCGAGCTGGATCGCACACACCGCCACCAGGACGGACGCGGCCAGCAGGACGAGTGCGGCGAGCACGGCGGGCAGCGCCCGGCGAGAGCGGCGGGTCACAGGACCCTCCTCACCGGGGCGGCGTCCGCCCGCAGCACGCCGACCGCCACGTCCACGACGGACACCCGCAGGCCGGTGAGCTCGGCGACCCTGGCGACCAGGTGCGCGCGCACCCGCGCGGCGGTCGCCGCGACCGGCGCCGGGTAGCGCAGGTCGAGGCGCGCGTCGAGCGTCGCCACTCCCCCGGTCACCCGTGCGGTGACGGCGCAGTCGAGCACGTCCGGCACCTCCACGGCGGCGCGTCCGGCGATGCGGCCCACCGCGCGGTCCGCGACGGTGGTCAAGCCGGGCTGCTCCGCGTCCGGCCGACGTGGTGGCGTCAGGCCCTGGGCCGGCACGGGTGCGGCCGAGCCCGGCTGGGCGGCAACGAGCGGTGTCGTCATGGTCAGTCCCGATCCCTGCCCAGCAGCTGCGCGAGGTCGAGCTTGCCCTCGGCGACCCGGCCCGCGATCAGGCCGAGCGCGCCGAAGACGAGCACGAGCAGGAACGCGCTGAAGCCCCCGAACGCGGCGGCCAGGCCGAGCGCGAGCCCGGTCAGCAGGCCCAGTGCGGTGGTGCTCATGGCGTTGCCCCTCACTGCACGCGTGCGGTTTCGGGCTGTTCGTCGCCCTCGGAGTCGCTCGGGATGTGCACGTCGTTGACGTTGATGTTGACCTCGACGACCTCGAGGCCGGTGATCTGCTCGATCGCGGTGATCACGTTGGTGCGCACCGACTTCGCGAGATCGGCGATCGGCACGCCGTACTCGACGACGAGCTCCAGGTCGACGGCGGCCTGCTTCTCGCCGACCTCGACCGAGACGCCCTGGCCCGCGCTCGCGGTGGCGCCGGGGATGCGGTCGCGCAGCGCGCTCAGCGCACGGGTGGCGCCGCCGCCGAGGGCGTGGACGCCGCGGATCTCCCGCGCCGCGAGACCGGCGACCTTCTGCACGACGACGTCCGCGATGGTGGTGGATCCCTTGTCGGTCACCAGCTTCCCGTTCGCGGTGTTGACCTTCTCCACAGCCTGCGTGCTCATCGCAATCCCTTCCTTCGAAGCGTTCACACCAGATAGACACCGGTGGGCGCGGAAACGTCACGCCCCGTTCAGGTGATCGAGGGCACGTTTGTCCACATCGGTCACCACGATGCGCACGACGGCCTTTTCCCACTGCGTGCCAACGAGAACGGCGCGCAGCGACTCGCCCGCCTCCGCGAGCGACAACGGCAGCCTGGTGGCGACCACGCGAACGCACACCAGGTCGTCCTCGACGTCGATGGCCAAAGCGTCGACGTCCCAAGGGATCCACGAGCGCGCCGGCGCGGACGCGGGCGTCGACGGACGCAGTCCCTCGATCTTCTCCAGTGCCTTCAACAACTCCGCCACGATCACCATTCGACGTCCACCACCGTGACCACGACCGACTCCACCTCGACGCCGGTCAGTTCGGGCACGACCGCGCGCACGGACCGCTGCACGGCGGCGGCCACGGCCGCGGCCTGGTCCAGTCCGGAGATCGCCACGTCCACCTCCAGCAGCGCGACGGACCCCGTCCACCGCACCCGCACGCCTTCGACGGGCGCGGGCTGCAGACCCTTGATCTGCTGCCGCGCCACCCGCACCACGGAACTCACCAGACCGGCCAGACCGGGCTGCACGCGCACGCCCGCCACTCTCTCGGCCGCGTGCACCGCGACCGCCGCCACCGCCGGGGCGGACACGACTGTTTCGATCACTCGCTCATCCCTCGAGAACGTCGGACACGACGAGGTCCAGGCGGGCCAGCCGCACACCGATCCGCGCGGACGCGGCGGCCAGCACCCGGCGCCGCACCTCGTCGTACGCCTCGTGCGTGACGAGGAGCGCGGTGATCGCGATGCTGAGCTCGACCTCGATCACCGGATCCGAGCCCGTCGACTCCGGCGCCTCGACCACACGGCACCCACGCGCGCGCACGCCGTGGACACCGTCCGCCGCGTACCGCAGCACCGCCGCGATCGCCTTCGTGCTGATGCGGGCCAGGCCGTCGCCGGGCAACGGCACGACGTCCGAGCGCCGCACGTCGGCGCGCACCGCGGACATCACCCTGCTGACCAGGTCGAACGGCGGCTCGATCTCCTCCTGGACCATCTCCGCGGTCGCTTCGCGCAGCACCAGGAGGCTCTCCCGGACCGCCGCGCAGTGCGGGCACGAGCGCGTGTGTTCGTCGGAGAGGTCGATCGCCTCCCAGACCTCTTCCACGTCCCGCCCGCACGGCAGGACGTAGTCGGACGTCACCGCCACGGCGCCATCACCTCCGCGAGTTGTGCCCGTGCCCGCGCGAGCCTGCCGCGCACCGACTGCTGGGTCGTACCGATCGCCTCGGCGATCTCGTCGTACGACCGGCCGTGCACCTCGCGCAGCACCCAGCACGCCCGCTGTTCCGGCGTGAGGCCGCGCAGTGCGGCTTGCAGCGCGTCGAGCTGCGCGTTCACCTCCACCGCGCGGTCGGGCCGGGTCCGCGGCGACGGCGACTCGTGCTCGTCGAGCTCGGTGTCGGCGTGCGGCTTGCGCTTGCGCAGCACGTTCAGGCACTGGTTGGTCGTGGTGCGGTAGAGCCAGCCGAGGAACGCCCCGTCGTCGTTCAACTGCCCGAGACGCCGCCACGCGGTCAGGAACACGTCCTGCACCGCGTCCTCGGCATCACCGGTGCTGCCCACGATGCGCAACGCCAGCCGGTACATGGGCCCCTGATAACGCCGCACGAGCTGCTCATACGCCCTCATGTCGCCGTCGCGAGACCTTGCCACCAGCGTGGCATCGTCGAGTGCGGCTGCTTCGGCCACGCTCATGCGCACACCCCCGCCCACTTCTGCTCGGTCGCCTGATGGACACGTTCGAACGCGGAACGTCACGCGGTTCCCAGATTTCCCGCTCGTGATCACACTCACCCGGTTTTCACCCGACAGTGGCGTGACGAAGGTGGGGCGGCGGGTATCGAACAGGCGTCAGACGAACTTCGGCTTCAGGAACTCGACTCAGGAGGACGACATGTCGCTGTCGGACAAGATCGGCAACAAGGCGGAGGACCTCGGCGGCAAGGTCAAGGAGACCGCGGGCGAGGCGACCGGCGACCAGCAGCTCGCGAACGAGGGCCGCGCCGACCAGGCGAAGGCGGCCGTCAAGGACGGCGTGGAGAAGGTGAAGGACGCCGTCGGCGGGGTCGTCGACAGCGTCGCCAAGCACCTGAAGAAGTGACGTTAGAAGTTCTAACGCGCGTGAGGCCGGAGGCGGGAGCCTCCGGCCTCAGGTCTTTGGAGCGTCTAACTGGCGTGACGCGAGAGGCGCGTTAGAACCTCTCACTCACGTGAAGCGGACCTCGCTCACGACGACCCCGTCGAGCTCCCGCACGAAGTCGGCACCGAACGCGCTCGACGGCGTGTGCGCCCCGGGTGCCACGCCTCCCACCTTCCCCACGGCACGGAGCACCGAGTCCGCGGTGAGGCTGTAGGGGTTCGGGGTGGTGATCGCGCACTCGACCCGCTTCTGCGCGTCCCACGCCTCGCCGTAGACCTCGGCCCTGGTGTTCGCGCGCTTGCGCTCGTCCGGGCCCTTGACCTTGCCGGCGACGGTCATCGCCAGGTTCTGCACGAACGACGTCCGCAACACGGGCGCGAAGACCTGCTGAAGCTGTCCGAGCAGGCCGGGCACGGTGGTGAACGTCGTGATGTTCGGGATGCCGGTCGAGCGGTAGGCGGTGCTGACGTCACCCCACGGGATGCTGCCGACCTCGCGCTGCCCCGACCGGAAGTGCGCGGTGCGCCTGCGGTGCCCGATGCGCACGCTCCTCAGCTCGCCGTTCACGCGGATCCGCCCGCCGACCGCCGCGGCCTCGACGGACGTCTTGGTCGTGCCCGCGCTCGCCCCTCCTCCGACGACGAACGCGAGGTCGAGGTGCGTCGCGGTCGGCAGGGCGTTCTTCAGGATGGCGGCGACGCAGTCCGTGGGGACGACGTCGAAGCCGGCACCGGGCAACAGCACGATGCCCGCCTCGCGCGCATCGGCGTCCCTCGACGCGACGAACTCGAAGACGTCGATCTCGCCCGTGATGTCGAGGTAGTGCGTGCGCGCCCCCAGGCAGGCGTCGACCATGGCGGCGGAGGTCTGCGAGAACGGGCCCGCGCAGTGCACGACGGCGTCGACGTCCTCCAGGTGCTCCCGTGCCCGGCTCAGATCGAACGCGCGGTGCTCCAGTCCCAGAGCGGCGGCGAGCGGCTCGACCTTCTCGCGCGAGCGCCCGGCGAGGACCGGCCGTTCCCCGCGCTCGACCGCGAGCTCGGCGATGAGACGCCCGGTGTAGCCGTTGGCGCCGTAGACCATCCACGTCATGCCGTGCACCCTACCGGCGAGTAGCCCTCCGGGAACCGATCAGCGAGCCGAGAAGCAGGATGGCGCCCACCCCGATCACCGGCAGGCCCCAGAGCAGCCGGCGCTGCCTGAGGTCGGCGCAGATGTCCACATAGGCCGGACTGACCGCCGAGGCCGCCGGCTCGTCGGCGCCGAGCCCGAGGCTGTTGCCGCACGGGATCAACGACCCGCTCGGGGCCTCGACGGCCAGCGACACGAAGAGGATCGCACCCCCACCGAACAAGAACGCGAGACCGACCACGACGGCGAACGTCCGCACTGACATGAGCAAAAGTTACGTCTCAAATGGACTTCGGGATAGCCCTGGTCAGCCGCATTGGGGTTCATCCCCTAATCCCCCACCGAACGGGCCCGCGCCCCAGGAGCCGAAATGGGGGAAGCGAACGAGTAGCGCTGCTCCAGTCGGCCGTTGCGCGGATGCGGCACAGGGGCGCCGACCTTGATCCACCCGAGGCGTTCGTAGAGCCGCACGCCCCGTGTGTTGTCGACGAAGACCAGCAGCTCCGCCCTCGCGTACCCGAGCTCGGCGAGGACCCCGGGCAGGGCGCGCAGCATCGCCTCCCCGACACCCCTGCCCCACGCGTCGGGGTGCACGCCCACGTAGTTGATGAAGGCGGCGTCCGTCCCTTGTGGACCTCCGGCGACGAAGCCCACCGCCTCGCCGCCCTCCCTCGCGATCAGCAGCAACGGGCGCTCGTTCGCGAGAGCGCTCTCCACCCCCGGCCGCGCCTCTGCGAGCGTCGGCGCCTCGTAGCCGTCCCGCCTGCTGACCGCGTGAGCCCAGATCAACGCGGCCGTGTCGACGTCTTCAGGTCCCCCTCGGATGATCTCCACGGAGGTCAGCCTGTCACCGGCGGAGGACGACCGGAAGCGATTTGAGGCTGGCCATGATGTCGTTGTGCGTCACCTCGGGCTGCTCGTCGCCCGCAAGGGTCGTGCCCGGGAACCGGCTCGTGAGGTGCCGCAGCACGGTCTCGGTCTCCAGCCGCGCGAGCGCCGAGCCCAGGCAGAAGTGCGGGCCGTGCCCGAACGTCGCGTGGCCCGCGGTCCCGCGGTCGAGCCGGTACTCGGCGGCGTCCTCGTGCGCCCGCGGGCAGCGTCCGGCGGAGCCGAGGTTGATCAGCAGCAGCGTGCCCGCGGGAACCGTCGTGCCGGCGATCTCGACCGGCTCGGTGGTGATCCGGTGCGTCGCGCTGCGGACCGGCGGGTTGTGCCGCAGCGTCTCCTCCACGAGCCGGGGCACCAACCCGGGATCGTCGGCGGCCGCGCGCCACAGGTCGTTGTCCAGCGCGTCGTGCACCACGTTCGCGATGAGGCTCGCGGACGTCTCGTGGCCCGCGACGACGAGGAGGAACGCCATCGCCATCAGCTCGTCGTGGCTCAGGCGATCGCCGTCGTCGTCGACAGCGGTGGTCACCACGCCGAACAACGACCGCGGGTCCAGCGCGTTGCCCGTGAGCAGGCCGTGGAAGTAGGCACCCAGCTCGTCGCTCGCGGGCTGCGACACCTCGGGATCCATCGACATCATCGTCTCGATCAACACGCGGACGTGCGCGCGATCCCCCGCGGGCAGCCCCAGCACCTCGCCGATGATGTGCATGGGCATCGGCACGGCGAGCCGCGCGACGAGGTCGACCTCCTCGCCCTCGGGCAGCGCGTCGATCAGCGCGGCGCTCATCTCCTCGACGCGCGGCGCGAGCTGCTGCACCGCCCTGCCGTTGAACGCCTTCACCGCGAGCGCCCGAAGCCGCGCGTGCTGCGGGTTGTCGCTGTTGAGCATGCTCGGCCCGAAGAGCCCGGCGAGGTTCTCCTGTGTGCTGCCCGACTCCGCCAGTTGCCGCTTGATCTCGCGCTGCAGTGCCGCGCTGTCCTTGGAGAGCCGCTGGTCCGTGAGCAGCTGACGGGTCAGCTCCAGTCCCACCGTCACAACCTGCATCCTGACGCCGTTGGGCAACACCACGGCGTGCAACGGGCCTTCTTCTCGTGCCTCGTCCTCGATCAGATGGTGCTCACGAGCGCGCAAATCGCCGCCGGCCAACAGGTTCGACATGCCGGTCTTCGCCTCCGTCGTTTGGAATCGACCAAGACCGTTCTACCGCGCTAACGCAGCGAGTCCAACGCGCCGATCGTCTCGACCGAGGGCAACCGGGGCGGCTCCGAGGCGATGGCCTTGCGCCCCAGCACCCACTCCGGCAGGTGGTGCCGCAACGCCGCACGCCCCTGCGCCGTGATGTCGACGGGCGCCGCCATCCCGTGGTCCGCCGGCTGCTCCCAGGTGATCCAGTCCCTGTGCCGCAGCACTTCGAGGTCGTCCGCGTCCCACTCCTTGGCCGGCCGGTGCTCGAGGTACCAGCGCGTGGCGCCGCGGTGCACGCCGCCCTGCTCGACCAGGGCGAGCAGCTTGACCTGCTCCTGCGTGACGGTGGCGGGGACGGGTTTCGCGGTCTTGCCCTTGCGCTTCACGGGTCTTCGTCGTCCTTAGGAGGTGGCAAACCTCGAACAAGGTACGGCACCGTCTCAATTCGTTCCAGTGATCACGAACACGAGAACGACTCGTTCATGTAGCAGTGGACCGCGTTCGCCGCACTGGTCGTGCGGAACGGCTTCCCGTCGTGCCGGACCGTCTGCACCCCGCTCCGGCCACCGGCCGACCAGTCGAGCTCGATCACCCACGTGCAGTCGCAGGAGGCCGTCCGCGCGACGACGGTGAACACCTCGGGCTGAGTCGAGGAAATGCTGTACGGGAACCGGATCGGATCGACCCGCAACCCCTGCGCCGACAACTCGGCGGCGGTGTCCGGGTCCAGCGCACCGGGAAACCCGACGGGTTGCTCGCGATCGAGGTCGACCTCCACGTAGTGCGAGTACACCGGCTCACCGCACTGGGTGCTCAGAACCGTCCCCGCCAGCGGCGGCTTCCGCTCCAGCACCTTCACCCGCAGCCCGGTGACCACGACGTTGCTGGTCGCCTCGTGCCCCTGCGCGGTGACGGTGAACACCGCCTCACTCGCCTGCGCCCCGTCCCTGCTGTGCTCCCACGTGGCCCACTGCTCGCGCCCCACGGACGGATCCGACACGGCCTCCAGCTCCGCCGGCGACTTCGGCGTCACCCAGGAGAAGTCGCACCCGTCCATGACGGGCTTGACGGCGACGGCCAGCGGTTCGGCAGGCTCGGCCGGAGAGCGCTGGAGGAACACCACCGCCACCGCCGTCGCCGCCGCGAGAAGGCAGACGACGATCACCACGGCCCACCGCGGCCCGAGGTCGAACAGGAAGGTGTTGCCGCGGAAGACACCGATGGTGCCGACCTGCGTGGCGGTGCCCACGTCGCCTTCGACGGTGTTGGTGGTCTCGAACGCCGGTCTCTGCTCGGGTCTGTCCTGCACCGGACCTCCTGCGCGGCAGCGGGTTCTACGCCCTTGCTGCTTCGACCGGCGACGTGAGGGCGTTACGCGATTCCACGCGACCGCTCAGGTGTAGAACAACGGATCATGACGTCTCCACGCACCGTGTCGATCCGGCAGGCCGACGAACACGACGCCGCAGTGCTGGCGGCCCTGCGGCGAGCGTGGTCAGAAGAACAGGCGGGACATCCGCTCGACGACGAGGACTTCGAGGAACACTTCGCCCAGTGGTACGCCGTAGAAGCGTCACGCAGGGCGACGTTCGTGGCCGAGCTCTCCGGCGAAGCCGTCGGCATGATGAACTTCGCCCTGTTCGAGAGGATGCCCCGACCGGGACGGCCGGCCGGACGGTGGGCGTACATCGGCAACGCGTTCGTACTCGCCGCTCACCGCAACCGCGGCGTCGGAACCATGCTGCTCGACGCTGCTGTCGCACACGCCCGCGAACGGGGCTGCGTCCGGATCGTCCTCTCGCCGAGCGAACGCTCGGTGTCCTTCTACGAGCGAGCCGGCTTCGGCCCGGCCACCATGCTCCTCGCCCGCGTCCTGGACGACTGACCGGGAGGTTGGTGGGCGCGACAGGGATCGAACCTGCGACCGCTCGGGTGTAAACCGAGTGCTCTTCCGCTGAGCTACACGCCCCGACCCGGCGCCACGAGACGCGCGGGGTACCACTACATCATGCCCTGAGCGAGGCCACGGCCTTCTTCCAGGCTTCCTGATCGCGGGCCTCACCGGGCCCGTTCACCTCGGCGAAGCGCACCACGCCGTCGACGTCCACCAGGAACGTGCCCCGCAGCGCCATGCCGGCGGACGAGTTGAACACCCCGTACGCCTGCGCGACGGCCCCGTGCGGCCAGAAGTCGGACAGCAGCGGGAACCGGTAGCCCTCCTGGTTCGCCCACGCCTTCAGCGCGAACGGAGAGTCGACGGACACGCCGAGGACCTGGACGTTCTCGTCCTCGTAGGTCGCGATCTCGTCGCGCAGCTGGCACAGCTCGCCGTGGCAGGTGCCGCTGAACGCGAACGGGTAGAACACCAGCAGCACGGCACGAGAGCCGCGGAACGACGACAACGTCACGGGCTGCTTGTTGTAGTCGTTGAGCGTGAAGTCCGGGGCTTCCGAACCGACCTCGACCGCCATGAGACGAACCCCTCCAGCCAGACACAGGACCCACGGGCGCGTGAACGCCCGTGGTCCAACCCTATGTCAGGTCAGCGCTTGGCCTTGGCGGACTTCGGCCACACCAGGCGGATGCCCGCCCAGTCGTCGGCGACGCTGATGTTGGAGGTCTGCGACAGGCCGGCGGTGGGCACGGCCTCGGCGACGTCCGAAGGCTCCACGTGGCCGGGGCGGCCGGTCTTCGGGGTGAGAACCCAGATCACGCCGTCCTCTGCGAGCACCCCGGTGGCCTCGAGCAGGGCGTCGACCAGGTCGCCGTCGTCCTCCCGCCACCAGAGCAGGACGACGCTCACCGTCTCGTCGGCTTCCTCGTCGAGGAGGTCGCCCCCGATTCGCTCCTCGACAGCGGCACGGAGGTTGTCGTCGACGTCCTCGTCCCAGCCGAGTTCCTGGACGACCATGCCTGATTCGATCCCGAGCTTGTCGGCGACGCCGAGCTTGCCGGCGTCTTCCGCGGCGACCACGGTTTTCACTCCTCCAACTACGCAAGAGCGACAGCCCTAAGACTGCCGCTGAAGTCCGTTACTCGGGCTAGCGAACACTGTCAGCTACCTCCGGCGCAACTGTTGACCACGTGACACGCCGTAACGCACACCCCCGTGATGACCCCTAGACTGGCATGACGCATGCTCTACATACCTCTTATCGCGCGCGCGTGAGCGACACGATCCAGAACTACCGACCGGTAGCGATGACGAAGTCGCCACGCAAGGACAACGATAGGAGCGCGTGGCACGGTCTTCCGGGCCAGCGCGTGTACCGCCAACGAAGCCGAGGAGACACCTTGAGCCCGCAGAACACCGGCCCCGAGCGGGTGCGTGTCATTCGCGACGGTCTGGCAGCCCACCTGCCGGACATCGACCCGGAGGAGACCTCGGAATGGCTGGAGTCGTTCGACGAGGTGCTCAAGGGCGGCGGGCAGCAGCGGGCGCGCTACCTGATGTTGCGGCTGCTCGAACGCGCTGGTGAGAACCACGTCGGCGTGCCGTCGCTGACGAGCACCGACTACGTCAACACCATCCCCACCGAGCGGGAGCCGTGGTTCCCCGGTGACGAGGAGGTGGAGCGTCGTTACCGTGCGTGGATCCGCTGGAACGCCGCGATGACGGTGCACCGCGCGCAGCGACCCGGTGTGGGTGTCGGTGGCCACATCTCGACGTACGCGTCCAGCGCGTCGCTCTACGAGGTCGGCTTCAACCACTTCTTCCGCGGCAAGAACCACCCCGGCGGTGGCGACCAGATCTTCATCCAGGGTCACGCCTCGCCCGGTGTCTACGCCCGCGCGTTCCTCGAGGGCCGGCTGTCCGAGCACCAGCTCGACGGCTTCCGCCAGGAGTACTCGCACGCCGGTCTGGGCGGCGGCCTGCCGTCGTACCCGCACCCGCGCCTCATGCCGGACTTCTGGGAGTTCCCCACGGTCTCCATGGGCATCGGCCCGATGAACGCGATCTACCAGGCGCGGTTCAACCGCTACCTGCGCGACCGCGGCATCAAGGACACGTCCGACCAGCACGTGTGGGCGTTCCTCGGCGACGGCGAGATGGACGAGCCGGAGTCGCGCGGCCTGCTGCAGCTCGCCGCGAACGAGCAGCTCGACAACCTGACGTTCGTGGTCAACTGCAACCTGCAGCGCCTCGACGGCCCGGTCCGCGGCAACGGCAAGATCATCCAGGAGCTGGAGTCGTTCTTCCGCGGCGCCGGCTGGAACGTCATCAAGGTCGTCTGGGGCCGCGAGTGGGACGCGCTGCTGCACGCGGACCGCGACGGCGCGCTCGTCAACCTGATGAACAGCACGCCGGACGGCGACTACCAGACGTACAAGGCGAACGACGGCGCGTACGTCAAGGAGCACTTCTTCGGCCGTGACCCGCGCACGAAGGCTCTCGTCGACGCGATGAGCGACGACGAGGTGTGGAACCTCAAGCGCGGCGGCCACGACTACCGCAAGGTCTACGCGGCCTACAAGGCGGCGACCGAGACCGTCGGCCAGCCGACCGTGATCCTCGCCAAGACCATCAAGGGCTACTCGCTCGGCCCGCACTTCGCGGCCCGCAACGCGACGCACCAGATGAAGAAGATGACCCTGGAGGACCTGAAGGGCTTCCGGGACAGCCTGCGCATCCCGATCTCGGACGAGCAGCTCGAGGCCGACCCGTACCTGCCGCCGTACTACCACCCCGGGCAGGACTCGCCGGAGATCCAGTACATGCAGGAACGCCGTCGCCAGCTGGGCGGGTTCGTACCGGAGCGCCGCACCAAGTCCAAGGCGCTCGTGCTGCCGGGCGACAAGGTCTACGAAGGCGTGCGCCGCGGTTCGGGCAAGCAGGAGGTCGCCACGACGATGGCGTTCGTCCGGCTCGTCCGCGACCTCGCGAAGGACCCGGAGATCGGTCCGCGCATCGTGCCGATCATCCCGGACGAGGCACGAACGTTCGGCATGGACTCCATGTTCCCGACGCAGAAGATCTACAACCCGAACGGCCAGGCGTACACCTCGGTGGACGCCAACCTGATGCTCGCCTACAAGGAGTCCGAGCAGGGCCAGATCCTGCACGAGGGCATCAACGAGGCGGGTTCCACGGCGTCGTTCACGGCGGTCGGCACGTCCTACGCCACGCAGGGCGAGCCGATGATCCCGATCTACATCTTCTACTCGATGTTCGGCTTCCAGCGCACGGGTGACGGCCTGTGGGCGGCGGCGGACCAGATGGCGCGCGGCTTCGTGCTGGGTGCCACCGCGGGCCGCACCACGCTGACCGGTGAGGGCCTGCAGCACGCCGACGGCCACTCGATCCTGCTGGCGCACACGAACCCGGCCGTGATCGCGTACGACCCGGCGTGGTCGTTCGAGGTGGCGCACATCGTCAAGGACGGTCTGCGCAGGATGTACGGCGAGAACGCCGAGAACATCTTCTACTACATGACGGTCTACAACGAGCCGTACGTGCAGCCGGCCGAGCCCGAGGGCCTGGACGTGGAAGGCCTCCTGCGGGGCCTCTACCGCTACCAGGAGGGCCCGCGGACCGGTGGCCCGCGTGCTCAGCTGCTCGGCAGCGGTGTGGGCCTCCCGTGGGCGCTCAAGGCCCAGCAGATGCTGGCCGACGAGTGGGGCGTCTCCGCGGACGTGTGGTCCGCCACGTCGTACTCGGAGCTGCGCCGCGACGCCGTCGAGACCGACCGCCACAACCTGCTGCACCCGGACGCCGAGCCGCGCGTGCCGTACGTGACGCAGGTCCTCAAGGACGTCGAGGGCCCGGTCGTCGCCGTGTCCGACTGGGCGTCGGCGATCCCGGACCTGATCCGCCCGTACGTCCCGACCGACATGACGACCCTGGGCACGGACGGCTTCGGCTTCTCCGACACCCGCCCGGCCGCGCGCCGCCACTTCCTGGTGGACGCGGAGTCCGTCGTCGTCGCCACGCTGGCCTCCCTGGCCCGCCGCGGCGAGGTCGAGCAGTCGAAGGTCGTCGAAGCAGCCCGCAAGTACCGCATCGACGACGTGCAGGCCGCCGGCCCGTCCACCTCGGACGCGGGCCTCGCGTAGTCAGCAGCTCGGGGGAAGGGCCGTCCCGGATCGGGGCGGCCCTTTTTCACGCCCTGAGGGCGTACTCGGTGAACTGACCGGCCACGGTGAACCCGAGACGCCGGTAGACCCTCTCGCCGTCCTCAGAGGCCTGCAGGACGGCAATGCGGTACCCCTCGGCACGTGCGGTGCACAACGCGGCCGCCGTGATCGCACCGCCATAGCCACGCCGACGGGCATCCGTGAGGGTCGCGATGTTGTAGATCCCGGCGACCCCGGCGTGGAGGAACACCTCCGCCGTGCACACCGCACGGCCGTCCACGTACCCGACGAGGTAACGCGCCGAACTGGTCAGTGCGTGCGTGGCGGCATCGGCGTAGAAGCGGCGAACGGTAGCTGCGGGCGGGTCCCAGTTCGCGGCGAGGACCTCGGCGTAGTCGGCGAGCTGCTCCGGCGTTCGCACCGCTTGGACGTCGAGACCGGACACCTCGGGCAGCGGCCCGCCGAGGTCGAGCCACATGCCGGTCTCCGTCTCCGACGGGCTGAGCCCGGCGGCGAGCAGCCGCTCCCCCAGGCCGTCGGAGTCAGGACCGGCCCACCACGAGAACGGGCGGCCGGTGGCACGGATGGTGCGCACCGCCCCGGCCACGTCGGCGGTGGGGCGGGCCGCCGCGACGACGTTGAACGTGTCGTCGGGCAGCCCGCTGTCCGCGATGAGCAGGTCATCCGTCTCGGTGACGGTCGCGCCGGGCAGGTGGCGGTGCAGGTGGCACGCGTGCTCGGCGAGGTTGCGTTCCATCCGGGCGGTCAGGTCGATCACGCCGCCATCCGACCACGCCGTTCTAGCACTGCGCGACGGGCTGACCCGCGACGAGCGGTCCATCCGCACGCGCGTCGAGCAGCAACGGCACCAACGGCCGCGCGTCCTGCTTCAACGGCACGATCCGGTCACCACCGCGCAGGTACTGGGAAGCCACCCCGTGCAACGCCAGTTCGTCCTGCACGCCCACGTACTGGGCTCCGGTCAGCACGTACCCGCACGGCGCGGGCACGACATCGGCGGGATCCGGCGCCTGGTTGTCCGCGCCGCCGAAGTAGACCGGCCCGGTCCGCACGGCACGGGAGGCGGCGTTGGCGGCCTCGATGGCCGAGCGGTTCGCGCGCACGAACGACTGGGTGCCGTCCAACGCCAGCAGGTGCGAGTCGACGCGGAAGCGGGGCGCGTTGTCGACGTTGGTCTCCACCAGCAGCCCCATGCCGTGCTTCAGGCCACCGGTGTTGCGCAGGATGCGTTCCTGACCGTCGCCCGCGATCTGCCCGGCCGGCTCGCCGGTCTCCGGGTCGATCAAGATGCCGTAGACGCCGGACGTGCGGCCCGCCGCCTCCACCGACGGCCTCACGAACGAGCGCGACAGCGTCTCGGACAGGTCGTGCACCCCGGGAGCCACGTTGAGGTTGCGCGGCCACAGCCACAGCACGTCCTTCACGTAGAACGGCTCGGAGGGACCGAACTCGTGCAGGTCGTGGATGACGTCGGGCTGCCAGTCGCGGATCACGGCGGCCATCGCGCGGGCCTCGGCGGTGCGCAGCAGCAGGTGGTCGCGGTTGATGTCGATGCCCGCGGAGTTGCCGCGGGTGTCGGCGGCGCGGCCGTCCGGGTTGGCGTTCGGGACGAAGAGGTACGTCACGTCGGACGAGCGCGGCAGGGAGCGCATGCGGATCAGGCACGCCTCGCGGCCCGCGGGTTCGTCGCCGTGCTGGGAGCAGATGAAGAGAACCACCGTGCGCGCGTTGCGGGAGCCCGCGCGCACGAGCTGGATGGGACGGCCTTGGGCGGTCGTCCCGATCTGGGAGACAGGCAGGCCGGTGGCCCGCAGGTAGGCCTGTTCCCCGGACTCGGTGGTCCACTGGCCGGTGAGCTCGAACCCGGTGCGCGGCTCGGGAGCAGCGTGCGCGGGAACGGCTACCAGCGACGAGACAGCGGTCAGCAGAGCGATCAACAGTCCCCTCATAGAGGAGACTTTGCCGCCTGTGTCAACCGGCGGGCGGTGCGGTTCCAGTCGATGAAGCCGTGGACCACCAGGCCCGCGAAGATCACGTAGACGAACGCGCTGAAGTACAGGCCCGACTGGATCTGCAGCGGCACGCCGACGGCGTCGACCACCAGCCACACCAGCCAGAACTCCACCAGGCCGAGGCCCTGCAGCGCGAAGGCGAGGACCGTGCCGACGAAGATCGCGGCGTCCGGCCACGGCGCCCACGAGGCGTCCAGCGCGTCGAGGACCAGCGCGAACGCGACTGTGCCGACGACGAAGACGCCGGCGACCGCGAGCCGTTCGCGCCAGGAGCCCTTGCGCACCACCACGCCGAAGACCGGGTCACGGCGCCGCACCCACGCGTACCAGCCGTAGACGGCGATCGCGCCGACGGCCACCTGCCGCGTCGCGAGTCCGCCCAGGTGCGCCGACATGTAGACGGTGAACAGCAGGGCGACCGACACCAGCTGAACGGGCCAGGTCAAGAGTGAACGGCGCTGCGCGAGGAACACCACCGCGAGCGCGAGCACCTGCCCGACCAGCTCCGTGTACGCGATCTTCTGCCCGAAGATCGTCAATCCCAGCTCGTACCACACGGTTGTTCCCCCGCGGTTCAGTCGCAGTACACCGGTGTTTCCTACGGTCCCACCATGTCATCTTCCTTAGCACTCGCGCTCGTGCCTTTGTTCCTCACCACTCCCGCGACGCCCGTCATCACACCCACGGTGATCACGCAGACGTTCGAGGAGCCCGCCGACGCGGACGACCCGGCCATCTGGGTGAACCCGCGCGACACCGAACGCAGTGTGGTCCTGGGCACGCTCAAGGAAGGCGGCCTGGCGGCGTTCGACCTGAACGGCCGCACGATCGGCGTGTACCCGGCACCCGCGCCACCGACCCCGGACGCCAAGCCCGGCCGCTTCAACAACGTCGACGTCCTCGGTGACCTGGCGTTCGTGAGCGACCGCGGCCGCGACCGCATCCGGGTGTTCCAAGTGGACGAACGCGGTGCTCGCGACGTCACGGACCCGGCGACCAGGCCGGTGTTCTCCCAGACCGAGGCAGAGGTCGACGACCAGCACACCGTCTACGGCCTCGCCGCCGGCAAGGTGGGCGGCAGGGACGTCGTCGTCACCAGCCGCCGCAACAAGACCAGCATCGCGCTCCTCCAGGTGCAGAAGGGCAGGACCTACGACACCAGGAAGGTGTCCACTCTGGACCTCCCGAGCACCTTCACCCTGCCGAACGGCGAGCAGTGGACCGTCTGCGGTGAGCCCGGCGAGGGCCCGCAGGTCGAGGGCATGGTGATCGACGAGAGGACGAACACCCTGTACGCCGCACAGGAGGACGTCGGCATCTGGCGCATCCCGTTGCGCGCGAACGGTTTCGGCCAGCCGCAGCTCGTCGACAAGGTCCGCTCCTGGGGTGCCCCGCAGAAGTACGACCCCGAGACCGAGGAGTGCGTGCCCGACGGTCCCGACCCCGGTTTCGGCGGCCAGTGGCTCGAAGCCGACGCCGAGGGCCTCACGATCGCGGACGACGTGCTGCTCGCCTCCAGCCAGGGCGACTCCCGGTTCGTGGCCTACCGCAAGGCCGACATGAAGCCGCTCAGGGATTTCAGGGTCAAGGACGTCGAGCACTCCGACGGCGCCGACATCGTGCTCGGCAAGCTCAACCTCCTGGTCGTGCACGACGGCGAACGCCCCAACGGCACCGGGTTCGCGTTCATCAGGTTCTAGTCTGTCCCGATGGGGACACTCGGCCTGCAGGCCCTCAACCGGGCGCTGATCGAACGCCAGATGCTGCGCGAGCGCGCCGACCGGAGCGCGCTCGCCACCATCGAGCACCTCTTCGGCATCCAGGCGCAGGAACCGAAGTCGCCCTACGTCGGCCTCTGGACCCGCCTCAAAGACTTCCGGCCGCAGGAGCTCGAAGACCTGCTGATCACCCGCGAGGCGGTGCGGATCCTGCTGATGCGCGGCACGATCCACCTGGTCAGCGCACGGGACGCGCTCGCGTTGCGCCCCCACATGCAGCTCCGGCTCGACCGCGAATTGCAGAGCGGCCCGTTCGCCAAACGCTTGCGAGGCCTCGACCTCGACGCCGTCGCCGAAGCCGGCCGCACGATCCTGGAAACCACACCACAGGGCACCGCGGACGCGGGCAAGCAGCTCAAGGAGCTCTGGCCCGACCGCGAGCACACCGTCCTCGGCAACGCCCTGCGCAACAAGCTGGCCCTCGTCCAGCTCCCGCCGCGCGGCCTGTGGCACCGGAGCGGCAGGGCGGTCTGCACGACCGTCGAGACCTGGCTCGACGCACCGCAGCAGGCCATGGCCAGGCGGGAACTGGTCCTGCGCTACCTGACCGCGTTCGGCCCCGCCACGGTCATGGACGCCCAGCAGTGGTCCGGCCTCACCAGGCTCGGCGAGGTGTTCGACGAGCTCAGGCCCGAGCTCGTGACGTTCCGCACCGAGGCAGGCAAGGAGCTGTTCGACCTCCCGGACGCCCCGCGGCCCGGCCCGGACACCGACGTCCCGGTCCGGCTCCTGCCCGAGTTCGACAACGTCCTGCTCGCCCACGCCGACCGCCGGCGCGTCATCGCGGACGACCGGCTCGGCGTGGTCGTCGGCGGCAAGCCGACGGTCCTGGTGGACGGCTTCGTCGTCGCCACCTGGTCCATCACCAAGCAGCGCACGGTCGAGGTCGAGTACATCGACGACCTGCCGCCGAGCAGGCGGAAGGCGGTCGCCGAGGAGTGCGACCGCCTTCGGGACTGGATCAGGACGTGAAGTCCCGCAACGGCTTCCACCACGCCGGGTGGTCGCGGTACCAGGCGACCGTGTCCGCGAGGCCCTGCTCGAACGACACCAGCGGCTCGTAGCCGAGCTCCTCGCGGATCTTCGTGTCGTCGAGCGCGTACCTCAGGTCGTGCCCGAGCCGGTCGGCCACCCGCTTGACCAGAGCCGGCCCCGCGCTGCACAGGTCCAGCAGGGCCTCGGTGATCTGCAGGTTGGTGCGCTCGTTGCCGCCACCGACGTTGTAGATCTCGCCGGAGCGCCCCGAGGTCAGCACCAGCTGGATCGCCCGGCAGTGGTCGGAGACGTGCAGCCACTCCCGCACGTTCGACCCGTCCCCGTACAGCGGCACCTGCAGGCCGTTGAACAGGTTCGTGATGAACAACGGGATGAGCTTCTCCGGGTGCTGGTACGGCCCGTAGTTGTTGGAGCAGCGCGTGATCGACACGTCGAGTCCGTGCGTGCGCCAGTACGAGCGGGCGACCAGGTCGCTCGACGCCTTCGAGGCGGCGTACGGGGAGTTCGGCAGCAGCGGCCAGGTCTCCGTCCACGCGCCCTCGTCGATCGACCCGTACACCTCGTCGGTCGACACGTGCACGACCCGCGAGACCCCGGTGCGGCGGCAGGCCTCCAGCACCGTCTGCGTGCCGAGGACGTTGGTGAGCACGAAGTCCGCGGCGGCCGTCAGCGAACGGTCCACATGCGACTCGGCCGCGAAGTGCACCACGGCGTCGTGGCCGGGCAGCAGCTCCAGCAACAGCTCCAGGTCGCAGATGTCGCCCTCCACGAACGTCATCCGCGGGTGCGACTCGGGCAGGTTCGCGCGGTTGCCCGCGTACGTCAGCTTGTCCAGCACGGTGACGTGCGCGTCCTCGTAGCCCGCGTACCCGCCGTCGAGGAGAGTGCGGACGTAGTGCGAGCCGATGAACCCGGCAGCGCCGGTGACCAGCAGCTTCACGCCGCCACCTCCACATGTGCGTCGTCACCGACGACCAGCCGGTGTTGTTTCGCCGAGCCGACCCGGGCCTTCCGCCCGATCAACGAGGTCTCGATGCCGGACACGTCGTGCACGTGGGCACCGGACAGCACGATCGAGTCGGACACCCCGGACTCGGTGATCCGGCAGTCCGCGCCGATCGCCGTGTACGGGCCGATGATCGACTCCTCGACCAGCGTGCCGGCGCCGATGATCGCGGGCCCGACGATGCACGACCGGACGACGCGCGCGCCCTCCTCGACCACGACGTCCCCGATGAGGGTGCTCTCCTCGTCGACGATGCCCTGGACGTCGGTGCGCAGCCGTTGCAGCACCTCGCGGTTGCACTCCAGCACGTCCTCGACCTTCCCGGTGTCCTTCCAGAACCCCGAGTAGATCCGCGCCCGCACGTCGCGGTCGTTCGTCACCAGCCACTGCAACGCGTCGGTGATCTCGAGCTCGCCGCGCCACGACGGCTCGATCGCGTCCACGGCCTCGTGGATGCGCGGGGTGAAGAAGTACACGCCGATCATGGCGAGGTCGCTGCGCGGCTCCTGCGGCTTCTCGACCAGCCGCGTCACCCGCGAGTTCTCGTCCACCTCGGCGACGCCGAACGCGCGCGGGTCCGGCACCTTGTAGACGACGACCTGAGCGGACGTCCGGTTCGCCGCGAACTCGTCGGCGATCTCGGAGATCCCCTCGACGAGCATGTTGTCGCCCAGGTACATCACGAAGTCGTCGTCGCCGAGGAACGGCCGCGCGATCTTCACGCAGTGCGCGAGCCCGAGCGGCGCGTCCTGCGGGATGTACGTGATCGCCACGCCCAGGGCGGATCCGTCGCCCAGCACGTCGGAGATCTCGTGAGCGCGGTCGCCGACGATGATGCCGATCTCGGTGATCCCGATCTCGCGCAGGTTGTCGACCACGTACTCGAGGACGGGCTTGTTGGCGATCGGGATCAGTTGTTTCGGCATCGAGTAGCTGAATGGTCGCAGGCGTGTTCCCGCGCCTCCGGACAGCACCAGGGCTTTCATGGAACGTCTCCTCCACCGTCACGTGGAACCGAGGTTCGCCGCCCCTGGTAGACCGCAACTGGAGAACGACCTAAAACGCGAAGAAGGGCCCGCGCTGCTCCAGCGCGGGCCCTTCCGTCGAGATCAGACCTACCGGTCGGTCATCGGCATGCCCGACGGAGGCGTCGGCGCGTCACCCATGCGGGCACCGACGTTCTGCGGCATCTCCTGCGACGCGCGCGGCATCGGGGACTGGGCCTGGGCCTCGTCCTGCGCGCGGGCCAGCCAGCCCTCCCAGCGCTGCTGCATCGGGCGGACCAGGCCGCCGCCGACACCGATGACGATCACGCCGGCGACGGTCGCGAGCACCGCGATGAGAACCGGCATGGTCACCGAGACGGCGATGCCCAGCTGGTTGAGCGCCGCGATGATGCCGAGCGCCATCACGAAGCCGTAGGTGATGTTGCCCATGAGCTTCGTGTACGACCGCTGGCCGAGCGCGCCGGTCACGAGACCCTTGAGGGCGGTGCCGATCGCGGACGCGACGATCACGAGCACCAGCGCGACGACGATGCGCGGCAGGTACGCGATGACCTCGTTGAGCAGCGTGCTGACCGGGTTCGAGGCGCCGAAGACGCCGAACGCCAGCTGCAGCGCGATGAGCAGCACGAAATAGTACACGATCTTGGAGATCAGACCGGAGGCGTCCATCGACGACTGCCGCATCGCGCCGTTGAGGCCCGACCTGTCGACCAGCTTTTCGAAGCCGACGCGCTTGAGCAGGAACTGGACGCCCTTGGCCAGTGCCTTGGCGATGAACCAGCCGATGAGCAGCACGACGAGGAAGCCGAGCAGCTTCGGCACGAACGTGGCGATCATCGCCCACGCCTGGCCCAGGCCCTCGGTGATTTGCGAGCCCACGGGCCCTCCTAGAACAAAAGTTGCGGTGAGTGAAGATCCGACCGTCTGATCGTTTCGCGGATCACACCGCCGTTCAACTTCGACACTGCTACACGAAAGGGTGGCTGACGTGGATTTTTGTCTCAATACAGTCCAGAGTGGAAGGACCGGTGGGGACCGGGGAGAGGGAAGGGCCCGCCACGCTCCGTGGCGGGCCCTTCCACATTCCTCCCGCCGGTCGCTAGGGCCGCGCGGAGAACCCGCGGCCGTCCAGGTAGGCCTGGATGCCCTCCGGTGACAACGTCAGCGCCGAGCCGCCCTGCCCGTCCTTCGGCACGTCCGGCCGCGGGTCGCCGGCGCACTCGGAACTGCTGCCCGGCAGCGCCCCGTCGACGAGGTACCGGTTGACCTTGTCGTCCACGCACTTGTTGCCGCCGTTGTAGAGGCCGTGCTTGCCCTCGTCGGTGACGGTGATCAGGTTGTGCCCGAGCCGCCGCGCCATCGCCGGGCCGCCCGCGTACTGGGTCTGCGTGTCGCCCTCGGACTGCACGACGACGCCGATCGGGTAGCCCTCGCGCGCGAGCTTGACCGGCGCCTCCGGCGGCGTGAACGCGCGGAACGTGCACGTCATGGGCGCGGCCCGCACGATCCCGAAGCCGTACGGGTAGCGCTCGCGGAACATCCGCATGTCCTCGTAGTAGACGTGCAGGTCCGTCGGCCAGTCCGACTCGCAGGTGACCGTGTCGAACACGCCGGAGCGCAGTTCCTGCAACCCGGTCCTCGTGAGCACCTGCCCGGCCTTGGCGCCCTCGGCGTTCGCGGGCTGCTCCCCCGACCGCAGCTTGGTCACGATCGACGCCAGGTCCGACCACAGTGGACGGTAGCGGGCGCCGACGCCCACCGCGCCGTCGAAGGAGGACTGGTCGTACTCGCCGACCGGCGTGGCGCGCAGCTTCACCGCGACCTTCTCGACCTCGGCGAGCACCTCGTCCCGCGACTTGCCGAGCCCGAACTTCTCGGCGCGCTCCCCCACCCACGCCGCCCACGCCTCGACGTCCTGCCGGTAGGCGATGGCCTGCTGGCGGAACTGCTCGTGCCAGATCCACTCCGGGTGCACCGCGGAGTCGAGCACGCTGCGGTCGAGCCGGCCCGGGAACATCGTCCCGTACACCGCCCCGAGGTACGTGCCGTAGGAGTAGCCCAGGTAGTTGATCTTCGCTTCGCCGAGGACGGCCCGCACGACGTCCATGTCCCGCGCGGTGTTGGCGGTGCTGATGAACTGCCGGATCCCGCCGCCCGAGGTCTGGCAGGCCTCCTCGGCCTCGCGGGCCTCGGCCGCCCACTTGCCGAACTCGCCGTCCGCGGGCCGGGACTCGGGCGCGGCGATCGCGGGCGCGCTGCGGCAGTTCAGCGCCGTCGAGCCGCCGACGCCGCGCGGGTCGATGCCGATCAGGTCGTAGACCTGCGCGAGCTCGGACTTCATCAGGAACAGCGGCAGCCCGAGCCCCGAACCGCCAGGTCCACCCGGATTGGTGAACAGCACACCGCGCCTGCGGTCGGCGGCCGCGGCCTTCCTGCGGCTGACCGTCAGGTTGATCCTGTCCCCGCCCGGTTTCGCGTAGTCGAGCGGCGCGACGAGCGTGGTGCACTCCAGTTCGGCGAGTTTTCCGCTGCACGGCGCCCACTTGACCGGTTGCGCGTGGAACTCGGCGAGGGGGTCGGGAGGATCGGCCGAGGCGATCGCAGTCGTCGTCAGCAGGGTCACCACGCTCAGGGCGAGTACCGGGAACCTGTGCAAGATCGAACCTCCGCGCCGGACCGAAAGATCTCTGCTGCCCGAAGGTATGGGGGTTCACACGGGTCCATGGGTTGTGTCACCCGTACCGGTGATGGGGCCCGACTGGCCCTAAGCTGCGGGTATGACCAGCAGCAAGGCGAAGGAGGAGCACCCGCCGACGCTCTCCGCCCGCACCATGCGCAAGATCGAACGCGCGTCGGGCTCGCTCGCGACCGCCAGCGTGTCCGAGATGGAGCGGCGGCTGCCGTGGTTCGCCCGGATGCCCGCGGACCAGCGGGCGAGCGTCCTGCTGCTGATCCAGAACGGCGTCGCGGGGTTCTGCGAGTGGCTGCACGACCGGCAGCAGGCGATCCGGCTGACGGCGGACGCGTTCCGCAGCGCCCCCAAGGACATCTCCCGCTGGGTCAGCCTGCGGCAGACCGTCGAGCTGGTCAGGATCGCGCTGGAGCTGTTCGAGGGGCAGCTGCCGGAGATGGCGGCCGACGACGCCGAGCGCGCGCTGCTGATGGAGGGCGTGCTGCGGTACGGGCGGGAGATCGCGTTCTCCGCCGCCACCTCCTACGCGGCGGCCGCCGAGGCGCGCGGCGCGTGGGACGCCCGCCTGGAGGCGCTGGTCGTCGACGGCATCGTGCGTGGCGACCCCGAGGAGTCGCTGCTCTCCCGCGCGGCGGCGCTGGGCTGGGACCCCGCGCTGGAGGCGACGGTGCTGGTCGGCAATCCCGGCGGCGAGGACCCGCCCGCGATCATCTACTCGGTGCGCAGCAAGGCGGCCCGCGCCGGGCGGCCGGTGCTGCTGTCCGTGCAGGGCTCGCGGCTGGTCGTCGTGCTCGGCGGGCCGACGGAGACCGGGGAGGACGTGCTGGGGCGCATCGCCGAGGGCTTCGGCGAGGGGCCGGTCGTCGCGGGCCCGACGGTGGCCAGCCTGTCCGAGGCCCACCGCAGCGCCAGTGACGCGCTGAGCGGCCTGCGCGCCGTGGTCGGCTGGCCCGCCGCGCCCCGGCCCGTCCGGTCGCTCGACCTGCTGCCGGAACGGGCGCTGGCAGGCGACCCGGAGGCCGAGTGGCAGCTGGTGGACCGGGTCGCCCGGCCGCTGGAGGACGCGGGCGGCGCGCTGCTGGAGACCGTGGACGCGTTCCTGGAGGTCGGGGGCGTGCTGGAGACGTGCGCGAAAAGACTGTTCGTGCACCCGAACACGGTCAGATATCGCCTTCGGCGCGTTCAGGAAATGACGGGAAGAAATGCACATGACGCTCGAGACGCGCTTGTGCTTCGCGTCGCATTGTCTGTAGGACGCCTAGCGCGCTCCCGGGGCCTGTGGTAGCGAACGGCCTGTGACGGACTTCGCACACAGCCGTTGGGGTGAGGGCCGAACGACCCTGTATAGCGCTGAGCTGGGGTTACGTCGCGCAGCGTTCACCTGGGAGTCACTTTTGTAGGGTCTCTACAAATACGATCGCCGTACTTCGTTCTTCACGACATGGGGTACCAGTGGGTTCACCGGCTTTAGTAATCGACGTGATCGCACTCCTCGCGCCCGGACAAGGGTCCCAGACGCCCGGCATGCTCACCCCCTGGCTCGAACTGGAGGGGGCGGAGAAGCAGGTCCGGACGTGGTCGGAGATCACGGGCCTGGACCTGGTGCGCCTCGGCACCACCGCGGAGGCCGACGAGATCGTCGACACCGCGATCACCCAGCCGCTGGTCGTGGCTCTCGCCGTGCTCGCGTTCGGTGAGCTGCGCAAGCGCGTGGAACTGCCCTCCGCCGTGATCGTCGGCGGCCACTCGGTCGGCGAGCTCGCCGCGGCCGCCGTCGCGGGCGTCATCAGCGCCGACGACGCCGTCGCGCTGGCCGCCGTGCGCGGTGCCGCGATGGCGCAGGCGTGCGCCCTGGAGCCGACCGGCATGGCCGCGGTGCTCGGCGGTGACGAGCCGGAGGTGCTCGCGCGCCTCGAGGAGCTCGGTCTCGTGCCCGCGAACCGCAACGGCGCGGGCCAGATCGTCGCGGCCGGTCCGCACTCCGCGCTCGACGCGCTCGTCGAGAACCCGCCCGGCCCGGCGAAGATCCGCAAGCTGGCCGTCGCGGGCGCGTTCCACACCAAGTACATGGCGCCCGCGGAAGACGCCGTGCGCGCGCGTGCCGCCGAAGTGACCACGCAGGACCCGTCGCTGCCGCTGGTGTCCAACAAGGACGGTCAGCTCGTCACCGAGGGCGCCGAGGTGCTGTCGCGCCTGGTCACCCAGGTCACGAGCCCCGTCCGCTGGGACCTCTGCCAGGCCACCTTCGTCGAGAAGGGTGTCGCGGGCTCGCTCGAACTGCCGCCCGCCGGCGTGCTGACGGGTCTCGCCAAGCGTGCGATGAAGGGCACCGCGACCCTCGCCCTGAAGACCCCCGACCAGCTGGAGAAGGTCTCGGAGCTCATCGAGACCGTTGGAGCCGATAAGTGACGACCTTCCAGGCCCCGCAGGCAGCCGCGGGTAGCCGCATCATCGGGCTCGGCAGCTACCAGCCCGAGACCGTCGTGAGCAACCACGACCTCGCCGCGCGCATGGACACCTCGGACGAGTGGATCCGCGAGCGCGTCGGCATCGTGAACCGCCGCGTGGCCGCGAAGGACGAGGGTGTCGTCGACATGTCCGTCCTCGCGGGCACCAAGGCGATCGAGGACGCGGGCCTCACCCCGGAGGACATCGGCGGCGTGATCGTGGCGACGTGCACCATGCCGTCGACCATCCCGAACGCCGCCGCGCAGGTCGCCACCCGCCTCGGCATCAAGGCCGCGGCCGCGTTCGACCTGAACGCCGCGTGCGCGGGCTTCTGCTACGCCGTCGCGACGGCCGCGGACATCGTCCGCGCCGGCACCGTGAAGAACTTCCTCGTCATCGGTGCCGAGAAGCTCACCGACTGGACCCACCAGGACGACCGCTCGACCGCGATCATCTTCGCGGACGGCGCGGGTGCCGTCGTGGTCGGCGCCGGTGAGACGAACGAGATCGGCCCCGTCGCGTGGGGCTCGGACGGCAGCATGTCCGAGGTCATCCGCATCGACGACCGCGACTCGTTCATCCACCAGGAGGGCCAGACGGTCTTCCGGTGGGCCACGACCCAGATCGCCCCGGTGGCGCTGCGCGCCGCCGAGCTCGCGGGTGTCGAACTGTCCGACGTGGACGTGTTCGCCCCGCACCAGGCCAACCTCAGGATCATCGAGGCCATCGCCAAGCGCCTGCACAAGAATGGTGCGCGCGAGGACCTGAAGATCGCTCGAGACATCGTCGAATCCGGCAACACCTCCTCGGCCTCGATCCCCATGGCACTGGACCACATGAGGTCGGCAGGCGAGATCTCCTCGGGAGATGTCGTGCTGATGGTCGGTTTCGGCGCGGGCCTGTCCTACGCGGGACAGGTGGTCCGGTGCCCATGAGTTCTTCCACCGTTTCAATCGAAAGGGAACTTCAGTGAGCGACAACGTCCTGTCCGGTCTTGCCGAGATCGTCGAAGAGGTCGCCGGCGTTGCCGCCGACGACGTCACCGCTGAGAAGTCCTTCGTGGACGACCTCGACATCGACTCGCTGTCGATGGTCGAGATCGCCGTCCAGGCTGAGGACAAGTTCGGCGTGAAGATCCCGGACGACGAGCTGGCCAACCTCAAGACCGTTGGTGACGCGGTGAACTACATCACCAGCAACAAGTGACTTCGGGCATCGAGGTCGTCATCACCGGGCTGGGTGCCACCACCCCGCTCGGTGGTGATGTCACGTCCACCTGGGACGCGCTGCTGGCCGGCAAGAGCGGGGTTCGCCCCATGACCCACGACTGGGTCGAGAAGTACGACCTGCCGGTCAAGATCGCGTCGCAGCTCGTGGTGGACCCGACCGAGGTGCTCCCCCGAGTCGAGGCACGCCGCCTGGACCGCTCCGAGCAGGTCGCCATCGTGGCGTCCCGCCAGGCGTGGTCCGACGCGGGCCACGACGACGACACCGTCGACCGCCAGCGCCTCGCCGTCATCATCGGCACCGGCATCGGCGGCGCGATCACCCTCCTGACCCAGGACGACCTCCTGGAGCAGCAGGGCCTGCGCAAGGTGTCGCCGCTGACCGTCCCGATGCTGATGCCGAACGGCCCGGCCGCCCACGTCGGCCTGGAGCTCAAGGCACAGGCGGGCGTGCACGCCCCGGTCTCCGCCTGCGCGTCGGGCGCCGAGGCCATCGCCTGGGCCTACCGCATGATCAAGTCCGGCGAAGCCGACGTGGTCGTAGCGGGCGGCGCCGAAGCGTGCATCACGGCCATCCCGGTGGCGGGCTTCTCGCAGGCCCGCACCATGAGCACCCGCAACGACGAGCCGGAGAAGGCCTCACGCCCGTTCGACACGGGCCGCGACGGCTTCGTCCTCGGCGAGGGCGCGGGCGTCATGGTCCTGGAACGCCGGGAGTTCGCCGAGGCCCGCGGCGCGAAGATCTACGGCAAGCTCGCCGGCATCGGCACCTCGGCCGACGGCTACCACATCACCGCCCCGGACCCCGAGGGCGTGGGCCAGTCCCGTGCCATCGCGGCGTCCCTGCGCTCGGGCGGCATCGACCCGGCCGACGTGGGCCACGTGAACTGCCACGCGACCTCCACCCCGGTGGGCGACGTCGCGGAGACCGTGGCGATCCGCAAGGCGATCGGCGACCACCCGGTCCTGACCGCGCCGAAGGGCGCACTGGGCCACCTGCTGGGCGCAGCGGGAGCGGTAGAGGCCATCGTCACCGTCCTCTCGATCCGCGACGGCATCGTTCCCCAGACGCTCAACCTGGAGAACCTCGACCCGGCCGTCACGCTGGACGTGGTGGCGGGCGAACCCCGCAAGATCAAGCTGGAGGCCGCCGTGAACGACTCGTTCGGCTTCGGCGGCCACAACGTGGCGCTGGCCTTCACCCCGGCCTAGCCCACACGCTCCACCGCACGCCCCGGTCTGCTCCGCAGACCGGGGCGTTGTGCTGTGCGGGGAAAGGCGGCGGGGCGCGGGGCCGGGAGGCGGGAGAGGCACGGCAGGCGAGCGGTGGGATCGGTGCGATGCCGGAGGCGAGCCGTCTTTGGCAAAGAGGAACCGGCGGTGGGGTCCCATCACGAGTCGCGCCACAGCTCTTGCTGCACCTGAGGCCCGCTCTTGGTGCGGCTTGGGATGGGACCCCACCGCCACCGCAACCAAACCAAGCAACAGGCAGCCGCTCTAAGTGGCAGGCGTGCCATCTACCTGCCCGCGGCGCTACCCCCTGATCAGATTGCCGGGGTCTGGGGCAGAGCCCCAGGGGAAGCACGCAACAGCAACAGGCCGCCCGCAACCCCAACCACCCGCACAAGCCGCGAACCCGCGACCAAAGCTCAGCACTTCTCCATCTGGGGGTTCCGGTTCTCCGCAGCCTCGTCCACCTTCAACTCCCCACCCTCCCACACCAGCACGTACACCACCCGCCACCGAATGCACCCCTCCGGCAACGCGGGCGGCGCCTTCGCAACGTCCTGAGTGGACACAAAAGACAACAGCACCCGAAGCCGCCGCCCCACCACGTCCGACTCGATCCGCTGCACCACCATCCCGCCGTCACGAGTGGTCTCGTACGCCGACACCCAGCTCGCCTCGGGCGTCCCGGACACCCGCCGGGCCGACACCACCCCACGCCACGAGACGAAGTCCCCGGCGTTGATCGCGTCGAAGTACTCCTGCAGCACCCGCTGCACCGAGGTCCGGTCCGGGTGGGTGAAGGAGTCCGGGCTCAGCCGCACCTCCGCGGACCCCGGCAGCGTGCCCACGACCGACGACTCGACCGCCGGTGTGCCCTTGGCCTCGGCCGGGCGGGCGTACACGGTCCGGCCCACCATTCCGGCCGCCACCGCGGCTCCGGTGATCACCACCACGGCCGGCACCAGCCAGCGGCTCGCCACGCTCCCCACGGCCGCCAGCCTAGTCGCACGACACGCCGAGCAGCAGAGGGCCACTCACGAAACAGGTCGCGTTACATCAAAACACAATTTTTCACTCGAACGATTACATCACACCGGAATTTACTCAGTTGCATGTAGTAAGACAATGTTTGGTACATAAAAGTCAATGGGCAATCTCCTCCTACGAATGGGTTCCAACGGGGCACTCAATACCGCCATTCGGCCGCATCAAACACGCAATTGCAGCCAATCAAGGCTTCACCCGGAGAGAGCAGTCGCCACTGCGCGTGCACGACACATCACCGCATCCACCTATACGTCGGACACGATTTGGAATAGCGCAGCTCAGAGGCGCCTCAGAAGCGAGACGTCAGAGTTCCGTTTAGCGGCGACCCCGACAAAACCCGTCCACCGGCTGGTCAACAAACATCTCAACCGGGTGAGATGGACCCAAACCTCATCACGACGCGTCACATACGCATCGGTAACCGACACTCTTTCAGCCACGAACAGGGGACCCATATGACTCTAACGGCGGATTCCCCATAGCTGCGGATTTGTGCGGGAATATGCCGCGTCAAACAAAACGCAAACGAGTCGGAGAGGGGAATTCGGTGGACCTCAGATACGAGGCGTACTGCTTCGCGGACCGGCAGTTCTACGATCTGCAGAGCAGCACCGAAACCACTCCCGCGGACGACTTCTCGCTCGAACTCCCCGCACTTCCGCCCGGCTGGACGACCGTCGAGCGCAACGTGTGGAGGCACCACCACCCGAACGGTGTGGAGCTCCCCCGGCAGGGGTGGAAGATCCACGTCTCCGCCGGTCTCGACAACGCCGGCCGGGTGCTGAAGGCGACCTTCGACCACTGCGTCGAGCGGCGCGTCCCCTTCAAGTACCTGCAGACCGTCTCGATCGTGCTGGCCCGCAACTCGAAGTACGCCCCGCGCGACGGCAGCGGCAAGCTCATCACGATCTACCCGGCGGACGCCGAGCAGCTCGAGACCCTCTGCACCGAGCTCGCGCAGGTCCTCGACGGTGAGCACGGGGCCTACATCCTGAGCGACCTCCGCGTCGGCAAGGGTCCGCTCTACGTCCGCTACGGCGGGTTCGCCGAGCAGTGGCTGGAGATCGACGGCCGGCAGGTGCTCGCGATCGAGGGCCCGGACGGCGAACTGGTGGCGGACACGCGCAAGCCGGTGTTCAGCCTCCCCGAGTGGATCGAGCTGCCCGCCTTCCTCGAGCCGCACCTCGCCGAGCGCAACGCGGGCGACGCGGACAGGTTCCCGTACCAGATCAGGAGTTCGCTGCACTTCTCCAACGGCGGCGGCGTCTACCTCGCGACTCGCAAGAGCGACGGCAAGGAGGTCGTGCTCAAGGAGGCGCGGCCGCACGCCGGGCTCGACCGCGAGGGCCGCGACGCGGTGGCTCGTCTCGAACTCGAGCACGAGATCCTCACGAAGCTGCACGGCATCGACGGCGTTCCCGAGGTGTACGACCGCTTCACCGAGTGGGAGCACCTGTTCGTGGCCATGGAGTTCATGCCGGGGCGTTCGCTCGGGCAGTGGCTCGGCCACAACTACCCGTTGACGCACAAGGACACCACGCCCGAACTCCTCGAGAACTACCGCACCAGGGCACAGGAGCTCATCACCAAGATCGAGCGCCTCGTCGAGAAGGTGCACGAGCGCGGCGTCGTCTTCGGCGACCTGCACACGATGAACATCCTGGTCGACGAGGACGACACCGTCTCGCTCATCGACTTCGAGCTCTCCTCGACCATCGAGGACGTGCACCGCCCGACGCTCGGCGCGCCCGGTTTCCAGGCGCCCAAGGACCGCGAGGGCTTCGACATCGACGCCTACCCGCTGGCCGCGCTCAAGTTGTGGATCTTCCTGCCGCTCAACGCGGTGCTGGAGCTCGCGCCGGCCAAGCTGCGCCAGCACGTCCACGTCATCGCGGACCGGTTCGGCCTGGGCGACGACTACCAGCGGCAGATCCTCGACGTGCTCACCCCGCGCGTCGACCCGCCGGCCGATCCCGCGTTCACCTCGTTCGACGACGAGAACCCGGACTGGTCGGTGGTGCGCAAGGAGATCGCCGCCGCGATCCTGCACAGCGCGACGCCGCACCGCACCGACCGCCTGTTCCCCGGCGACATCGAGCAGTTCGAGACCGGCGGCCTCGGCTTCGGCCACGGTGCCGCGGGTGTGCTGCACGCGCTCGCGGAGAGCGGCGAGGGCCGCTACCCCGAGCACGAGGAGTGGCTCGTCGAGGCGGTCCGCACCGACCCGCCCCAGCAGCCCGGCTTCTTCGCCGGCGCCCACGGCATCGCGCACGTGCTGGAGAACTTCGGCCACCACGACCTCGCGACCGAGATCGTCGAGCGCTACGCCCCGCTCGTCCGCACCACGAGGGACCACGGGCTCGGCGCCGGCCTGTCCGGCATCGGCCTCAACCTGCTGCACTTCGCGAACGAGCGCGGCGACCAGAACTTCACCACCCAGGCCGAGGAGCTGGCCGAACGGCTCGCGAAGCAGCTCTCCGAAGCCCCACCGCCCGGCGACACGGCGAGGGCGGGCCTGCTGCACGGCTGGTCCGGTCCCGCGCTGTTCTTCCTGCGCCTGTTCGAGCAGACCGGACACGAGCGCTGGCTCGACCTGTCCGAACAGGCTCTCGAACGCGACCTGGCCGAGACGATGGTCGCACTGGACGGTTCACTGCAGGTCCGCGACGGGACGTTCCGAAGCCTGCCCTACGTCGGCATCGGCGGCGCGGGAATCGCGCTGGTGCTCACGGAGTTCGCGAAGGCGGCACCGGAACGTCCCTGCGCGGCAAGGCTTCCCGAGCTGCTCGACGGCTGCACCGGCGAGTTCGTCATCCAGCCCGCGTTCACGCTCGGCAGGGCAGGCCTGATGGCCACCCTCGCCCACGCGACGAGGCACCGGCCCGACGAGCGCCTCGAACGCTCCGTCCAGCGGCACCTCAAGGCCCTCGGCTGGCACGCCGTGCGCTACGGCGGCGGGCTCGCGTTCCCCGGGGTGCAGCTGCGCCGGCTCTCCATGGACCTCAACACCGGCGGTGCGGGCGTGCTGCTCGCCATCGCCTCCACAGTGGACGGACGTCCACCACTCCCCTTCCTCGGAAGGGCCCAGACCCCGGCCCGCTCGGGCCGGTAGCAAGAAGATCGATTCCTCGAATTAGGAGACAGTCATGGGCTTCATCCTCGACCTGCAGGACATCGAGACCCCCGAGGCGCCGAGCAACGTGCTCGCGGGCGGCGGCCACGGTGGCGGCGGCGGCTCCACGACCGCGTCCAACGCGTCGCTGCTGCTCCCCTGCTCGCACAGCACCGTCAGCCTGCTGGCCTGCTGACCTGCGCTTCAACTGCAACACCGCGGTGAGTGAGCGGCATAGGCGAAGTATGCCGCTCACCCTCCGACTGCAGGGCCCGGCAGCCGGCCAGCTGTCGGGCCCTCGCTCATGATGCGCCCTGAACACCCCCGGAGGAACAGCCGATGGCCAAACCAGGTGACGCCCTCCTGTTCTCCGTGATCCGCCGCGACCACCGCCCGTGGGCGCTGCTGCTCAACGCCGCGGTCACCACGACCGGCGGCCTGCTGCTCCCCGCAGCGCTCGCCGACGCCGTCGACATGGCCCTGAGCGGAACGTTCGTGCTGGTCACGATCGTGTGGCTGCTCGCGCTGGCGGCCGTCGAGATCATCGGTGACGCCATCGGCGTCGTGCTCGCCGCGAGCACCACGAGCCGGGCGACGGCCTTCCTGCGCCGCAAGCTGTCCCGGCGACTCCTCACCCTCGGCCATCCCTCGCCGTTCGCCGCCGGTGACGCGGTGAGCCGGGTGACGGGCGACTGCGGCAACGCGGGCGGCATCGCCGTCACGATGATCACCCTCGTCGTCACCGCCGTGTCCTCGGCGGGCGCCGTCGTCGCGCTGGCGTTGCTGGACTGGCGGCTCGCGGCCGTGTTCGTGCTGAGCGTCCCGCTGGCGGGGTTGCTGATCCGCACGCACATGCGCATGACCGCCGACGACGTGCTGACCTACCAGGAGGTCTCCGGTGAGGTCTCGGCACGACTGCTCGACTCCGTGTCCGGTCTGCGCACGATCGCGTCCGCCGGCATCGCCGACCGGGAGGCGGACCGCGTGCTGGAGCCGCTGCCCCGGCTCGCCGCGGCCGGTGCCGGCATGTGGCGCACCCAGGCGAGGATGATGTGGCGGGCCGGGCTGCTGCTGCCCGCCGTCGAGGTCGCGGTGCTCACCGCGGCCGGTTTCGGCGTGATGCAGGGCAGGCTGAGCACCGGTGACGTGCTCGCCGCCCTCGGCTACGCGGCACTGGGCATGGGGATCGTCGGTCAGATGACCCAGCTGACCGTGCTCGAACGGACCCGCGCCAGCGCCACCAGGATCGCCGAGGTCCTCGACACCCCGGTGCCGAAGCGGCCTGTCGCGAAGGCGTCCAACGGCGTCATCGAGCTGCGGAACGTCAGCGTCGAAGGCGCGCTGCACGACGTGAACCTGATGATCCCGGCCGGCATGTTCGTCGCGGTCGTCGGCAGTTCCGGCGCGGGCAAGTCGACGCTGGCGGCGGTGCTCGGCGGACTGTCCGCTGTGGACTCCGGCGAGGTGCGCGGCCACGACGCGGTCGGCTACGCCTTCGAACGTCCCGCGTTGCTGGGCGCGACGATCGGCCGTTCGATCGGCTACGGAACGGACGCCGACGAGGTCCAGGTCAGGGACGCCGCCGTCGCCGCCCAGGTGCACAACGTGCTCATCCGGCTGCCCCAGGGCTACGAGACGCCAGTCGCCGACGCCCCTCTGTCCGGCGGTGAGGCGCAGCGGATAGGCCTCGCCCGCGCGATCGTCCGCGATCCGGACGTGCTCGTGCTCGACGACGCGACCGCGAGTCTGGACACCGTGACCGAGGCCGAAGTGGACAAGGCGCTCACCACGGCCCTGCCCGACAGGACGCGGATAGTGGTGACGCACCGCCCGGCCACAGCCGCGAGGGCGGATTTCGTGGTGTGGATGGAGAACGGCCGGATCAGGGGCACCGGCAGCCACGGGGCCCTGTGGCACAACGAGCACTACCGAGCCGTGTTCACCGGGGGCGAGTGATGCGCTTCTACCTCTCCACGCTGGCAGGACACCGCCGAGGCGTGCTGGTCCTGCTCGGCTGGTCGCTGCTCGAGGGCGTTCCCGCGTTCTTCGGCGGCAGGCTCGTCGGCACCGCCGTCGACAAGGGCTTCGCGGCGGGAGATCCGCTGGCCGGCGTGCTGTGGCTGCTCGTGTTCGCTGCCCTCGCGGTGGCCGGCGCGCTGGGCCAGCGGCAGGTGTTCGCCCGGCTCGGCTCCGTCGTCGAACCGATGCGCGACGCCCTGGTCGCGCGGGTCGTGCGGGGCGTGCTGAACGACCCGACGCACCGCCGCACCCCGGACGCCAGCGCGGTCGCCATGATCACCCGGCACGTCGAGGTGGTCCGCGACGCCACCGCGGGCGTGCTGGTGCAGGCCCGTGCGCTCCTGGTCACGACGGTGGCCGCGCTGGTCGGCCTCGCGACGACGGCCGCCGCGCTGATCTGGCTGGTCGTGCTCCCGATCGTGGCCGCGCTGGTGCTCTTCGGGTTGATGCTCCCGTCGCTCGCCCAACGGCAACGCGACGCCGTGATCGCCGACGAACGCACGGCGGAGGCGTCCGGCGCGGTGCTGAGCGGACTGCGCGACGTGGCCGCCTGCCACGCTTCCTCCGAGGCCTACCGGGACATCGCGACGCAGGTCGACCTGCAGGCCAGGGCCGCGGTCACCGTCGCGTGGGCCAACTCGTTGCGCGCCACGGTGATCGCGCTGGGCGGCTTCGCGCCCGTCGCGCTGCTGGTGGCGTTCGCTCCCCCGCTGGTCGCGTCCGGGCAGCTCACGACGGGTGCGGTCCTGGCCGCGGTCGTCTACCTCACCACCAGCGTGAACCCCGCGCTGCACGGCCTGGCCAGCACGACCAGCACGGTCGTGATGCGGCTGATGGTCGCACTCAAACGACTTCAGGAAGCGGCACCGCGCACGGACGTGCAGACGGGCTCGGAGAGCCCGGCGACCAGCGAGTTCGTCCTGCGGGACGTGACGTTCGGCTGGAGCCCGGACGCGGAACCGGTGGTGCGCGGCCTGTCGCTCGACCTGCGTCCCGGCGACCACCTGGCGGTCGTCGGCCCGTCCGGCATCGGCAAGTCCACAATGGCCGGTCTGCTCACCGGGCTGATGCCACCGGACCACGGCCACGTGCTGTTCGGCGGAGCGCCGGTCCACCGGGTGACGCCGGCGATCCGGCACCACGCGATCGCGCTGATCCCGCAGGAGACGTACCTGTTCACCGGCACCGTGCGGGAGAACCTCGCGCTACTCGCGCCGTGGGCGACCGACGACGAACTGGTCGACGCGGCGAAGAAGGTTGGCGCCGAACGACTTCTGGACAGGATCGGCGGCCTGGACGGGACACTCGGCCACGGCGGCGAAGGACTTTCCGCTGGTGAGGCACAGCTTCTCGCGCTCGCACGGGTCTACGTGACGTCTGCGGGCGTCGTCGTCCTCGACGAGGCGACCTCCCACCTCGACCCCGCCGCCGAAGCCAGGGTCGAACGGGCTTTCGCGGAACGGCAAGGGGTTCTCGTGGTGATCGCGCACCGGCTGAGCTCGGCGCTGCGGGCGAACCGCGTGCTGGTCATGGACGGCGGCAGGCCGTTGCTCGGCACGCACGAGCACCTGCTCAGGACGTCCGCGCTCTACGGGCGGCTCATGCTGGCCTGGGATCCCACGCACCGGGTGGAAACCCCGCTGCCCAAACGGTGAGCGGGGTCCACTCAGGACTAGCCGACGCGGTGCAGCCAGGTGACCGGCGCGCCGTCTCCCGCACGGCGGAACGGTTCCAGGGCGTCGTCCCACGCCGCGCCGAGCAGCTCGTCGACGCCGTGCGCGAAGGACTCACCGCCACGAGCCCGGACCGCGAGTGCACGCAGCTGGTCCTCGTTCACGACGATGTCACCGTTGGCCGAGGTTCTGGCATGCCAGAGCCCCAGCACGGGCGCGAAGCAGAAGCGCTCCCCGTCCTGACCGGAGGAAGGTTCCTCGGTCACCTCGAACCGGAGCATCGGCCACGCGCGCAGCGCAGCAACGAGCTTGGCGCCGGTGCCGGCGTCTCCGGTCCACGCGCATTCAGCGCGCAACTGGCCTGGTGCTGCGGGTTGCGCTGCCCACCTGAGGTCTACCCGGACACCGAGGGTGCCCGAGATCGCCCACTCGACGTGCGGACAGACCGCAGACGGCGACGAGTGGACGTAAACCACGCCACTGGTGCTGCCACGGGTGCTCACTGCTGACCTCCGCTACTCGACGAGGGACGTCTTCCCCTACGCCTTTGCCGAGTGTGAGGTGATCACCGCGAAACCCGTTCGCTGCATTCTGCCTCGACTTGAGGCATGTCCGCCATAAGAACCAGCTCGATCATCACCCGACCGGGGCAGATACAGGTCTTAAGTCCCGATCTCCCCGGCCGAGCGATGCCTGATCGTGATCTAGAGCGCGTTTACCGCGGCCACGACGTCGACCAGGCCGGTTCCCTTGTCGAACGACGAGGTGTACGGCCCGGCCGGCTGGTAGCCCGTGCCGTACTTGTGGGCGGTCGACTTCAGCGCCCGCTCGATGTCGGCGGGGGTCGCGGAAGGCTTGGCCTGGAACAGCTGTGCGACGATCCCGGCGATGTGCGGCGCCGCCATCGACGTGCCGCTGATCGTGTTGAACGTGCCGAGGTCGAGCAGTCCCGGCCCGTTCTGCGGGTCCAGGCCGGTGGCGCAGATCGGCAGGTAGGGGCGGCACGACGAGGTGATGTTCTCCCCCGGCGCCGAGATGTCCGGCCACGTCGCGGAGTCCGCGGCGAGACCGCGCGAGGAGAAGTCGGACAGGGCGCCGTTGCGGGTGCCGGTGCCCTGGTCGTTGTAGGAGGCGACCGAGATCACGCCGGGGGTCGGGTCGACACCGGGCGGGTTGGACAGGTTCGCGGACCCGTCACCACCGTCGTTGCCGTTCGCCCACACGACGACGACACCTTCCGCGACGAGCTGGCGCTGCAGCTTGACCGTCACCGACTCGGGGTCGAACGCGCCCCCGCCGGACGGGCCGTAGGAGTTGTTGATCACCTTGATCGGCGGGCAGGTCGCCGCGGGCACCCCGGCGCCGCACGGGGCCCGGTGGTTCTCCAGCACCCAGTTCAGCGCGGCGTCCGCGCCGAGGATGAGGATCGCCGCGCCGGTCGAGATCACGACGCCCTTCGCGCCCGGAGCGGCACCGCGGATCACCGGGCCGCCGGTGGTCTGCACGTCACCGCCGATCGCGATGCCGGTGACGTGGGTGCCGTGACCGCCCAACGACGTCGTGTCGGTGTCCAGGAAGTTCGGCACCGGCACGATGCAGTTCGTCTGCGTCGTGCCGTCCAGGCACAGGCTCTTCAGGTTGCGGACGATCCGACCGCCGAACGACGGGTGGGTCGGGTCGACGCCGGAGTCGATCACGGCGACGGACACGCCCTCGCCGGTCAGCCCGAGGCTGTTGCGGGCGTCGAGGCCGCGGGTCGCGGTGTGCGAGGTCGATCCCAGGAACTTGATCGGCTTCTGGATCTCGACGCGCGTGACGCCGGATTTCGCCCTGGCGGAGGAGATCCGCGCGGCGTCACCCCTCGCGGCGACCACGCCGATCTTGCGGAAGCTCGTGAGCTTCTGCAGGCCGGCCGCCTCGACCGCCTGTTCGGCGGCGGCGATGTCGGTGCCGTGGACGTAGACCGTGGAGGTCGGTGCAGCCGTCGCGACAGGGGAAGCGACGGCCACCAGCAGTACGGCGAGCGATGCAGCGCGTTTGTACATGGACCCTCCGTGAACATTGGCAGGCAATCCTTCTAACGAGTGATCCACATAACGGTGACGGCCATCACGCAATGTCTCGACCGAGTGCGGTGGGACGACCCCGGAGCGCTACCGTGTCCCCCCGTGCGGAAAGGTGGGGACTCGTGCGGCTGATCCGTCTGGGCGCTGAACCCTCGGCCATTGGGGCGGACGTCCGTGCCGCCCTCACGGCGTGGGGTGCGGGCACCGGAGTCCTGGGTGGTGTGGCGCTGCTCGGCGTCCAGCCCCCCGACTGCCCCGTGCCGCTCGACGCGATCGTCGTGCTGCCCAAGGGCGTTCTCGTGATCGTCGGCGTCGACCTGCCCGACCCCGGCGTGAAGCTCGAGGCCCCGCTCGGCGGCCAGTGGACGATCGACGGCTGGCCGCTCGTCTCCCAGGACGGCTCGCCCAACCCCGCGACCGAGGCCGTGGCCGCGGCGACGGCGGTGGCGCAGCGGATCCAGGCGATGCGCGCGGAACCGCTCCCGGTCAGCACGGTCGTGGCGGTCGGCCCGTTCGTCAGCCAGGTCGTGCAGCCGACGAACGACCTCAACCGCGGCGTGCGGGTGCTGCACCCCAAACCGTCCACTTTGCTCAGTGCGGCCCGCGAGCTCGCGACGTCGACGGTGCCGTGCACGGCCGACCACGCCATGAAGCTCCTCGCGATCCTGCAGACGACCGGCACGCCACCGGAGTCGCGAACGCTGCTGTCCGAGGGCTTCAGCGAGGTGTCCGACCTCGCGGCCGAGACCACGATGCTGATCCCCCAGGCCCACCTGCGGCAGGCCATCGGGCGCAAACGCTTGCCAGGCAAGCTGACCTGGCCGTACCTCGCGGCGGGCGCACTGCTCGCCCTGGTGCTCGTGGTGTGGCTGGTGGCCGCGCTGCCCGGCGACGACAAGCCGGCCGACGCGACGCCCGCGCCGTCGTCCGCGCAGCCGACGACGGTGGTCGTGGACGGCACGGCGTTCGTGCCGAAGGAGATGAAGAAGGACCAGGACTGCAAGACGCAGGCGTTCGGTGACGTCAAGGCGTGGCTGACGGCGAACGACTGCGGCGTGCTGCTGCGCGCCACCTACGAGACGACGGTGCAGGGCAAGCAGGCGACCGTGCTGGTGGCGGACATGGACGTGTACGACGCGCCGAGCGCGAAGGCGTTGCACTCGGTCGTCGTGCTGCCGGGATCGGGCGGTGTGCACGGTCTCGACGGCAAGCCGCTGGAGAACGCGGCGTTCGCCAACAACGTCAAGGGAAGCCACGTCACGCTGGCGTTCGCGGTGTGGGAGGGCGGTGCGGGCGACCCGTCGCTCGACCCGATCGCCAAGCAGGCGTTGCGGCTCCCCGTCAGCCGGTAGAGGCTTGAGGGCATGGTCGGACAACTTCGCTCTGTCGTGCTCGACTGCCCGAACACCTCCGAGCTCGCCTCGTTCTACGAGCAGCTGCTCGGGGCCGAACGCCTGGCCGGCGGGACCGAGGACTGGGAGGTGATCGTCGCGAACGGCACGCGCGTCGCGTTCCAGCTCGCCCCCGAGTACGAGCCGCCCACGTTCCCCGACCCGCGCGGCTCGCAGCAGTTCCACCTCGACGTGCTGGTGGAGGACATCGAAGAGGCCGAACCGAAGGTGCTGGCGCTCGGGGCCAAGCTGCTGCAGCGCGACAACGACGACACGTTCCGGGTCTACGCGGACCCGGTGGGACACACGTTCTGCCTCGTGTGGCTCTCCTGATCCATACGATGCGGGCATGAGCCAGCCGATCCCGTTCGCCGACACCAACTTCAAGCTCGCCGTCGTCCAGGAGCTGATGTACAACCAGAACCTGCTGCCGAGGTTCGACCTGCGCGAACACGCCGCCGCGCAGGGCTTCACCTACGACGAGGGGAGCTTCGGGGCGGTACCCGAGGCGCTGGCCTACTTCGAGGCACTCGAGGTCCCCGCCGAGCTCGCCGGGAAGATCACCGAGATCTACATGGACGGCGGCAACGAGATCTACCTCGAGATCGCGCCGGGCTGGGACGGCGAGGACGGCCTGTTCGACGTCGACGAGTTCGCCGACGTGCGGCACTTCCCCAACCTGAAGTCCATGACGCTGCTCTACACGGGCAACCAGGAGGCGCTGGAGGCGCTGCGCGCCCGCGGGATCGAGGCGGACTGGCTCTGAGGCACCCCCTCTGCCTCGTGTGGCTTTCTTGATCCAGGCCCGGCCCTGCGCCGCGGGTCTCGTTCGATGAAAGTCGCGGCTGAGGTGGTTTCTGGTGGTGCGGGCGGCTGACCTGCATACCGGTGTTGTATTCGGGTCGGCCGCCCGTGCCGCCAGGGACCGCCTCCGCCCCGGCTTTCGCGGACACGGACCCGCGGCGCAGGGCCTACTGTGGCGGCCATGGACTTCGACGTCATCGTCATCGGTGGTGGACCCGTAGGTGAGAACGTGGCCTGGCGGACGGCCGCGGGAGGCCTGTCCACCGCCATGATCGAGAAGGAACTGGTCGGCGGCGAGTGCTCGTACTGGGCCTGCATGCCCTCCAAGGCGTTGCTGCGCTCCGGGCACGCGCTCGCCGCCGCCCAGCGGGTCAAGGGCGTGGTCGGCGGGTCGCTCGATCCGGCCGCGGTGCTGGAGCGGCGCACCGGCTTCACCTCCAACTGGGACGACACCGGTCAGGTCAAGTGGGCCGAGTCCGAGAACATCCACGTCCTGCGCGGCGACGGTGAGGTCACCGGCGAGCGCGAGGTCACCGTGCGCGGGGCGGACGGCGAGACGGTGTACCGCGCGCGCCAGGCCGTCGTGGTGTGCACCGGCAGCGTGCCGAAGATGCCGCCGCTGGACGGCATCGACGACACTCCCGTGTGGACTTCGCGCGACGCCACGTCGGCCCGCGAGGTGCCGGACTCGCTGGTCGTGCTCGGCGGTGGTGTCGTCGGCGTCGAGATGGCGCAGGCGTGGGCGCGGCTGGGGTCGCAGGTCAAGATCGTCGTGTCCGGCGACCGGCCGCTGCCGAAGATGGAGGACTTCGTCGGCCCGCTGGTCGTCGAGGGCCTGGAGGCGGACGGCGTCGAGGTGTTGCTCAACGGGCGTGCGGCGGCGATCAAGCCGGGTGAGCTGACGTTGCAGGACGGCCGGACGGTGCAGGGCTCGCACATCCTCGTCGCGACGGGCCGGGTGCCCGCCACCAAGGACGGCAAGCCGCTGACCATCGACGACTCCGGGCTCGTGTCCGGTGTGGACGGCCGGTGGCTGTACGCGGCCGGCGACGTCACCGGGCGCGCGTTGCTGACGCACCAGGGCAAGTACCAGGGGCGCGCGGTCGGCACGGCGATCCTGGAGCGCTCCCGCGGGTTCGAGCCGAAGGAGCGGTCGGCGGGGCAGGCGTGGGCCGACCACGTGGCGGTGCCGCAGGTCGTGTTCACCGACCCCGAGGTGGCGTTCGTCGGCCACACCGCCGAGCAGGCGCGGGCCGCCGGGCGCGACGTCAAGGTCGTCGACCTCGACATCGCGGTCGCCGGGTCGTCGCTGCACGCCGACGGCTACAAGGGCAAGACCCGCATGGTCGTGGACGAGCGGACGCGGACGCTGGTCGGTGTCACGTTCGTCGGCCAGGACGTGGCCGAGCTGCTGCACTCGGCCACCGTCGCGATCGTCGGCGAGGTCACCGTCGACCGGTTGTGGCACGCGGTGCCCTCGTACCCGACGATCAGCGAGGTCTGGCTGCGGCTGCTCGAGTCCTACGGCCTCTGAGGCTCCAGCACGGAGCCGAGCATGCCGGTGAGCAGCTCGTCCGCCGTGCCGACCACGTGCGCGCGATCGTCCTCGTCGACCCGTTCGGCGAGCTTGAACAGCGCGTCCGCGGTCTGCACGGCGATCCGGAACGTCAGCACGACCGGGGCGTCGCCGTGGGCGCCGAACCGGCCGACGAACATCTCGGCGAGCCGTTCGGCCATCAACTCGTACTGGTCGACGCTGGAGTCCAGACGGTGGCTGTCCAGCATGTCGCTGAACCGGACGCGCCCGAAGCCGGGCACGTCCGCCAGCATGCGCGTGTAGATCGCGACGACCTGCCGGGTGGCCTCGCGCCACGTGTCCGCGATCAGGTCCTCGGTGAACAGCTCCTCGACTTCGCGGAGGTAGTTCTCCATACCTCGAAGTGCCAGAGCGTGCACGACAGATCGTTTGTCCGGGAAGTACTGATAGAAAGAACCAATGGGCACTCCGGCCACGTCGACGATGCGAGCCGTCGTGATGTCGTCGTAGTCGTATTCGTTCAACAGGCTCGCACAAGCGTCGAGGATCGCGGAGACCGTCGCCGCGCCGCGCTGTTGCACGGGCTGCCGGCGCATCACCCTGGCTAACCTGCCTTTTGCCGGATCTTCATGCACACCGACATCTTTATCCACAAGTGCGCTCGATCCCAAGCACAGTTTGCCGACAGTTTTCAGCCGGGATCGCCGCGGCGTTTCCGGTGAACCACCCAGCCGAAGTCGACGAGGCAGACGACGGCGAGTAGCAAAAGCAGGATTCCGAGCCAGGTGAGATCAGCTCGCAGCGCCAGCCACCCGGCCACCGAGTTGAAGACCAGGCCGAATCCCGCCAGCCACAACCGCAAGGTCAGGGCGCTGCGCGGCGGCGCGGGAGGGGGCAGGTAGTCGCTCACCTCATCCGGTTTCCCGCAGCAACGGGGCCTCAACCCGCCGCAGCAGGCGCGGCGGTTTCGTCACGTAGGGGCGGACCAGGCGGACAACGGCCAGGCCAGGGGCTATGAGCGGGACCACGGCGGTCAGCACGGCGGCGGTGATGCCCGCCCGCACGACGTCCTTGGGCATGACGGCGACGCGGTCGACGACGAACGCGCGCCGGCCGGTGATCGACACGGCCGCCAGCACGAGCAGGAAGACGACCATGCTGAGCATCGCCCGCTGCACGGCGTGCTCGTACCCGGCCGCCTCGCCCGCGACGAGGACCGCGAACCACCCGGCGAGAGCGGGCAACTGACCCTGTTCGGTGGTGGCCGCCCAGCTCAGACCACCCAGTGTCGCGAGCCACGCGAGGACGTCGGCGCGCTCCCTGGCCCATAGGGATGCCGAATCGAGGGGGATGCCGGTCCAGGCCAGCAGACCGAGCGGGCTGAGGGGGTCGTCCGCGAGCTGACCGAGCACCCAGCCGAGTGTCCACGCGGACAGCAGGACCGCGACGACGAGTTGCCACCGGGGCCGGCGCACCACACAGCGGGCGAGCCGGACGATCTCCGCACGCGTCATACCCCCACCTTGCCGCTTCCTGGTGGTTTGCGGAGAAACGTCACCCCAACGCTCACCCTGTCGGCCCCCGGCCGGGAGCGTTGATCACGCAGCGCAATCCACGATCGAGCTACGGATCGGTTCCTAGACTTGAGGACATGAGCATTGATCGGCTTCTGCGTCTGCCCAGCTACCTGATGCTCGGGCTGGTGCGCGAAGCACGCCGGATCGGGCGCGCGGGACTGCGCGGGCCCCACCTGACGGTGCTCGCGTACCTCTCCGAGCAGGAGGCGGTGGCGCAGAAGCGGATCAGCGACCGGGTGCGGATGGACCCGAGCGACCTCGTGTCGGTGCTCGACGACCTGGAGGGGTTCGGGTTCGCCCAGCGCAGGCGGGACGAGAGGGACCGGCGGCGGTTCACCGTGTCGATCACCGGTGAGGGCAGGCAGGCGCTGGAGCAACGGCTGGAGGCGGCTCGGGCGCACGAGGAGGAGCTGCTGGCGCCGTTGACGCCGCACGAGCGCGATACTTTGGCCACACTGCTGCGGAAGGCGTACCTGCACCACGCTGATATGCGTGTAGATTAGACAGTCTGCGCTAAGCGACCCGGCGCAGGCAGGACGGTGCGACACAGAATTAATTCTGAAGTCGCATTGTATCGAGAAATGAGGCAAGTTGTCAAGCCCCTCCGATGACCTCCGGCTCGCCGAAATGGAGCCGGAGCAGGAATACGTGGCCATGTTGTACGGCCGGCTCGACGACCTCCGTGAACAGACGTCGAAACGACTCGCACAATCGTTGCGACAAACCGGCGGCACGCACCAGATGCGGTCCGAGCGCGACACGTCCGTCGCGATGTACACAGATCAATTGGCCCAGTACAGCGCTGTCGAGAACGGACTCGCGTTCGGCCGGCTCGATTTCCACAACGAAGACCGCTTCTACATCGGCCGAATCGGTCTGTTCGACGAGGACAAGGAATACGAGCCGCTGCTGATGGACTGGCGCGCGCCCGCCGCCAGGCCGTTCTACCTCGCGACCGCCGCCTCCCCCGACGGCGTGCGCCGGCGCAGGCACCTGCGCACCCGCTCGCGCAAGGTGATCGGCCTCGACGACGAGGTGCTCGACATCAACTCGGCCGACGTGACGCGCAGCGAGTCGCTGACCGGCGAGGCGACGCTGCTGGCCGCGCTGAACGAGTCGCGCACCGGCCAGATGAGCGACATCGTCGCGACGATCCAGGCCGAGCAGGACAGGATCATCCGGTCCGAGCTCAACGGCGTCGTCGTCGTGCAGGGCGGGCCGGGCACCGGCAAGACGGCCGTGGCGCTGCACCGTGCGGCATACCTGCTGTACACACACCGTCGACAGCTGGCGAAACGCGGTGTCCTCGTCGTCGGCCCGAACACGACGTTCCTGCGCTACATCAGCCAGGTCCTCCCGTCGCTGGGTGAGACGGGCGTCCTGCTCTCCACCGTCGGCGAGCTGTACCCGGGACTGACCGCCGTGGGGCGCGAGTCGTCCGAGGCGGCGGCGGTGAAGGGCCGCATCCAGATGGCCGACGTGATCGCCGCGGCCGTGCGCGACCGCCAGGAGGCGCCGCCGTTCGTCGAGGTCCGCTTCGACAACGACGTGCTGCGCCTGGACCGCCGCGCGATCTCCGACGCGCGCGGCAGGGCGCGCCGCACCCGCCGCCCGCACAACGAGGCCCGCCGCACGTTCGCGCGCGAGATCATCTCGACCCTCTCGGGCATGGTGGCGTCGAGGCTGGGCAACCACCTCCTCGACAAGGCGGACGTGGACGACATCCGCCGCGAGCTGCGCGAGTCCGAGGAGGTCCAGGCCGCGATCTCGTCGCTGTGGCCGGTCCTCACCCCGTTCTCGCTGCTCTCGGAGCTCTACCGCAACCCGAAGCGCCGCAACCGCGCGATGGCGAAGTTCACCCGCGAGGAACGCGACCTCCTGCAGCGCTCCACCGACGACTGGACCCCGGCCGACGTCCCGCTGCTCGACGAGGCCGCCGAACTGCTCGGCGAGGACGACACGGAGGCCAAGGCCCGCGCCGAACGCCAGCGCCGCCAGGCCATCGAGTACGCGCAGGGCGTCCTCGACATCCTCGACCTGGAGGACGACGCGGACCCGGACCTCCTGATGGCCTCGGACCTGATGGACGCCTACAGCCTGGCCCAGCGCCACGGCGTGGACCGCTACGAGACCGCCGCCGAACGAGCAGCGGCCGACCGCACCTGGACCTTCGGCCACGTGATCGTCGACGAGGCCCAGGAACTCTCGGCGATGGCCTGGCGCACCCTGATGCGCCGCTGCCCCAGCAAGTCCATGACGGTCGTGGGCGACATCGCCCAAACCGGCGACATCGGCGGCGCCACCTCATGGGGCGCTGTCCTGTCGCCTTACGTGCAGAACCGTTGGCGCCTCACGGAACTTTCCGTCAACTACCGCACCCCGGCCGAGATCATGGAGGTGGCGGCGGACGTCCTCACCTCCGTCGATCCTGAGCTGGTGCCGCCGACGTCCGTGCGTCAGACCGGTGTGCCGCCTTGGGTTTCTCCGGTGTCGTCGTTCGCCGCCGAGGTGCCCGACCTGATCGCGCGCGAGGTCACCGCCGTCGGTGACGGCAAGATCGCTGTGATCGTGCCGACCGCGCTGCTGCCGTCCGTCGGTGCGGCGATCGCCTCCGCGGTGCCGAGCTCGTCCGTGGGCAACGAACTGGAGGAGGCGCAGGTCGTCGTGCTCGGCGTGACGGACGCCAAGGGCCTGGAGTTCGACTCGGTGGTCGTGGTGGATCCGTCCGGCATCCTGTCGGAGTCGCCTCGGGGAGCGTCGGACCTGTACGTGGCGCTGACCCGTGCCACGCAACGGCTTGGCGTCGTGCACACCGGGACGCTGCCGGATGTGCTATCCCGGCTGAAGGACGTTTCGTAAGCGATCGGAGACCCGGATGGCCGGCATCGAGTCGATGGTCATCCGGGTCGTCGTGGACGTGAGCGACAAGCTCTCCGACCGCCTCACCGAGGAACTCCCCCGGCCCGCGGTCACCAGCGCCGCGACGGCCGACCTGTTCACCGACCTCGTCCGCTCCGACGCCGAGGCCCTGCAGGCCTACCTCGACTCCCCCGACTTCGCGACCGTCGTGGCGCAGAAGCGCATCGGCAACATGGCGGGCAAGGCCGCGAAGGACCAGCTGCGCGAAGGCCTCCGGCTGGCCGGCATGTCCGACCATCCCCTCTCGCGCGTCACCGACATCGTGCACGACGTGATGGTCGCCGCCTGCGACGATGTCGACGCGCACTTCGGCCGCACCAGCGGCAGGATCGACCGCGGCGACCTCTACACCGCGGCCACGAACAACAGCGTCCTCCTGAAGCGCCTCAAGTCGTCCGCCCGCATCCACACCTTCGCGGCACGCATGCGCGACCAGGTCATCGCCCTGCACAGCCGCATCCGCATGCCGCACGTCGGCGTCAGCCGCTCCGTCCGCTACGACCAGCTCTACGTCGAGCCGGCGCTGATCTCGAAGTCGGAGTTCCGCATCGGTGCGCCGGGCGAGCGCGTGCTGGTGCAGGGCGACCCCGGCGCCGGCAAGTCGACGCTGGCCGCGAAGCTCGCCCACGACGTCGCCGCCGACGGCCAGGTCCCGTTCCTGTTGGTGCTGCGGGAGTTCGCCACCTCGTTCGACGAGGGCGGGCGCGACCTCCTGCATTACCTGGAGAAGGTGTGCCAGGCGCCGTACAACGTCAAACCTCCGCGCGACGGCGTCGAGTACCTGCTGCGCACCGGGCGCGCGGTCGTCATCCTCGACGGGCTCGACGAGCTGGTGCAGACGGAGTTGCGGCGACGAGTCGTGTCGTTGGTGGAGGGGTTCGCACACCTCTACCCGTTGGTGCCGATCCTGGTGACCGCGCGGAAGGTCGGGTACGAGGACGCGCCGCTGAGCACTGACTTGTTCGTGCCGAGCCACATCGCGGAGTTCGACGACGACCAGGTCGCCGCCTACGTGTCGCGGTGGTTCAAGCTCGACGAGGCCACCTCCCCGGCCGAACAGGACCAGCTGATCAGCTCGTTCATGGAGGACAGCGCACAGATCTCGGAGCTGCGCAGCAACGCGTTGCTGCTGACGTTGTTGTGCGCCATGTACTCCAGTGACCGCTACCTGCCGCACAACCTCGCCCAGGTCTACGAGCGGTGCGCGCTGATGCTGTTCGAGCAGTGGGACTCGAAGCGCGGCATCGACCTGCCCCTCCGGTTCCACGGTCGCTTGCGGGGCGCGGTGCAGCACCTCGCGTGGAACATGTTCAGCGCGGCGGAGTCCGGCAAGCCGCAGACCCGCACACGCGTCATCAACACCCTCGCTGCCTACCTGGACAAGAAGCTCGACGACCACGACGAGTCCGTGGCGATGGCGGAGGAGTTCCTCGCGCACTGCACCGGCCGGGCCTGGATCCTCGCCGATGTCGGCGCTACCGAGTCGGAGCCTCAGTTCGGGTTCACCCACCGGACGTTCTTGGAGTACTTCGCCGCCGAGTACTTGGTGCGCACGCACCGCACGGCGGAGGCGTTGTGGGCGGTGCTCAAGCCTCACGTCGACCAGTGGGACGTGGTGGCGCAGATCGTGTTGCAGCTCTACGACCGCAATGTTGAGGGAGGTGCCGACGAGCTGCTGAGCGAAGCGCTTGCTGATGGCGGACTGGGGTTCGCCGCCCGCGCATTGCACCACGTGGCGCCCAGCGACCGCGTCGTCCGGTCGATCGTCACGGCGGCGTTGGACCAGTTCGTCTCCGTCCCGGTCAGCGTGCGCACTGGTCCTTTTTCTGGCGAGACAGCGGTTTTGGACGTCCCACTGCAGAACTGCGTGCTCAATTCCTCTCACCTGAACAAACAGCTGATCGATCGGACGCTGTCCGATCAGCTCGAGAAGCTCGTAGTGCGAGGTGAGATCGGCGCCACCGTCGTGATCGACACTCTCTTCGACCGGGCGGAAGGCTGGAATGCAGTCCGCGCTGAGCTGTGGGAGCTGCGAAAGTCTTCACCTTGGGCGCGGTGGGCTGTCAACGAGCCAGAACTTCTGAGAGAGATCATCCGTCGTGCGGGAGTCGCAGCCCTCTATGCAGAGTGCAACGTCGGCGATACGAGATACGTTGCTGCAGCGACCTTGCTCCTCCTCGAAGAGGGCTTTCCTTTCTCGACTTCTGAGGCGGACTCGATCGCGGCAACCATGACCTTGATGCCCACGCCGTGGTTGGAGACGTCAGAGAACGCATACGGGGAGCACTTCGAACACGACAGTCTCCACTTGATGCTGTGCCTGCCGTATCTGGAGACGTTCGACGAGAGATCGATTCCAGATGGCTGGCACAACGTCGACGAGATTGGCGAGCCGGTGCGTGCGTTTCTCCTGGCGTGGGAACGTGGCGAGATCAGCGTGCTAGCGCAAGACCAATAGCCGCCGCACCGACGCCGAGCACCACGCTGACCACGACGTTCAGCAACGCCGACCGGTACTTCTCCGCCTCCAACAGCTTCACCGTCTCATAGCTGAACGTCGAGTAAGTCGTGAGCCCACCGCAAAACCCGACCCCGAGCAACGGCATCCAAGAAGTCCCAACGACAAACCCGATCACCAAACACCCGACCACGTTCACCACCAACGTGCCGAACGGAAAGTCGAGGGAGTGCCGCGACTGCACGAACCGATCCACCAGGTACCGACAAGGAGCCCCCAGAGCAGCCCCGAGAAACACCGCAAGAAGGATCACCGACTCACCCGCAACCCCAGGATCGCCGCCACCACAGCACAAACAGGCGTGGCCACCAACGCCCAAGACCAAGAAGCGGCATACGACGAGAACGTCGTGAACCCGCCCAACACCCCGACCCCGAAGAACGCCCGCACCAACGGCCGGGGCACGGTCCCCATCAACACACCGATCAGGAACGACCCCACCACGTTGATCAGGAACAGCCCCCAGGCTCCAGGCACCACGAGAGACAGCCCGTACCGCGCCACCCCGCCGAGCCCGCCGCCCAACGACACCAGCGCGACGAAGCGGAGCCCAGGATCAGGCTGAGGGCTCGGCAAGGTGTTCCACCAAGTGGTCCAAGGCCTTCAGGGCGCGCACCACGTCCTCGCGCTCGGACAGCTCCAGCTTGGCCAGCGCCGCGCCGATCCGCTTCTCGTGCTCGCGCTGCCAGACGAGGAGCTGTTCGTGTCCACGGGGTGAGACGGACAGTCGCGCTACCCGCCTGTCCTTGGGGTCTCCGCCTCGCACCACCAGCCCGGAGTCGATCAGTTGGGACACCAGTCCGGACACCGTGTTGGGGGCCAGGCGCAGTGCCGCGGCGAGGTCGCCGACCTTCATCGGCGGGCGCTCCGCGAGGGTCTGCAGCAGCTCTACCTGCGCCATCGGCAGGGATTCCCACGGCCAGTCGGCCCGGATGCTCGTCCGCAGCGCCCGGCGCAGGCGGGTGACGACGTCGGTGAGCGTGCGGGCTTCGTCTGACATGCGGAAATCTTACTGAACGACCACTAATAGCTCTGGGTCAGATATAATCTGCCTACGATGAACTGGTTCGTCACGGAGTCACCTCGCCCGGCGTGGATCGCACGTCGGGCGTACGCGCCGTGGCTGGTCATCGCGACGGTCTGCTTCGGGGCGTTCATGGGGCAGCTCGACGCCTCGATCGTCACACTGGCGTTCCCCGCGATGAGCGCGCACTTCCACGCCGATCCCGAGTGGATCTCGCTCAGCTACCTGATCACGCTCGTGGCGCTGCTCGTCCCAATGGGCAGGATCGCGGACCGGGTGGGGCGCAAGATCGTCTACATCTACGGCTTCGCGTTGTTCACCGGGGCGTCCGTCGCGTGTGTTTACGCGCCGGGGTTCGACGCGCTCATCGCGGCCCGGATGGCTCAGGCCGTGGGCGCGGCGATGTTGCAGGCGAACAGCGTCGCGCTGGTCATCACGGCGGTGGCGCCGGAGCGGCGGCGCAGGGCGCTCGGCGTCCAGGCCGCGGCCCAGGCCGCCGGGCTCGCGGCCGGGCCGTTGCTCGGCGGGTACCTCACCGAGAACTTCGGGTGGCAGGCCGTGTTCGCGATCAACGTGCCGATCGGCGTCGTCGCCGTGATCGCCGGCCACTACCTGCTGCCCCGCACGAGGACCGGCCGGGACCGGGGGAAGCCGACCTGGAAAGTCGTGCCGGGGCTCGTGGGCGTGCTGCTCACCTACGCCGCGTTGTTCGCGCCGATGACGTTGCTGCCGTTCACGATGAAACAACCCTTGGCACACATAGGACTCACGGTCGCGGCGCTGCCGCTCGGGTTCGCGGTCGCGGCGACGTTGCTGAGCAGGCCGGGAGCGAGGACCGGCGCGCTGATCACCGCCGTCGCGCTGATCATGCCCGTGCCGCAGGTGGTCCAGCTCGTCGTCGCGGGCATCGGGCTCGGCATCATCGCGCCCTCGTGCACGAAGCGCGTGATGGGCGCGTTGCCGGAGGGGTCGGCCGGGGTCGGCAGCGGGCTGGTCAACGTCGCGCGGGGGCTCGGCACGGCACTGGGAGTCGCGGTCGCCACCCTCCTCGTTCACACCTTCCAGTGACAGCAGCGGTTCCACTGCTCCGAATGGGCCCTGGGCCTGCCGCACACGGGGGCGTCTCAGTAGCCTGATCACATGTCTGAACGGGTGAGCTGGGTTCCGGAAGGCGTCGACACGGGCAGGCCGAGTGCCGCGCGACTCTACGACTACCTGCTCGGGGGAGGGCACAACTTCGCGGCCGACCGGGCGCTCGCGGAGAAGTTCCTGCAGGCCCAGCCGAACGCCCGCGCGATCGCACGGCTGAACAGGGCGTTCCTGCGCAGGGCCGTGCTGTTCATGATCGAGCGCGGCATCCGCCAGTTCCTCGACCTCGGGTCCGGCATCCCGACCGTCGGCAACGTGCACGAGATCGCGCAGAAGGCCGACCCGGAGGCCCGCGTCGTCTACGTGGACTTCGAGGAGGTGGCGGTCGCGCACAGCCAGCTCATCCTGGAGCAGGACCCGCGCGCGACGATCATCCAGGAGGACATGACGAAGCCCGCCGAGGTGCTGGCGGCGGCCCGCTACAGCGGCCTGGTCGACTTCGCGGAACCGGTCGGCGTGCTGACGGCCGGCGTCTTCCACTTCGTGCCGCCGCAGGCCGACCCGAACGCGATCGTGGCGGCGTACCGCGACGCCGTGCCCGTGGGCAGCTACCTCGCGGTCTCGCAGTTCACCCAGGACCTGCAGCCCGAGGAGATGGCCGGGATCGTCGAGGTCATGAAGAAGAGCCAGAACCCGATGTACCCGCGCACGAAGGCCGAGATCGAGGCGCTCTTCGACGGGTTCGAACTGGAGGAGCCCGGCATCGTGCCGACGCCGCTGTGGCGACCCGAGAGCACGAACACGGATGATCCGGACAAGGCGGGCATCTACGCGGCGGTCGGCCGCAAGGTGTAGCCGCCTGTCGTTGTTGGCCGTGCGGCGCGAGATCCGTACGCTCTGTGAACAGGATGGAACTTCCGGAGCTCGCCGCCCGCTGGATGCACGCGCTGACGTCTACCGCGTACATCCCGCTTTCCCACGCCGAAATCGAGCAGTCGCTGCTCGACTCGCTGCGTGATCTGCGGGAGTCACCCGAATCGGTCGCCTATCGATTGGTGTCACTGCACGCGACCGGACCGGACTCGTTGCGCGTCACGATCGAGGTCCTTTCTCCCACCTTCGAACTACCCCTGCTGGCGAGGTTGAGCTCCGCGTACGCACAGGCCATGCGGACGGACGCGTTCGACCAGCAGGAGCAGATCAAGGTCGCGATCGTGCGGGCCAAACAGCGGGTCGAGCGCACGCTCAAGGTCAGCCAGGCGCGGTTCCAGGAGGTGTTCGACTCCGCCGCGCTCGGCATCGCGATCACCGACCTGGACGGCCGGTGCGTGCAGGCCAACGACAAGCTCGCCGAGATCGTCGGACTCGGGTCCGGCGCCGACCTCACCGACCGCGACCTGCGCGACTTCTACCGTCCGGAGGACTTGGTCGCCCTGGGCGCCTCCTACCGCAAGGTGAGCGAGGGCCACCTCGACAGGTTCCGCGACCAGCGCGAACTGATTCGCGCGGACGGTGAGCCGGTGTGGGTGCAACTCGTCGTCTCGGTGCTGCTCGACGCGGACGGCCACCCGACGCACCACGTGACGATGGTCGACGACATCAGCGAGCTGCACCTGTTGCAGCGCAGCCTCGACCACCAGCTGCTGCACGACTCGCTCACCGGCCTGTCGAACCGGCAGCACTTCCTCTCCCAGGTCGAACGGCAGCTCGACGGCACCCCGATCACCCTGTACCACCTGGGCCTGGACGCGTTCTCGGTCGTCAACAACGGCCTGGGCCACGACACCGGCGACAAGCTCCTCAAGATCGTCGCCGGCCGCCTCGGCAGGCTCGCCACCGAGAGGAACGCCGTGGTGGCGCGGATCGGCGGCGATGAGTTCGCGCTGATCACGGTCGGGGACAACGTCACCTCGACCGTCGAGGAGATCCAGGAGGTCCTCGCCGAACCGACCTTCGTGGACGACCACGGCATCGCGCTGTCGGCCAGCATCGGCGTGGTGGACCGGCCTCCGGCGTTCGCGACCGCCGCCGAGCTGATGCGCTGCGCCAACGCCGCGCTGCGCCAGGCGAAGGCGCGCGGCAAGCGGCAGTGGGCGTTGCACGACCCGCACGACGACGCCCGCCGCCGCGGCCGGTACGCGCTGGCCGCCTCGATGCCCGGCGCGTGGGAGCACGGCGAGATCGAGATCGTCTACGCGCCGGTGCACGACCTGGAGACCCGTGAGGTGCTCGGGGCCGTCGCCCGCCTGCACTGGGACGACCTGAGCCACAACGACACGATGGCGCTCGCCGACTCGACGGGCCTGTCGCTGCCGATCGGCCGGTGGCTGCTGCGCGAGGCGTGCGCCCAGGCCGCCAGGTGGGTGGAGGAGTTCGGTGACAGGGCGCCCACGCTGCACATCGCGCTGGGCGCCCTGCAGTCCCGCGACGAGGACCTGGTCGCCGACGTCAAGCGGACCCTCGACGAGACGGGCCTGCCGCCCGAGAGGCTGCGGATCGCCCTCGACATCTCGTCGGTGCTCGCCGGCGACGACAACGCGTTGGTGCTGCACGAGAACGGCATCGTCACGGCGCTGGACGGCTTCCGCGGTGGCCACGACGAACTGGCCGTGCTGACCGAGCTGCCCGTCCGCTCGGTGATCACCCGCGCACCCGCGCCCGACCCGGACTCCCCGCTGTACCAGGCGATGCGCGCCCTGATCGCGACGGTGCACGGCCTCGGCGTGCGGTTCGCCGTCGACGAGGTGCACACCCTCACCGACGCCGCCCACTGGAGACGGGCCGGTGCCGACGGCGGGATCGGCCTGCTGCCCGCGCTCAGCGCCGCCGAGGTCACCGACCTGCTCGCTACAGCTGCTTCACTGCCGCCAGCAGCTTCGTGAGCGAGTCCTTCGCGTCGCCGAACAACAGCGTCGTCTTCGGGTTGTAAAGCAACTCGTTGTCCACGCCCGCGAACCCCGGCCGCATCGAGCGCTTCATGAACACCACGGACTTCGCGCGGTCCACGTCGAAGATCGGCATGCCGTAGATCGGGCTGGACGGCTCGTCGCGCGCACCGGGGTTCACCACGTCGTTCGCACCGACCACCACGGCCACGTCGACCGACGTGATGCCTGGGTTGACGTCGTCGAGCTCCTTGAGCTGCTCGTACGGCACGTCCGCCTCGGCCAGCAGCACGTTCATGTGCCCCGGCATCCGCCCCGCCACGGGGTGGATCCCGTACGAGACGGCGACTCCACGCCGTTCGAGCTGCGACACGAGCTCCCGCACCGCGTGCTGCGCCTGCGCGACGGCGAGCCCGTAGCCCGGCACGACGACCACGTTGTTCGCGTACCCCAGCAGGATCGCGACGTCCTCGACCGTGCCGGACTTGACCGTCCGCTGCTCTTCCCCCTGCGCGGCAACGGTCGTCGCCTTGAACGCGCCGAAGAGGATGTTCGCGAGCGAGCGGCCCATCGCCTGCGCCATCAGCCGCGTCAGGATCGTGCCGGACGCGCCGACGAGCGTGCCCGCGACGATCAGCAGCGTGTTCGCCAGCACGTACCCGGACGCCGCGACCGCGAGGCCGGTGAAGGCGTTGAGCAACGAGATCGCGATCGGCACGTCCGCACCACCGACCGGCAGCACGAACAACACACCGAGCGCGAGCCCGACCGCCGCCAGCAACCACAGCAGGAACCCGTTCGGCACGGCCATCGTCAAGGCGCACAGGGCGACCGACGACACAGCGGCCGCGATCGCCAGCTGCTGCCCGGCCGGCAGGAGCACCGGACGCGTGGTCATCAGCTCCTGCAGCTTCAGGAACGTCACCACCGACCCGGAGAAGCTGACCGAACCGATCAGCACCGTCAGCACGGTCGCGAGCCGGAAGATCACGGTCGTGTCCGGCACCGCGAAGAACTCGGCCAGCGCGACGAGAGCGGCCGCCGCGCCACCGACCCCGTTGAACAGCGCCACCATCTGCGGGATGGCCGTCATCTTCACCGACCGCGCGGCCGGGATGCCCACGACCACACCGAGTGCGATGGCCAAGAGGATCCACAGTCCGTTGTGGACGACGCCGTGCAGGTAGGCGGTGACGACCGCGACCAGCATGCCGAACGCGCCGATGAGGTTGCCGTAGCGCGCGTATTTGGGCGAGCTCAGGCCTTTCAGCGCCAGGATGAAGCAGAGCGACGCGACGAGGTACATCAGCCCGACGGTGGTCATTTCCGGAACATCTCCAGCATCCGGTCCGTCACCACGAACCCGCCGACGACGTTCACCGTGGCCAGGAACACCGCCAGCAACCCGAGCACCAGCTCCAGCGTGCTCTCCGCGGACCCCGTGATCAGGATCGCGCCGACCAGGATCACGCCGTGGATGGCGTTCGCGCCGGACATCAAGGGCGTGTGCAGGATCGTGGACACCTTCGAGACCACCTCGAAGCCCACGAACACGGCCAGCACGAAGATCGTCAGCAGGTCGATCACGGCAACTCCTTGCGGATCCGGCCGTCGTGGGTGAGGCAGCAGCCGTCGAGCACCTCGTCGGAGAGGTCCGGCGCCACGGCCCCGTCCGCGATCATGAGCTTGAGCAGGTTGAGGACGTTGCGCGAGTACAGGCGGCTCGCGTGCACCGGCATGGACGACGGCAGGTTCAGCGCGCCGTGCACGAGCACGTCGCCGACCCAGGTCTCCTGCCCCGCAACGGATCCGGCGTAGTTGCCGCCGGACTCCGCGGCCAGGTCGACCAGCACGGAGCCCGGTGTCATGGCCTTGAGCATGTCGGTCGTGACGAGCACCGGCGCCTTGCGGCCGGGGATCGCGGCGGTGGTGATCACGACGTCGGACGCGGCCACGTGCTCGCCGATGAGTTCTCGCTGGCGTTCCAGGAACTCCTCGGACTGCACGGACGCGTAGACGCCGGACTGGGTCTCCAGGTCCAGCTCGAGGAACTTCGCGCCGAGGCTGCGGACCTCCTCCCCCGCCGCCTTGCGCACGTCGTAGGCCTCGACGACGGCGCCCAGCCGGCGAGCGGTCGCGATGGCCTGCAGGCCCGCGACTCCGGCGCCCAGCACGAGCACCTTCGCGGGCGGCACCGTGCCGGCGGCGGTGGTGAACATCGGCAGGAAGCGCGGCAGTCGCTCGGCGGCGACCAGGACGGCCCGGTACCCCGCCACCAGCGCCTGCGACGACAACGCGTCGGCGCTCTGGGCACGGGTGACGCGGGGCAGCAGGTCGAAGCTGAACGACGTCACACCGCGGTCGCGGTAGACCTCCAGCAGTTCCCGTTCCGCCTGGGGCTGGAGGAAGCTGATCGTGACGGCGCCGGGCCGCAAGGTGGAGGCCTGGTCGGTGGTCAACGGCTGAACGGACACGACGACGTCGGATTGCGACGTCGGGTCCTCGGGCGTCACGGTCGCCCCGGCCGCGCGGTAGGCGGCGTCGAGGGCGTGGGCGTGACGCCCGGCGCCTTCCTGTACGTGCACGGTCAAACCAGCGTCGACCAGCGACGACACCGTTTCCGGTACGCAGGCGACTCGGCGCTCGGCGGGCCGCGACTCTGCGGGGGTTCCCACTTTCACCGTACGCACGTTACGCGATCAAAGGTGACCTGGGCCACATCACAGTTGCCAGACGTGACTGGTCCTGATGGGCACGACGACCGCGACCACCTGAGCGAGGTGAACGTCTGTTCGACGAGGTCGACTGCATGGCGGAGATGTGATCACGGCCCGGTATACCTACGGCTGCGTGGTCGTTGCACGGCGTGCGGGACCGTTTCTCCCAGCAACAAGAACTCCGCAGCGATCATGACGATCCGGGCAGGTGTGCACCCGGCCGGTGCCGACGGCACAAGACCCGCTCGTACGCCGGACGAGCAGGGCGGGAAGCGTTCAGAGTTGCCAGAGGACCGCACCGGCGAGCGTCAGGCACCCTGCCAGCCCAACCGCGGGCACGACGCGCTTACCGAGCGTCCACGCGCTGGCGTTGGCGATCGCGTAGTAGAGCAACACGCAGAACGAGCTGAACACGATCGCGCGCGTCACGTCGACGGTGAGCACCAGTCCGATCGCGACCAGCCCGGTCGCGATCTCCGCCCACCGCAGGTCGGCCAGGAAGCCGGGCAGCCTGCGATCGCGCGCCATCGCCAGGGTCGTCCGGCTCACCCCCAGCTGCAACGACAGCAAGGAGCCCAACGCGGCCAGGCACGCGGCCACCCGGATCACCGGCGCGAGGGAAGGGGACACGTCGGCAAGGGTCGACACGGCCAGTGAGCTGCCCAACGCGTTCAAGGCGACAAGAGCGACGACCGAATACACGACCAGGGTGATGCCCAACGAGATGACCACGGCACGGGGAATCGTGCGAGCGGGTTCGCGCACCTCCTCTCCGAGCGTCGCGATGCGCGCGTAGCCGGCGAACGCGAAGAACAGCAGCGCGGCGGCGGGAAGGATTCCTGCGGGCAGGAACTCCGCCGGCTGCACGGCTTCGCGGGCCGTCACGGACGTCAGCACGAGCACGAGCACCACGACGACGACGATGATCCGCGTGACCAGCGCGGACTTCTGGACACCGGTCAGGTTCAGCGCGGTCAGCGCCACGATCGCCGCCACCGCGAAGGGTTTTGGTGCCCCGGCGTACACACCGACCGTCAACGCCATCGCGGCGCACGACGCCGTCTTGCCGAGCACGAACGCGAACCCGGCCAGGTCGCCCCACAGGCGCCCGAGCCGTTCTCGGCCGTAGACGTACGTGCCACCGGACTGCGGGTAGCGGGCCGCGAGCCAGGCGCTCGACAGCGCGTTGCAGCAGGCGATCACGCCGGCGATCACCAACGACACCGGCAACGCGGACCCGGCCGCCGCCGCGGCCGGGGCGAACACCGCGAACACGCCCGCGCCGATCATCGAACCGAGTCCGACGAACACGGCGTCGGTCAGCGTCAAACTCCGGGTCAGCTGCACCCGGTCAGTGTGCGACAGGGCACCCGGAGGGCTTCGAGGCGGGGAAGAAGTTCGGCAGCAGTTCATCCGTGTCGTAGTAGCGGTGGTAGACCGGCGTCAGCCCGCCCGACACGGGTGGCACGATCCACGACCAGTCCGCGGGGCACGAACGGCCGGCGGCCTCCTCCCTCTCCAGGTGCGTCAGGAACCGCTGCGACTCCGTGTGGTGGTCCGTGATCGTGACCCCGGCCTCCGCGAACGAGTGCAGGACGGCGCGGTTGAGCTCCACCAGGGCTCGATCGCGCCACAACGTCGCCTCCGACGACATGTCCAGGCCCATTCGCTTGGCGAGGTACGGCAGCAGGTCGTAGCGGTCCGAGTCGGCCAGGTTGCGGGCGCCGATCTCGGTGCCCATGTACCAGCCGTTGAACGGCGCCGACGGGTAGTCGATGCCGCCGATGCGCAGGCGCATGTTGCTGATCGCGGGCACGGCGTGCCACTTCACGCCGAGGGTGCCGAGCCACGGGAAGTCGGGGTGCGACAGCGACACCTCCAGCACGTCGTCGGCGGCGATCTCGACGAGCGCGGGTTCGTGGCCCTTGCAGGTCACCATGAGCGGCAGGACGTCGAACGGGCCGCGCGTGGCGGGCGGCTTCCAGCCCCTCTTCAACGCGAGCTCCGTCAACGCCAGGTTGCGCGCGTCGCCGAGCACTCCGCCGTCGGTGCCGCGGTATGCGGCGTAGCGGATGATCTGCTCGTTGTCGATCTGCGGCGCGTGCGTGCCGGGCTCGGCGGGGGCGAAGACCGTGATGACGGGCCGGATCTTGCCCTTGTTCGTGGCCACGCGGAGGTGTTCGACGCACTCCTTCGCGACGTCGGCGGGAGCGGACACCTCGCGCTGGTCGCGCACTTTCAAGCTCCGCCAGTACAGGCGGCCGATGCAGCGGGAGCTGTTGCGCCACGCCACGCGCGCGCCGAAGGTCAGTTCGGCGGTGGTGTGGCGGTAGGTGCCGGTCGCGGCGATCTCCGCGTGCACCTCGGCCAGCCTGGCCTCGACCGGGCCGAGGTCCGGGTACTCGGTGTGGTGCTGTCGGACGAAGTCCTCAGCCTCGGCGATGTCGATCTCGCCGGTGTTCTCGACCTGCGCCGGGGGATGCGCGGAAAGGGAACGGGGCATCACATCAGTCGGGACGGGGGTCATGGCGAGGCACCGTAGTTGCGCTTTCGTGTAGGAGGAACCGCCTGTCGCGCTACGCCATCTGGATCACTGGACCGCGTCCGACACGCTCAGCAGTTACTTGATCCTACAACTGGGTGACAAAGGGCGCGACAAAGGGTGGTTCTTGACCGTTATCAGGCTGACATCAAACATTGACCAGTGATTCAGTTCACCACTGGATTCGACCCGTTCGAGTGAACTTGGGGCACCTCCCACGCCGAGAAGCGCGTCATCCCCTGGACCGCCACGGAGGGCGGGACCGCCCGGAGGGCGAAGTTCCGCAGCGCCAAGGCGATCGGGGACCGCATCTCGATCCCGAGCCTGCCCGCCCTCCTCGAGCCCTTCCACACGGACCGCGTGCGCGGCCGCCGCGACGCGTCGTACCGCGCCAGATCACCGTTGCACAGAGCCAAAGTCACCGCGTCCTCCAACGCCATGCACGCCCCCTGGCCGAGATACGGCGTCATCGCGTGCGCCGCGTCGCCGAGCAACGCCACCCGGCCCTTCACGAACGTTGGCAGCAAAGGAAGTTCGTAGATGTCGTGCCGGATGATCTCGGCGGTCGTCCGCACGAGTTCCGGCAACGGGTCGTGCCAGTCCGCGAACAAGGCGACCGGGTCCAGGTCCGCCTGAGCGGGCGCCACCTTCGCCACGTACCAGCAGACCCGGCCGTCGCCGAGAGGCAGGATCCCCGCCTCACCACCAGGTCCGAGCGTCTGCGAGATCGGCAGCTCGTACGGTCCCGGCGCCACCCCTCGCCACGCCGTGGCGCCCGCGTACACCGGTCCCGGGGCGTCCGGCAGCAGTTCCGCGCGCAGGCGGCTGTGGATGCCGTCGGCCGCCACGACGAGGTCGGCGTCCAGGTCGCCGGCACCGGTCACCTCGACGCCGGTGGACAGCACCTCGGGCGGCAACGCGCGCAGCAGGACGCCGTGCAGGTCGGCGCGGTGCATCGCGATCACCTTCTCCTGCCCCACGTCCGGCAGGTGCACGAGCCAGCGCCCGTCGTCGGCGCGGACGCCGCCCGACACGCGGGGCGTGCCCAGCCTGCGGATCTCGTCGTCGAGGCCCATCCACTCCAGCGCGCGCATCGCGTTCGGCATGACGCCCACGCCGGCGCCGATCTCACCGAACGCGGCCGCGCGTTCGAGGACCTGGACCTCCCAGCCGACCCGCCGCAACGACACCGCCGCGGCCAGCCCGCCGATGCCGCCGCCCACCACGATCGCCTTCATCGTCTCCTCCTCTACACCTGTAGAGGAATCTACACCCGTAGACTACAGATGTAGAGAGAGTGGGACCACAGGTGCGCAGAGACGTCATCACCGACGCCGCGATCCAGCTCGTGGCCGAACAGGGCATGCGCGGGCTCACCCACCGCGCGGTCGACCGCCGCGCGGGCTTGCCGGAAGGCTCGACCAGCGCGTACTTCCGCACGCGCAAGGCGCTGGTCGAGGGGTTCGTGGAACGGCTCGCCGACCTGGAACGGCTCGACGTGGTGCCCGATCCCGACGACGTCGCGGGCAGCATCGCGAGGACGCTCGACAGCTGGCTCGTCGAGCGGAACAGGACGCTCGCCCGGTACGCGGCGATGCTGGAGGCCACCCACCACCCGGAGCTGAAGTCGATCATGGCCCACTCGCCGCGCGAGCAGGCCACGGCGCTCGCGACGATGCTGGGCCACGACGATTCCGAACGGGCGGGCGCTCACCTCACGGCGTTCCTGGAGGGCCTGCTCTTCTACCGGCTCGTCGGCGCCGGCAGCACGGTCGGACCGGAGCCGGGCACCCCCGAGAGCGTGCGGGACCTGAAAGACGCCGTCGAAAAGGCGTTGCGGCCGTAGGTACCGTGGGTTTCATGGGATTCGGGTACGGGGTCTTCTACCTCTGATCAAGGACGTGTGCCCCAGCGCAACACGTCCTGATTTCGCGTACCCGAAAGAAGATCCCGTGCGTTCGCATGTTCATTTGACGACCCAAGACCTCACCAAGGGTTATGAGGCAGGGCCCGTCGTCGACGGCATCTCGCTGAAGGTCTCCGCCGGTCAGCGTCTCGGCGTCATCGGTGAGAACGGCCGCGGCAAGACCACCCTCCTCCGCCTGCTCGCCGACGACCTGGTCCCGGACCAGGGAACCGTGGCGCGGCACGGTTCGTTGAGCCTCGTGCAACAGGAAATGCCGTTCCACGAGGGCGAAACGGTGGGGGACCTGCTGTCCGAGGCGTTGCGCGAGAGCCGCGAAGCACTGTCCGAACTGGACGGTGCGGCGGAGCCGTTCGACGGCGAGCGCTACGAGAAGGCCCTGGCCCACGCCGAGGACGTAGAGGCGTGGGACGCCGAACGACGCGCGGACATCGCGCTCAAGGCCCTCGACGCGGACCATCCCCGGCAGGTGCGGCTGTCCGAGCTCAGCGTGGGCCAGCGCTACCGCGTCCGGCTGGCCTGCCTGCTCGCCGAACGCGCCGACGTCCTGCTGCTGGACGAACCCACCAACCACCTCGACGCGGACGCGTTGGCGTTCCTGACCGAACGCCTCAAACAGCACCACGGCGTCGTGGTCCTCGTGAGCCACGACCGCACGTTGCTCGACGACGTCTGCACCCAGTTGCTCGACCTCGACCCGTCCCCGGACGGCGAGGTGCGCCTGCACGGCGGCGGCCACCGGGCGTTCAAGGAGGCCAAGCGCGCCGAACGGCAGCGGTGGGAGCAGCGGTTCGCCCAGGAGGAGGCCGAGCACGGCGAACTGGCCGAGAAGGTCGAACGGGCCCGGTCCCGGCTCCAGGACGGCTGGCGGCCGCCGAAGGGCGCGTTCAAGCACAAGCGCGGCACCCGCGCGGCCAACAAGATGCGCACCGTCGCCCGCAGGCTCGACGAGCTCGACGACCAGCGCGTCGACGCTCCCCCACCGCCGTTGCGCTTCACCCCGCCGGAGCTGGAGGCGAGTGGCGACCTGCTGCACGCCACCCCGCTCGCGGTGCCGGGAAGGCTGAGCCTCGCCGAGCCGATCTCGTTGAGCGCGGGCGAGAAGCTCGTGGTCGTCGGCCCGAACGGGGCCGGCAAGTCGACGCTGCTGAACGTGCTCGCGGGCCGCATCGCCCCGGCGCACGGCACGGTGCACCACGCCGGCCGCGTCGCGCTGCTGGCCCAGGAGTCGGTGTTCGAGGACGAGGACGCCACGGCGAGGCGGCTGTGTCCGCGAGTCGCGGAACTCGGCCTGCTCACGGGACAGGACCTGGACCGGCCGGTCGGGCGCCTGTCCACCGGCCAGCGCAGGCGACTCGAACTGGCGGTGCTGCTGAGCGGCTCCCCGCACGTCCTGCTGCTCGACGAACCGACCAACCACCTGTCGATCGCCCTCGTCGACGAGCTGACCGAGGCCCTGCACCGGACGCGCGCGGCCGTGGCCGTCGCGACCCACGACAGGCAGATGCGGACAGATTTCCGGTCGTGGCGGACCGTGACCCTCAATTCACCTTCACGAAGTAATGAAAGTTCTGTAGCTTCGGAACAAGGTCCTCTGCCGAGCACTGGGAGGTGTGCGAGATGACCGAAGTGATCTCCGAGAAGCTGCCCACCACGCGCCAGACCCCGTTCGACCCGCCGCCCGAGCTCGCCCGGATCCGCGACCAGGCCGCGATCAGCAGGCTGAAGTTCGCCGACGGGCACCTCGGCTGGCTCGTCACCGGCCACCACCAGGTGCGCGAGGTGCTGGGAAGTCCCAAGTTCACGAACGACCCCGCGGAACACCACCTGCTGGAGGTCCGGTTCCAGGGAGAGGTGCCGAAGGAGAGGCGCAGGATCAAGCCCGGCATGTTCCTGAACCAGGACCCGCCGGACCACACCCGGCTGCGCAGGATGTTGCAGGGCCAGTTCACGGTCCGGCGGATGAACCAGCTGTCCGAGTGGATCGGCACGATCGTCGACGACCAACTGGAACACCTCAGGTCGTTCGGCGGTCGCGCCGACCTGGTGCAGGAGTTCGCGCTCCCGGTGCCGTCACTGGTGATCTGCGCGTTGCTCGGCGTCGACTACGACGAGCGGCACAGGTTCCAGGAGGACACGGCGAAGCTGCTGAGCCTCAACTCGACGTTCGAAGAGGCCATGGCGGCCATGGAACGCATCGAGGCGTTCATGCGCGAGCTGATCGCCCGCAAGAAGGCGGACCCGGGCGACGACATGATCAGCGACCTGCTCGCCACCGGGGAACCGACGGACGAGGAGGCGTCGAACATGGCGATGCTCCTCCTGCTCGCGGGCCACGAGACCACGGCGAACATGCTGGGCCTCGGCACCTTCACGCTGCTGCAGCACCCGGACCAGCTCAAGATCCTGCGCGACGAGCCGGACGTCGTCGACAACGCCGTCGAGGAGCTGATGCGGTACCTGTCGATCATCCACTTCGGACCGGTCCGCACCGCGACCGAGGACGTGGAGATCGACGGCCACCTCATCAGGGCCGGTGACACGGTGGTGATGCACGTGCCCGCGGCCAACCGCGACCCGGAGAAGTTCCCCGGCAACCCCGAGGAGCTCGACCTGCGCCGCCCGGCGACCGGCCACGTCGCGTTCGGCCACGGCATCCACCAGTGCCTGGGCCAGCAGCTGGCGCGCATCGAGATGCGGATCGCGTTCGCCAAGCTGTTCCAGGCGTTCCCGGACCTCCGCCTCGACACGGCCCCCGAGGACGTGCCGCTGCGCACCGACATGGGCATCTACGGGGTCCACGCGCTGCCAGTAGCGTGGTCGTCATGAAGATCTCGGTCGACCAGGCGAAGTGCTGCGGTTCGGGGATGTGCGTGCTGACCGATCCCGACCTCTTCGACCAGAACGACGAGGACGGCACGGTGGTGCTCCTCGAGGAACACCCGGACGCGGCCCACGAGGCGTCCGCGAAGGAGGCCGCCGGGCTGTGCCCGGCGGGCGCGATCACGATCAGCTAGTCGCGTCGAGGAGCTGCCAGGCGACACCAGTGCCCCGTCGCCTGGCACCAACGCGCGCCTACGACGTGGCCATCCGCAGCTCGTCCACCTCGGCCTGGAACCCCGCCGCCGTCAGCGTCTCCTCCGCCAGCCGCCAGTGCTCCCGGGCCTCCTCGGCCCGCCCGACCCGTTCCAGGGCGTTGCCCAGCACCCGCAACGACCGCCCCACCTCCGGCGCCGACCCCATCTCCCTGGCCTGGTCCATCGCCAGCGCCGCGAGCCTCAACGCCTCGTCGGCGGACGTGGCCATGCCGGACCGGAGCCGCCAGACCCAGATGCGGCCCTGCCGGTCGTCGTGCTCCTCGAAGAACTCCCAGGCCTGCCGCAGCTGTTCCTCGGCGAGCGACTCCTGCCCGGACCGCAGCAACGTGTCCGCGAGGAACAGCCGGACGTTCGCCGCCAGGTCCGGGTCGCCGAGCTTCTGCGCGGCCGCGAGCGACGACCGCAGGAACTCGGCGGACTCCGACAGCTCCCCGGTGAACTGGTGCAACCGCCCCAGTTCCAGGTTCGCCATCAGCTCGCTCTGCAGGTCCCCGAGCGTTGCGGCGACCCTCCGGGCGCGCTCCAGGTACTCCTGACCGGCGACCAGCCCGCCGGCCCGCCGCTCGATGGCGCCGAGGGAGCACAGCACCTCGATCTCGCCGTGCGGGTTCCCGGACGCCACGAACCGGGTCATGGCCTCGCGATGGGCCTCACGGGCTTCGGCGGACCGGCCGCTCCACTCGTGCATCCACCCCATGCCGTACCAGGCGTAGGCCTCGCCCCACACGTCGCCGGCCGCCGCGAACCCCTCCTGCGCGGCCTGGAAGTCGGCGGAGGCGGCGCAGTAGTCGTGCAGGCGGACCCGCAGGATCCCGCGCTGCTGGAACAGCATCGGCCGCCGGGCGGGCGGCGCGCACGACAGGCCCAGCGCGTTGATCTGCTCCCAGTCGTCGAACCGGGCCCGCAGGTCGCAGAACGCGGCCGACCGCACGGCCAGTTCGGCGGCCAGCTCGCCCAGCTCCAGCGCGGCGGCCTGCGTGATCACGGCGTGGACGTTCTGCCACTCCGCGTCGAACCACTCCGCCGCGTCCCCGAGGTCGAACCGTTCCAGCTCCAGGGGTTCCAGCCGGACGCCCTGGTGCGGCAGCTCGGCGTCGGCGCGCGTCGCGAGGCCGAGCCACTGCTCGAACAGGCCGCGCAGCGCCACGGCCGGGTCCTCGGTGGCCGCCTCGCGGCCGAAGGCGCGCAACAGGTCGTGCAGCCGGTACCGCACCTGTCCCAGCGCGTCGCGTCCCGCGTAGTCGACCAGCCGGGCGTCGACCAGCGCCTCGACGTGGTCCTCGGCGTCGTCGAGCTCGAGGCCCAGCAGCGGGGACGCCACCCAGGCCGGGAAGTCCGGCGTGTCCACCAGCGACAGCAGCCGGAACGCGGTCCGGTGCGACTCGTCCAGCCCGTCGTAGGACAACGCCAGCGAGGCGCGGACGTCGAGGTCGCCCACCGACAGCTCGTCGAACCGGCGGCGTTCGTCGGACAGCCGGCCGGCGAGCTTCGCGAGCTGCCAGTGCGGGCGCGCGACCAGGCGGGCCGCCGCCACCCGCAACGCCAGCGGCAGCTTGCCGCAGTACGTCACGATCTCCTGTGCCGCGGCGGGTTCGGCGGCGCACCGCGCCTCGCCGACGGCGGCCTTCAGCAACGCCAGCGCGTCCACCGGGGGCAGCACGTCCAGCGGCACGACGTGAGCGGCCTCGAGCCCGGCCAGAGCCGCCCGCGACGTCACCAGCGCCGCGCCGGAGGTGGTCCCGGGCAGCAGCGGACGCACCTGCGCCTCGTTCACCGCGTTGTCCAGCACGACGAGGATGCGCCGGTCCGACAACAGGTCCCGGTACAGGTCGACCCGGTCCTCCACAGTGGACGGGATCGCGCCACCCGAAACGCCCAGGCCGCGCAGCAGGCGGTCCAGCGCGGCCGCGGGTTCGACGGGCTTCTGCTCACCACCGCGCAGGTTCAGGTACAGCTGACCGTCCGGGAACGCGTCGCGGACGGCGTGGGCGCAGTGCACGGCCAGCGAGGTCTTGCCGACGCCACCGGGACCGGTGATCGTCCACGTGCCGCCGGCGCGCAGGCCCGCGGTCAGGCGCGCGACCTCGTCGGCCCGGCCGGAGAAGTCGCCGACCGCGGGCGGCAGCCACGACGGTCCGGACTGGACGGCGGGCACCGGTGCGGAGGAGCCCGCCAGCACCTCCATGTGCAGCGCGCGCAGCTCGGCGTTCGGGTCGATGCCGAGCTCGTCGGCGAGCACGTCGCTCGCGCGCCGGAACACGTCCAGGGCCTGCGCCTGCTGGCCCGTGCGGTGCAGCGCGAGCATCAGCTGGTACCAGAAGCGTTCGCGCAGCGGGTGTTCCGCGACCAGCGACCGCAGTTCGTCGACGACCTGGTCGTGCCGGCCCAGCTGCAGCTCGGCGTCGTTGCGGCGTTCCAGGACCTCCCAGCGCTGTTCGTTCAGTCGCTGCACGTCGGTCTGCTCCATCCGCAGCGACGAGACCTGGTCCAGCGCGGGACCGCGCCACAACGCCGCGGCCTCGCCGAGCAGGCGCGCCTCGGTCTCCAGGTCGGGCGCGCGACGGGCCTCGGCGCGCAGCCGCTGGAACGTCAGCAGGTCGAGCTGGTCGTCCTCCAGGTGGATCGAGTAGCCCGTCGGCCACGTGCGGACGAGCTTGCGGTCCGCCAGGTCGTCCAGCGTCTGCCGCAACCGCATGATGTACGTCTGCAGGGTCGCGCGCGCCGACCCCGACGGTTCCTCGCCCCAGAGGTGCTCCATCAGCTCGTAGGACGACACCGGAGCGTTCGCCTTCATCAACAGCGCGGCGAGCAGGACCCGCTGCTTGGCCGAACGCAGCTCCACCGCCCGGCCCGCGTCGATGACCTGCAACGATCCGAGAACCCTGAACTCCCACCGCCGTTGCATGTGCCCGATCCTAACCAGCCGGTAACCAGACGTGTCAGCGATATGTCAGCGGCCGTCGTGATGCTCACAGCCCATGAAGAGGACAACGCTGATCGCCGCCGCCGCGTTGCTTCTGGGTCTCGTCACGTCCGGCCAGGCGCAGGCCGAGAGCGCACCCGGCTGCGGGCCGGTGACCCAGATCGGCAGCACCGCCCACGTCGGCGACAACGGTCAGAAGTGGGCGTCGGTCAAGCAGTTCAAGGGCTGCGGCAAGAACTGGGCGTACGTCTACACCTGGTCCGGCGTCCACAGCGCCGGTGCGCCGTACACGCCGGAACTGATCTCGATCGAGCAGTGGGCCTCCAAGGACGCGCGGGAACCGTACGGCCACCCCGGACTGAAGCAGGGCCGCTACCGCCAGCAGGAGCTCTGGTCGGGCGGCACCAACACCCTCGGCGACTGCACGTCCGCCTACGTCGAGTGGAACTCCGGCGCTCAGACCTACCGCGTGCGCACCGACATCCGCTGCTGACCTCCGAACCGGAGCGGCGTCCTGGCCCCCAGCTGGACGTCGCTCCTCCCCGGTCGGTGCCGCCGGGGCCCGAAGCCCAAACCTCTCCTCGGGCCCCGGTGACGCCTTCCAGGCCTCAGGCCGCGCCCTGCGACGCCGTCATGAACTTCCCCAGGCGTGCCGCCAGCTCGTCCGCGGCCGCGTTGCCCCGCAACCGTTCCGCCTCCTGCTTCAGCGGCCGCATGCGGTCGCGGGTGCGCGCCGAGCGGATGGGACCGGACAGCTCGATGGCCTGCCGCCCGACCTCGCCCGCCTGCTCGGCCTCGTTCTGCACCAGGTAGTTCACCGCCAGCGCGGCCAGCCGGAACGACTGGCTGCGCGACGCGTCCTCCCCGCCGGAGGAGATCGCCCTGGTGAGCAGCGGGATCGCCGACCGCGCGTACTTCACGTCGCAGGTGCGCGCGAGCTCGGTGTGCACCATGCCGCCGATCGACACCAGGTCCGCGAAGTCGAAGAACCGCGCCCACGGCGGCGCGTCCTCGGCCGCGGAGCGTTCGAACTCGTCCTGGGCGCGCGCGAACTGGCGCAGCGCCTGCCTTTCCGCGCCCATCTTCGCGAACGCCCACGCCTCGTTGGCGTGCAGGATCGACACGGCCAGCGTCGACCCGCTGGCCTGCGCGATGGGCAGTCCGCGCTGGAACGACGCCAACGCGTCCTCCGCCAGTTCGTAGTGCAGGTGCACTCGGCCCATGCGGTAGTGGATGTTCGCTTCCAACGCGCTGTTGCCCGACGCGCGCGCGAGCCCCATCGCACGGCCGAAGTGCAGGTGTGCCGACTCCAGCAGCCCCATGTCGAACGACGCCCAGCCGGCCAGGTTGTGCAGGTCCGCGATCGCGACCTGGAGCCGCCGCACCACCTGCCCGGGCGGCCCGGTGTCGAGCAACGGGTTCGCCCACCTCAGCAACGCCACGCAGGCGTCCCGGCACGAACCGCCGCCGTATTCGTGGTCCAATGCCCGCAAGGCGCTCGTGAGGGTTTCGACATGCCGCACGTCGGTCTTGTCCACGCGAGCGGGAAATGCGTCTGCGTTGAACATAGGTAGACCCTCCTGACGTGCTCAGCGCACCCGCACAAGGGGTACCCCGTGGCACACAGCCGGTACTCACCGCGCCGCCACCATCCCGCTGTCGGACCTGGTCGGGAAGGGTCTTTCGACTCTCCCCGCGCACAGCGGCGCGGCCACCACAACGCCGTGGTGGCCGCGCCTACGATTACGGACGGCCGTGGTGAACCGAAAGCGGCCATCGAGGTGTCGGGAAATCCGCACTGAATCAATTCCCCGTGACGACCGCTCACCGAAACGGCCGATCGGGTCACTCGTCCAGGGTCACCACCTGGGCGGGGCACCTGTCCACCGCGTCACGAACGCCCGGCAGCAGCTCCGCCGGTGGTTCGGCGATGAGCACGAGGCCGATCCCGTCGTCGTCGGACTGGTCGAACACGTCCGGTGCGGCGAGCACGCACTGGCCCGATCCGATGCACCTCTCCTGGTCTATGCGGACCGTCACGTCACCACACCACCGGGATCTCGGCGGCACCGTAGGTGATCATGTCGTTGCGGTACCTCATCTCCGTGACGGGCACCGCCGGGCGCAGGTTCGGGAACCGCTCGAAGAGCGTCCGCAGGCCGATCTGCAGCTCGGCGCGGGCCAGGTTGGCGCCGAGGCACTGGTGCGGCCCGAACCCGAAGCCGAGGTGCGACACGGCGTCGCGTTCCAGGTCGAGCTCGTCGGCGCGCGGGCAGAGCGCCTCGTCGAGGTTCGCCATGAGCGACACGCTCACCCACTCCCCCGCCCTGATCAGCACGCCGTCGACCTCGACGTCCTCGGTGGCCCTGCGGGTGAGGCCGGGACCGCCGAGGTGGCCGACGGTGTAGCGCAGGAGCTCCTCGACCACGACGTCCGCCCGGCCCGGGTCGCGCCGCAGGACCTCCAGCTGGTCGGGCTGCTCGAACAGGTGCAGCGTGAAGAGGCCGAGGAAGTTGGACGTGGTCTCGTGCCCGGCCGCGAGCAGGCCGATGCAGAGGAAGATCAGCTCGTCCATGCTGAAGTCGGTGTCGTTGGCCATCAGGCCGATCATGTCGTCGTTCGTGCCGGCGGCCTTCTTCGCGGCGACGATCGGCGCGAGCACCTCGGCGAGCTTCGTGGCGTGCGCGAGGTACTCGTCCTTCGAGCCGTTCTTGCCGAACAGGTCACCGGCCGTGGCCTGGAACAGCTCCTGGTGCTCCGGCGGCACGCCGAGCAGTTCGGCGATCACCAGTGACGGCAGCGGCAGGCACAGCGAGGCCACCAGGTCGGCCGGGGCGCCCTTGGCCTCCATCACGTCGAGGTGCTCGTCGACGATCTGCTGGATCCGGGGCCGCAGCTCGTTCATGCGCTTGACCATGAAGCCCCGCGAGAGAGGACGGCGCAACCGCATGTGCTCGGGGCCGTCGATCCCGTTGATGTTGCCCGGCTGGTCGGGGTCGAGCACGGCCTCCCCCGCGTCCGTGCGCATCTCGGGCTGACCGCCCTTGCGGGTGCTGAACCGCGGGTCGGACAGCACCTGCCGGACGCCGGCGTAGCTCGACACCATCCACGCCTCGACACCGTTGGGCCACAGCATCCTCACCGGCCCGTCGCTGACGGCCTCCTGGAAGCCGACCGGCGGCTGGAGCGGGTGGTCGCGGTCCTGGTGGACCGGGCAGACAGCAGCTTCAGTCACGGGAGTCCCCTCAATAGAACAAATCTGTTCTTTTGAAACCATGACCGAACGTAGCGGAACAACTACGCCTTGACGAGTTATTTGGTCCTAAAGGTGCCGATGAGCGGTCTCAACAGGCCGTCCACGATGGCGTCGACGACGCCCCGTTCCTCCGACCGCAGCACGAACGTCGAGATCAGCGCGGTGATGAGCACCTCGGCGTCGAGGCTCGCCGGCAGCTCGCCACGTGCCTTCGCCCGGTCCGCCGCGACCCGCAGGTGCTCCGTGTAGGCGCGGTCGACGTGCTCCTCCCGCAGGCACGCGAGGTCGGCGTCCTGGCGACTGCCCTCGAGCAGACCGAGGAAGATCCCGGCGGTGTCGAACGGCTGCGGCTCGCCCCACGCCCGCATGATCTGGCGGACGTCCTCGGCGAACGTGCCCTCGTCCGGCTGGGTCAGTCGGGGCATGTTCGCCTTCAGCGCGTCGGTGATCAGCCGCGCCTTGGACGGCCAGCGCTGGTAGAGGCTCGCCTTGCTCGCACGGGCCCTGCTCGCGACGAGGTCCATGTTGAACCGCGCGTAGCCGACCTCGGCGAGCACCTCGAGGACAGCGGCGAAGACCTCCTGCTGACGCGCCGGCGCGTCCAGGGGCGTGCGACCCACATCAGCTCCATCTTCGGCCGCTGCTCCGCAGACGGCGGCGAGTCCGCCGGGAAGACGCAAACTCGCGCTCACTCAGGTGACGGGCACAGTACCGCCGGGCGCGTCCAGCAGCCGACCCGTCCGCCGCACCGACATCCAGCGCAGCTGCGTGCCGTGCAGCGCCGTGATCAACGACTGGATGACCACGACGTACATCAGCTGCCGGTACACGACCTGTTGCAGCGGATAGGCCCACAACGGCCTGAGCGACTCTCCGTCGAGCCGCAGCGCGTATCCGGCACTCGCCGTCTGGATCAGCAGGAACACCGTCCACACGACCAGCGCGAGGGGCGCGTCCGCGACGAGGAACCCGTACAGCACGAAGAGGTCCATCACCGGTGCGAGCAACGGCAGCAGCAGGTGGAACGCCAGCAGGTAGAGGATCCCGAACCGGCCCATGGGCCCCTTCTCCACCAACGCGCGGCGGTGCTTCCACATCGCCTGGAAGGTGCCGTAGGACCAGCGGTAGCGCTGCCGGAACAGGCCGTGCACGGTGACCGGTGCCTCGGTCCACGCCTTGGCCTCCGGCCGGTACGCGACCCGCCAGCCCGCGCGCGTGACGGCCATCGTGAGGTCCGTGTCCTCGGCGAGCGTGTCGTCGCTGACGCCGCCGACGTCGTCGAGCGCCTCCCGGCGGAACGCCCCGACCGCGCCCGGGACCGTCGGGATGCAGCGCAGCGCGTGCAGGATCTGCCGGTCCAGGTTGGAGCCCGCGCAGTACTCCAGGTGCTGCCAGCGCCCGAGCAGGCCCTGCCGGTTGCCGACCTTGGCGTTGCCGGAGACCGCGCCGACGTCGTCGTCCGCGAACGGCTGCACGAGCTGGCCGACCGTGTCCGGTTCGAAGATCGTGTCGCCGTCCAGCAGCACCAGCAGGTCGTGGCGCGCCTCGCGGACACCCGCGTTCAGCGCCGCCGGCTTGCCCTGGTTGGTCTGCCTGATCACCGTGACGCCGGGCAGGTCCAGCTCCTCGGCGACGTCCGCGGTGCCGTCGGTCGAGCCGTCGTCGACGACGACCACCTCGACGTCGGCGAGGTGGTTGTTCGCGGCGATGGACCGGACGGTGGCGGCGATGTTCAGCGCCTCGTTGTACGCCGGGACGACCACCGAGACCGGCGGGGCGAACCAGGGTGGCGGTTCCCCCTCGCTCTCGCGCCGCAACCGCCGGTCGGTGTGCGCGAGGCCGAGCTGCATGAACGTGCGCAGCAGGCCGAGCAGGGCGGCGACACCGATGGCCGTGCCGAACAGCGCGAGCACGAGCCCGCCGTTGCGCTGCGACCACGTGGTGACGGCGCCGGTGAACCGCTCGCGGTCCGACGCGGCGACCGGTTCCTCGTCGCTGACCAGGACGAACCGGTAGCCGGGCAGCTTGACGAGCTCGCGGACGATGTCGCCGCCGATGCTGCCGTCGTCGTGCAGCCGGACGACACCCTTCTTCTCCCGCAACGACATCCGCACCAGCGTGCCCATGTCCTGGTGCTCGCGGTCGCCGCTGTCGACCTCCTCCGGCGCGCCGACCAGTCGCGTGTGGACGCCCAGCGCGTCGGCGAGCGCGGCCTGCGCCAGGGCGACGTTCAGCGGGTCGGCGAAGTCGCCCTCGGCGCGGAACCCGTCGAGGCCGATCCGGTGCCCCTCGGCGACGATCCAGCGCGCCACGTCCGGGTGGCGGGTGACCTGGGCGCCCGTGACGTAGAAGGTCGCCCTGATCCCCGCGGTGTGCAACCGTTCCAGCGTGCGCGGGGTCCACTTCGGGTCCGGGCCGCCGTGGAACGCGAGCGCGAGCGTGCCCTCGGGCAGCTCGACGCGGTGGCCGGTGTGCGGCACGGGTTCGGGCCTGACCGCCGCGTAGGCGTGCAACGACACCACGCACATCAGCACGAGCAACCCGAGCAGGATGGAGATCCAGTGCAACCGGGGTGTGCGCTTCACCACGCTCCCAGCAGCGTGCCGCCGACGGCGGCGACGAACACGACCAGTCCACAAGCGACGGTCCAGCTGACCACCCTGGCCGCTACCCGTCTAGCTCCGGTTCTGTCGACGAAGACCTGCATTTCCTTCTTCCCCCCATGAAAACGCGGACGAGCGCGACCACCAGTGCCGCGCCGACCGCCGCCGCCATCCACGGGAACCCGTGCACGAGCCACGGAACCGCGTCAGCGCCGAACTCCTTGAAGCTCCCCCAGAGACCGAGCCTCTTCGACTGCCGTTCCCAGGCCGCGTCGCCCACCGCGACCACGACGAACACGAGAGGTGGCGCCGGTGCCACCGTCCACAACCCCACCGGGCGCACGAGCGCGGAGGCGACCAGCGCGCCGCCCACGAGCCACACGCCGGATGCCCAGCCGAAGTCGTCGCCGCCCACCCAGACCCCCGTCTGCGTGAACACCGCCAGCATCGCGACCGCGGCGAGACTGGGCAGTTGAACCCCCATGGCGCACTAGGATAATTCAGGGGGTGTCCGATTCATGCAAGTACGTGGTGCCGGTCTCGTCCTGGTCCTGACGCGCACCGCGTGGGCGGCTCTGAGCGCGGTCGTGCTCGCCGCCTCGGCGGTCGTCTGGTCCACGGTGTCCACCGTCTCGACGGGCGTCGAGCGGTCGTACGCGATCACCGCCGACGCGCCCCGCTCGGAGTCCGGCCGCAACATCCTGGTGATGGGCCTGACGACACGCCTCGACCTGCACGGCGAACCGCTGCCCGACGACGTGCTGCGCCGCATGCAGGCGGGCGAGAGCGACCGGGGCGGCTACAACGCGAACACGCTGATCCTGTTGCACATCCCCGCTTCCGGCCCCGCTGTGGCGATGTCCGTGCCCCGCGACAACCTCGTCCCGCTGTCCTCGGGCGGCGAGGGCAAGATCAAGGAGGCGTACGGCCGGGCCAAGATCGTCGAGGAGGACCGCCTGCGCGCGGCGGGCACGCACGACAAGCGCGAACTCGAACGCGCCGGCCGCGAGGCGGGCAGGCGGGCCCAGGTGCGGACCGTGTCGGCGTTCCTGAACCAGCCGATCGACCACCTCGTGGAGATCTCGCTGATCGGCTTCTTCCACATCGCCGAGGGCCTCGGCGGCGTGGACGTCTGTCTGCGCCACGCGACGAAGGACCCGTTGTCCGGCGCGGACTTCCCGGCCGGCCCGCAGCACCTCGACGCGGCGCAGGCGCTGTCGTTCGTGCGGCAGCGGCACGGCCTGAAGGACGGCGACCTGGGCCGGACGCGGCGCCAGCAGGCGTTCCTCTCGGCCGTGACGAAGCGGTTGAGGGGTGCCGACGTCACCGCAGTGCAGGCGATGATCGACATGGCGAAGCAGGACGTGGTGCTGGACGCGGGGTTCGACCTGGTCGGGTTCGCGCGCGAACTGCCGGCGGAGGTGCGCTTCGACACGCTGCCGATCGAGGGCGGCGCGCACCTCGGCGGGCTCGACGTGAACAAGGTGGACCAGGAGAAGGTGCGGGCGAAGGTGACGGAGCTGGCGACCGCGCCGCCTCCCCCGCCGCCGGACGACGGCATCCCGTGCGTGGACTGAGGCGCGCGGACCGGGGTGTGTGGACCGGGGTGCCTGAACCGGGTGAGGCGGCCCGCGCCTGAACAACGCCCCTCACACCCCAGCTGCACCCTCAGTTGCGCCGCTGCGTCACCCAGGTCGCGATCTGCGCCCGGGACGTGAACCCCAGCTTCTGCAGGATCCGCTCCACGTGCCCCTCCGCGGTCCGCCGCGCGATCACCAGCCGCGCCGCGATCTCCTTGTTCGACATCCCACCCGCGATCAGGTCGGCGACCTGCTGCTCCCGCCGCGTCAACGGCGTCAGCGCCACCACGGGCGCCGCCTCCCGCTCCTGCTCCTCCCCGATGGCGAACGCGATGGCGTCCTCCAGTTCGAGGTCCATGCCCTTGCGGAACACCGAGCGGAACTCCTGCTCGCCGAGCGCGGACACCACCGCCGACTCGCACTCGCCGTGCGGCGCGCCGAAGTACCGCGACCCGAACATGGGATAGCCGACCGACTGCCAGATCTCGCTGGTGGCGCCGAGCAACGTCGCCGCGCGGCCCGCGTTGCCCTGGGAGGCGGAGATCCAGGCCAGGATCTCGAGCGACAGCACGATGCCCAGCAGGTCGTGGAACGTGCGCTTGATCCGCAGGCACTCGCGGCCGAGCCGGTCGGCGCCCGCCAGGTCGCCGCTCACCCACGCGCAGAGCGCCAGCACCCAGATCGCGTACGCCTGCGCCCACTGCTCGCCGTGCTCCTCGCCGACGGCCTTGGCCTCGACGCAGAGCCGTTCGGCGGCGGCGAAGTCGTGCCGGAACGTCGCCGAGATCGCCAGTTCGATGCCCGCGAGCATGGTGTGGCTGTTGACGGTGCCCTGGCCGCGGTACAGGCGCATGGCCTCCTCGAACATGCTGTCCGCGAGGTCGAGGTCGTCGCCGACCAGGTGGGTGCAGGCGATGCGGTGGGTGGAGTAGGCGAGCGCGGAGGCGTCCCCGGACTCGACGGCGTATCCGCGGCACTCGTCCAGCATCGCGGTCGCCGCGGCCAGGTCGCCCTGCAGCGTCGCGACGTAGCCGTTGACCCACAACGCCTTGGCGCGCAGCGGGCCGGGTTTCGCGCTCGCCACCGCGCGGTCGAGCCAGTGGCGGCCCTCGCCGAGCATGCCGCAGCCCGCCCAGTAGAACCACAGCGTGCTCGCCAGGTGCACGCAGTGGTCGCCGTCGGTGTCGAAGCAGAAGTCCAGGGCGCACCGCAGGTTCCCCTGCTCCAGGCGGGTGAGCCGGAAGATGTGCGGCTGGGCCGGGCCGAACCACTCCTGTTCCCGCCGCTCGGCCCAGTCGATGTAGTGGTCGCGGTGCCGTTCCCGCAGGACCTGTTCGCGTCCGGCGGCGCGCAGCTTCCCGAGGCCGTACTGGCGCAACGGCTCCAGCAGCCGGAACCGCGTGCCGGACGGGTGCTTCTCCGACACCACGACCGACTTGTCGACCAGGCCCATCAGCGACTGCAGAACCTGCTCGGGCGCGACGCCGTCACCGGAGCAGACCCGTTCCGCGGCCTCCAGGTCGAACGTGCCGGCGAACACCGACGCCCGCGCCCACAGGATCTGCTCCGGCAACGTGCACAGGTGGAAGCTCCAGTCCACCGCGGCGTGCAGCGTCTGGTGGCGGGGGTCGCCGCCGCGCTTGCCGTCGCCGAGCACCCGGAAGGTGTTGTCCAATCTGGACAACAAGTGGTCAAGGCTCAACACGCGCAGGCGCACCGCGGCCAGTTCGATGGCCAGCGGGATCCCGCCGAGCAGCGCGCAGATCTGGGCGACCTCGTCGTGGTTGCGCTGGTCGAGGACGAACCCGGGCTCGACGGCGGCGGCCCGTTCGGCGAACAGCGCCAGCGCCGGGTCGGGCGGCAGGGGCGTGACCTGCCAGAGGTGTTCGCCGTCGACGCCGAGGCGTTCCCTGCTGGTCGCGAGCACGCGCAGGCCGGGGGCGCCGCGCAGCACCGCGTCCACGAGGTCGGCGGCCGCCGCGACGACGTGCTCGCAGTTGTCCAGGACCATCAGCACCTGCCGGTCGCGCAGGTGTTCCACCAGGACGGTGCGGTGCATCCGGACCGTGTCGTCGTGCACGCCCAGATGCTCCAGGACCGTGTGCACGACCAGTTCCGGGTCGGTGACGCCGCCCAGGTCGACGACCCACACCCCGTCGCGGAACGCCCTGCTCGCGCCGGCGGCGGCGCGCAACGCCAGGCGCGTCTTGCCCACCCCGCCGACACCCGTCAGGGTGACGAGGCGCGACTCGGACAGCAGCCTCCTGACCTCGGCGACGTCGTGCTTGCGGTCGACGAAAGTAGTTGTGTCGGCAGGCAAATTGCCCTTGCGACCTGGGGAAAGCGAACCGCCCACAGCGGCACCCTAGGTCGGCCCGATCTCCCGCTGCAACGCGGTCCCCCGGAGGTACCAACGGCGAAAGACGGGTAGTTACCCCCTAGGGCGCACGCGCTCGCGTCCAGAGACTTGGAGGATTGGGGGGAGGCGCCTTGCGTGAGGGGACGGGATCATGGCCGGTGACAGCCTCGAGGTCGACGTCCGCGAGCTGAACGGCGTGCTCGTCGTCCGGTTCAGCGGACGGCTCGACTGGGCGACGTACATGCGGGTGCAGGACGTGCTGCTCGACTGCGCCACCAAGGAGCTCGTCGGCGTGGTGGTGGAACTCGACGAACTGGTCGCCGAGTCGCCCGCGCTGCTCGTCGTGTTCGACGTCGTGTGGCTGTCCGCGGCACGCTGGCCCGGCATCTCGCTGAGCCTCGTCGTGAGCGACCACCGGCTGCGGTCCACGCTGGAGTCGCGCGGGCTGCCCCGGCACATCCCGATGCACACGACGACGTCGGCCGCGGTGACCGCCGTGGTGCGGCACAAGCACGAGGACAGGGTCGACGCGCCGCTGCCGACGTGCCGCTGCCTGCCGCACGTGGCCGAGCGGATCACCGAACGCGCCTGCGAGCGGTGGGGCATCCAGTCGATGCTCGACGTCGCGCCGCAGATCGCCGTCGAACTCGTGTCGCACATAGAGGACAACAGCCCTCTCTCGTTGCTGCTGCGCATGCGTGGCGACAAGTTGTCCGTTGCGGTGCGCACGACCGCACGCTTCGACCTCAGGCAGTGGCACATCATGAGGCGCAACATCGCGTCCATCGCCGTCTGCAACTTCACCATGGGCGAGACGCCGGCCGGAGGCGGGCGGCACATCATCTGGGCGTTGCTCGACGTGCCGGAGGACAGCCAACGGCCCCCGAGCTACCTCCCGGAGGTCGCCGTCTTCACCCACCAGGCTTAAGTCATCCGGGTCGTTCTACTGAGCGTGCATGGCCGCGATGCTGGTGCGACACGCCCGGACCACTTGGCGGTTCGCGGCGGTGTCCGGTGTGCCGGTGCCGCACCCCGGACACGAGAGGTGCGCCGTCGTCTCGTCCACGAACACCTCGAGAGGGCGCCGGCACGGACGGCACCAGCGGTGCCCGGTGAGCGGGACGACGTGGGCCGGAGAGGCCACGCAGAGGTGCAACCAGCAGCGATGCAGGCCGCACGTCACCCTGGCGTGGGGGTCGAGGCCGAGCTCCTCGGCAAGGTCCTCTGCGCTCAGCACCGCAGTGAGAGTCGTGTCCTCGGCCTCGGAGGAGGTCACCAGCCGCAAGTGGGCGCGTCGCCTCATAACCAAGAATATTGCGCCATCAACTTGTTGCCGCATACCCGGATTAATACCTGTTCAATCACAGCTTGCATTCGATTCCGCGCCGCACAGGACGACTTCACCCCGGGTCGCCGACGGCCTACGCTCGGATACCACCGGTGTAGAGGGGTGCCCTCATGGCGGATCCCGCGTACTTCCCTCCACCCCACTCCTCGCGCATCGGAATCAGCGACGTGGAGCAGTTGGAGGCGCAGACCCGTTCCCTGCGGGCCGTGGACTACCAGCACGGAGGCGGGGCGTGCCGTGACGCCGTCGTCGTGCGGATCTACTGGGCGCAGCAGCTGCTGGCGGCCGAGGCCTCCGACTCGGTGCGGGCGCGGCTGCTGTCCGCCGTCGCGGACCTGCACAACCTGGCCGGGTGGACGTCGTTCGACAGCGGCCAGGTCGGAGCGGCGTACCACCATTTCGACCGTGCGCTGGATTTCGCGCGTCACGACGAAGATCTGACGACCAACATTGTTTATCGACGTGGGCGCGTGCATCTTCATCACGGTGCACCGGGTGATGCGCTGGCGTATTTCCAGAGGGGCGCCTTCGCGCCGTTGGCGTCAAGCATCATGTACGTAAACGAGGCGTGGGCATACGCGCGTCAGGACCGTTCGGTGGAGGCGTTGCGTGCGCTGGGCAGGGCGCAGGACTCGTTCGCGTCGGCCGACCGGGCGCACGTGCCGGACTGGGCGCGGTTCCACGACGAGACCGACCTCACCGCGATGGCCGGTACCGTCCACGCGGAGCTCGGCGACACGCGGCTGGCGATCCCGGCGCTGGTGTCGGCGATCGCGGCCTGGGGGCCGGAGATGGCGCGCAGCGGGACGTTCTGCCTGATCTCGCTGGCCTCGTGCCACTTCCTCGACGGCGACCTCGACGAGGGGCGGACCGTCGGGATGCGGGCGGTGAGCGCGGCGGAGGAGCTGCGGTCGGAACGGGTGTGGGACCGGCTGCGGCCGATGCTGCGGGCGGCGGCCTCGCACGGGGTCGCCCTGCGCCGACCCGCCCGGCGTTGATCTTTGCAGAACCCGAACATTCGGCGGACCGTCCTCTGATCGTGGGCGGTCATCGTTCTGTGCCATGAACATTTCGCGAATCGGTGGGCTCGTGGCGGGGATGCTGCTGCTGGGCGCGGGGACCGCGTCGGCGCAGGAACCGATCACGATCAGCCCGGAGAAGGTGCAGCAGATCTGCTCGCAGCGGGTGCCGCGGGTGGAGGCGAAGGTCAAGGCCCTGACCGACAAGATCAACGGTGGTCCGGAGGTGCTGGGCTCGAAGAAGTGGATCGAGCAGAAGGCCGCCGACGCCCGCAAGGCCGGCAACACGGCGCGCGCGGACGTGCTGGACGCGCGGCTCAAGCTCCGCGACGCGCAGCTCGTGAAGCTGGCCAAGGCCGGCGAGCGGGTGGCGAAGTTCAAGACCGAGCACTGCGGGTCCAAGTGAGGTGGGTCGCCGCTCTCGTGCTGCTGGTGTCGCTGACGGCGTGCCGGAGCGAGGAGCCGTCACCGGACCTCGATGATGTGGAGTCGACGCTGAACAGCATCGAGTCGGATCTCAACCAGCCGGGGTGAACGCGTGGAACGTGGCCTGGTGCTCGTCGTGGAGGACGAACCGGCGATCGCCGAACTCGTCGCGCTGTACCTGCGGCGCGACGGCTTCGGCGTGCACCTGGAGTCCTCGGGGGACGCGGCACTGGCCGCGGTCCGCTCGCTCTCGCCGGTGGCGGTCGTGCTGGACGTCGGCCTGCCCGTGCTGAACGGCATCGAGGTGTGCCGCGCGATGCGCGCCGCCGGAGACTGGACGCCGGTGCTGTTCGTGACGGCCCGCGACGACGAGGTGGACCGCCTGCTCGGGTTGGAACTGGGCGCCGACGACTACATCACGAAGCCGTTCAGCCCACGCGAACTCGCGCTACGCGTCCGCACGGTCCTGCGCCGCTCCTCGGGTCCGGTGTCGGACGTTCTGCAGGTGGGTTCCGTACGGCTCGACGTGGGCGAACGGCGTGCTTTCGCCAATGGTACCGAGGTGGCCCTGACGTCAACGGAGTTCGGATTGCTCTCCTACCTGATGAAGAACCCGCGCCAGGTGTTCTCGCGAGAGCAGCTGTTGTCTGCCGTGTGGGGCTACTCCTCCGTGGCCGGTACACGGACCGTTGACGTCCACATCGCCCAGCTTCGCGCCAAGTTCGGTGCGTTCAGTCCGATCCGGACGGTGCGCGGCGTCGGCTACTCGGCGGACGCGCCGTGAACCTCACCGCCCGGATCGCGTTGGTGTGCCTCGGAGTCGCGTTCGTCGCCGTGCTCGTCGCCGGCTTCGTGTCGACCCGTCTCGTCCTGTCGACCTCGCAGCAGGTGAGCCGCGAGTTCCTGCGCTCCCAGGCCGACGTCGTGGCGGGCCAGATCTCGAACAACCGCGTCGAGCAGATCCTGGAGGGCCAGGACATCGCGATCGTCCGCATCACCGCCGCGGGCGACGTGACGGGCGACGACCGCGCCGCCGTCCGCGCGGTCCGGTCCGTCGACTACCGGTCCGTGCTGTCCGGATCCGCCGTGTCCGGGGTGAGCGGACTCCTGAACGTGGAGGCCCGCCCGTCGGGCACGGGCGGCTTCGCCCTGGTCCAGCAGACGGAGACGAGCGGCTCCTACCGCAAACTGGTCCGCAACATCGTCTTCGCCCTCGGGATCGGCCTCGTCGTGGCCGCCGTGGCGGGCTTCGCGCTGGGCTCGTTCCTGTCCCGCCCGATCCGCCGGGCCGCCTCCGTGGCCCACTCGATGAGCACGGGCCGCCGCGATCTCCGCGTGCCGATCTCGCGCACCTCCGAGCTCGCCGAGGTGGGCCACGCGGTCAACTCGCTCGCCGATGCGTTGCAGCGCAGCGAATCCCGCCAACGCGACTTCCTGCTCTCGGTCTCCCACGAGCTGCGCACGCCCCTGACCGCCGTCACGGGCTTCGCCGAGTCCCTGGCGGACGGCGTCGTCTCCGGCGACCAGGTCGCCCCGGTCGGCACCGTGATCCTGGACGAGGCCAGGCGCCTCGACCGGCTGGTCACCGACCTGCTCGACCTGGCCCGTCTCGGCGCCGACGACTTCCGCCTGGACATGGCACCGGTGGCCCTGGAACCGGTCGTCCGCTCGGCCGCCGAGGTGTGGCACGCCCGCTGCCACGCCCGCGGGGTCGCGTTCTCGCTGCAGGTGTCCGCTTCCCCGGTGGTGCACGCCGACGCACGGCGGTTGAGGCAGGTCATCGACGGCCTGATGGAGAACGCCCTGCGCGTCACCCCCGCCGGCCGCCCGGTCGTGCTCGCCCTGTCGTCGGTGCTGGAGGTGCGCGACGGCGGCCCCGGTCTGGCTCCCGAGGACTACGCCGTGGCGTTCGACCGCGGGGTGCTGCACGCGCGGTACCAGGACTCGCGGCCGGTCGGGACCGGCGTGGGGCTCGCGCTGGTGCACGGGCTGGTGACGCGGATGGGCGGGACGATCGTGGCGGGGCCCGCGGCGGAGGGCGGGGCGGCGTTCACCGTGACGCTGCGGCCGGGGCCTGAATAGCCGGGACGGCGCGCTCGGTCACTTCGACTGCGGCAGCTTGACCTTCTTCTTCGCCCCCGGCGCGGACGGCGGCGGCACCACGGGCCCGATGTCCCCGTCCGGCGCCTCGTCGAGGTCCACGATCACCGGCGCGTGGTCGCTCGGCCCGGTCCCCTTGCGCGCGTGCCGGTCGATCCACGCGGCCTTGGTCCGCGGCGCGACGGAGTCGGACGCGAGGACCAGGTCGATCCGCATGCCCAGGTCGCGGTGGAACATGCCGGCCCGGTAGTCCCAGTAGCTGAAGACCCGCTCGTCCGGCCACCGCTCGCGCACGACGTCGTGGAACCCCAACGCCTCAATGGCCTGCAACGCGGCACGTTCGGGTTCGGTGACGTGGGTGTGGCCGATGTACGCGGCCGGGTCGAACACGTCGGCGTCGGTCGGGGCGATGTTGATGTCGCCGCACACCAACGCGTCCGCAGGTCCCGCCTCCAGCACGTCGCGCAGGGCCGCGAGCCATTCGAGCTTGTACTTGTAGTGGTCCGAGTCGGGCTCACGGCCGTTGGGGACGTACAGCGAGTGGACGCGCACGCCGCCGCACGTCGCGGCGACAGCGCGTGCCTCCACGTGCGGAAAGCCCGGTGCACCGGCGATTCCGACAGCCACGTCGTCCAGGCCCACCCGGGACAGCAGGGCTACGCCGTTCCACTGGGTCTCACCGAACAGCGCGACCTCGTAGCCGCGGTCCGCGAGCTCGGAACCGAGCAGCGCGGTGAAGGCGTCGTCGGCCAGCTTGGTCTCCTGCAGGCAGACCACGTCCGGCCGCCGCTGGTCCAGCCACGGCAGGAGCCTCGGCACGCGCTGCTTGACGGAGTTCACGTTCCAGGTCGCCACTCGCACCCGTCCAACCGTAGTCACCGGGGCTCGAGCTCGCATCGAGGCGAACGCAGACCGCGTGCCGCCACCCACGCGACGACGGGCATCAGCACCAGGGACAACAGGCCCCACTGGAGGTTCGTGGCGCCCGCGACGGCGCCCACCACCGGTGAGCCCAGACCGCCGACGCTGACCGCGAGTCCCAGCGTGACGCCGCCGGCGGTGCCGAGCCGGTTCGGCAGGTAGTCCTGGCCGAGGGTGACGTGCAGCGAGAACGGCACGTACAGCGACACGGCCGTGAGCGCCACCATCACGTACACAGCGGGACCGGGCACTAACGCGACGCCCGCGACAGCGGGGATCGCGACCGCGTAGGACACCCGCAGCACGCGGACGCGTCCGAACCGCCCTGCCAGCACGCCTCCCAGCAACGTGCTCGCGGCACCGGCCCCGAACAGCACGACCAGCGCCGCCGCACCGGCCGCCGGACCACCGCCTACGCGCGAGGTCACCCAGAGCGCGAGGAACGTGCCGAGCCCGAACGTCACCACCGACCGCGCGATGATCACCACGGTCAGCCTGCTGAACTGACCCCAGTCGTCGGTGCCGGCCCGCGCCCCGGCCGCGCTCCCGGCGCTGTGCACCCCGCGCAGCGCCACCATCGTGCACACGCCTCCCACCAGCGCGGGGGCGGCGAGCAGCGGACTCCACGCGAGCCCGCCGAACGCCAGCACCGGCGTCACGAGCACCGGCCCCAGCGCGAACCCGACGTTGCCCCCGACCGAGAACCAGCTCATGCCGACGTGGCTGTCCCGGGCGACGCGGCGCGCCAGGCGAGCCGCCTCCGGGTGGTAGGCGGCGACGCCGAGGCCGGACAGCGCGATCGCGAGCCACGTCAGCACGTACGAGTCGCTCAGCCCGGCGAGCCCGACGCCCACCCCCGCGAGCGTCATGCCCAGCGGCACCAGCCACGGCATCGGCCGCCGGTCCGTCAGCCACCCGAACAACGGCTGCACGACCGACGACAGCAGCGTCGCGGCGACCGTGACGCCGGCGACCGCGAGGTAGCCGTACCCCCGTTCCAGCACGAGGAAGGGCACGAGGGCCGGCACCGCGCCCTGGTACAGGTCGTCGACGGCGTGCCCGGCGACCAGGACCGCCATCCGCCCGCGAGAGTGCTCCACGTCTTGATCGTGGCCCCGCCGCCGCAGTCGCGATTCCGATATTCTGACGATGTATGTCGAATTCACGCCACCTGCCCGCGGCCCCGACCACGAGCCGCGACCTGGCCGCCGCCGACGGAGTCAGCGCGCACTGGCACGACGAGCACCAGATCGTCTACGCCAGTCGCGGCGTCGTGGCCGTGCACACGGAGGCGTCACGCTGGATCGCCCCCGCGCACCGTGCGTTGTGGATCCCGTCCGGCGCCGTGCACTCGCATCGCGCGTACGGCGTCACACGGCTGCACTTCCTCGGACTCACCCAGAACCCGTTGAAGCTCCACGAGCCGACGGCGCTCGCAGTTTCCCCTCTACTGCGTGAGCTGCTGATCGCCTACACGGAGCTCGACGACCGAGAAACCCCTGCGGGCAAACGAATGCGCTCGGTCCTGCTGGACCAGCTCACCACCGCGTCCGAACGGCCGGTGCGCGTCCCCGCCGCCCACGACCCCAGGCTCGCGGCGGTGTGCGCGGTGCTCGAGACCGACCCCTCGGACGCACGCGGTCTCGAAGCGCTGGGCCGCGCCGCCGGCGCCAGCGGCAGGACGCTGACCAGGCTGTTCCGCGACGAGATGGGCATGACGTTCCCCCAGTGGCGCACGCAGCTGCGGCTCTACCACGCCCTGCGCCTGCTCGCGGAGGGCCAGTCCGTCACGAGCGTGGCCCTGCGGTGCGGGTTCGCCACCGCCAGCGCGTTCATCGACGTGTTCCGCCGCTCGCTCGGCCACACCCCCGGCTCGTACCTCTAGAACACCGAGAACACCTCCTCAGCGCGGTCCCGCCGCACGAACATCTGCCACGCGACGTCCGCGATGGCGTCGGGGTCGAGCGTCCGCACCTCCCCGAACCGGCCGGGGTCCGCCCGCACGGCCCGGTGGATGTCGCCGCGTTCGACGAGACCGCCGATGGTCAGCGTGCCCGCGTACACGCCCTTCTCGGCGAGCGCCGCGTGGAGCGTCACCGCGTAGTTCCTCAGCGCCGCACCGGAAAGCGCCAGCGCGCCGAGCATCGGCATCGGCCGCACCGCGCTCAGCCCACCGGCGAACAGCAGGCCGCCACCGCGTTCGACCACCCCCGGCAGCACGTGCTGGACGACGTCGACAGCCGGGTAGAGCCAGTCCAGGGCGGCACGCGCGTCCGCGGACGTCGTCGCCGTGATCTCCTCCGGCGCCTCGCTCAGATCCGTGGCGCCAGGCCCGTGGTACACGACGTCGACCGGCCCGATCGAGTCCAAAGTGGACAGCAGACGCGTCCGGTCGCGCACGTCCACCGCGAACGCCTCGGCCTTCACCCCCGCTCCGGCCAGTTCCGCCAGATAACCCTCGTGCCTGGCCGCACCTCGGGAGACCAGTGCGACGTCATACCCCTCACGTCCGAACCGGTGCGCGATCGACATGCCGAGCCCAGGACCGACCCCGAGCACAACCACCTTGCGAGACATGGATTCCACCCTCCGAACGCTAATTCGAGGCAACCCTCGACTTACGCCCGCCGACGCTACCACAGAAATCGAGGGAACCCTCGACTTAATCCCCGAGTAGGATCCCGCGCATGGTCACCGCGTCGAGGCCCCTGCGTGCGGACGCGGCACGCAACCGGGACAAGCTGCTGGCAGCGGCCGCGGAACTGTTCGCGGAACGCGGCCTCGACGTGCCCCTGGAACACATCGCCCGGCGCGCGGAAGTCAGCATCGGCACGCTGTACAAGCACTTCCCGACCCGCGACGACTTCGTGGCGCAGATCTTCCCGCAGCGCCTGGCCGCACTGGACGTCATCGGCGAGAAGGCCCTGGCCGAACCGGACCCGTGGCAGGCCTTCGCCGGCTACCTGGAAGACCTCTACGCCTTGCAGGCCGAGGACCGGGGCCTGAACGACGTGCTCGTCCGCGACCTGCCGAACGCCCCCGAGGTGGTCTCCGCCTGCCACCGCGGCGCGGGCCACGCGGGCACCCTGATCGACCGCGCCCTGGCGGCCGGCGTGCTGCGCGCCGACTACTCGATCGCCGACCTGGCCACGCTCACCAGGGCGATGGCCCAGGTCATCCGCGACTCCCCCGACGAGTGGCGGCGCTTCCTGTCGATCTACGTCGAGGGCCTGCGCGCGTAGCGGTTCAATCGACGAGCTTGACGTCCATTCGCACCCGACTTTGATGACGTCGTTCTCGGCGGTGGCGGGAAGAACGACGGAACCCTTTCCACCGCAATTGCGGAAAACAGCACTCATCGAACACGAAGTCGGCTGACAAGGACCGTCCCAGTCCGACGAACGCGACCCGACGCCGATCTCCTTCAGCACGTTGACCCCCGTCAGCGTGTGCACGGCCAAGATGGCCAGAACGCCACCGACCGTGCCGATGATGACGTTCCATTTCTTGTATTCCGGCTGGCTGTCGGAATCCGGGACATAGGTGGGGCCCCGGACATGTCCAGTCCAGGGCCCCGTTTGTCCGCCCATTTGCGCACACCAGCGACGTTTAAGAGGCCGGATCAGTCCTTAGGTCGCCGCGCTCTTCCGTTGAGCTACGGCCGCATGGCAGAGCGGCCAACGGGATTCGAACCCGTACCTCGGCGAGTCTTGTCCGGTCTCGGTAGATCTGGCGTTCGGCGGTGATGCTGAACCTGGAGCGAGAGTCTGAGCTTGATCCCGGCCTGCCTCTGCCTGCTTGGGCTATCCCGGCGAGTGGTGCCGGGAGAGGGATTCGAACCCCCACTGGTGACCGAGTGGTTCAGGCTGACGTTCAGCTTCAGCTTTCACGCTCCCGCGTCGGGGAGCGCATCCCCCGCGCTCCAGCGGGGGAATCCGTGACGCCTACCGGAACAGGTAGGCGAAGAGGACACCACCGACGCGCTGGTCGGTGATCTCCATGTTGTTGGCTTCCTCCCGGGCGAACTTCACCGCGTGCTGCAGCTTCTCCACGCGGTCGACGAGCTCGTTGACCCGCCGGGCCGGCAGCGCACCGGAGAACTTCACGGTGTTCCAGTAGCCCACCGGGATGTCCTCGTAGTACACCTCGACCTGCGCCGGGTGCTTCTCCGTGGCCTCGGCCTTGACGTGGTTGCGCGGCACCTTCTTGGTGCGGATCGTCCGGACCTGCTCGGTGCGCCAGTAGTCGGCGGACTCGTCGAAGCTCCAGTCCTCGGCCGCGTCCAGCAGCGGCAGCTTCTTCACGAAGGTGTGCAGGTCGGTGAGCTGCTTCTCGAGGAACAGCAGGTACGACACGGGCACGTCGCGCAGCAACGTCTCCCCGTCCACCACCACGTCGGCCTTCGCGACGCAGTTCGCCCAGTCCTTGGTCGCCGTGACGTCGAAGAGCCGGGTCATCACGGCCGCGGTCTTGCGCAGCACGTCCTCGGCCTTGATCTGCACGCGCGTGGACTCCGGCGGCAGCACCTCGCCGTCCTCGTCCTTCGGCTGGTAGGTCCGGGAGATCCCCGCCAGCAGCGCGGGCTTCTGCAAGCCGTGGTGCGCGTCGGTGAGGTCCCGGAGCGTGCCCCCCTTGACGCTCTTCTCCACCGCGATGATCTGGTTCAGCTTCGTCATGCCGCACCCCCTTTGGTTTCGGGGCACAGTACTCAGCGGGAAGCCGCGCCCGCATGCGATTTGTTCAGTTCGCGCGCACGTCTTCGAAGAGGGCTGCGATCTCGGCCGTAACCCAGCAACGGCGCTCTCACCATGGCATGGCCGTGGTTCCTCGCCCGTGGAGTGCTCGCACAACGAGTGATCGTGTGGGGCAGGTGGGGCTCGAACCCACGACCTGACGGATTATGAGTCCGCTGCTCTGACCAGCTGAGCTACTGCCCCCTCGCAACCTGCGGACCCCCGATCCGCTGACGCTGCGTGGTGGAGGATACCGATCACCCCGAACGGCCCTTGCGCACCCCCGTGGCGAGCGACACATAGGCTGGACACGTGCGTCTGATCCTCCGCGACTTCACCCCGGCGGACGAACCCGAGGTGCTGGCGCTGTTCGCCGACTGCGACGACTGGTTCCAGGCCGCCACCGGCCACCCGTCCGGCCCCGGTGACGTGCAGAGCCTCTTCTACGCGTTGCCGGAGGGGGCCGCGTTCGAGCAGAAGCGCCTGCTGGTGGCGCGGGCCGAGGGCATGATCGGGTTCGTCGACCTCGTGCTGGACCACCCCGCCGTGGGGGAAGCGAGCGTCCGGTTCTTCCTGGTGCCTCGGGACCTGCGGCGGTGGGGCATCGGCCGGGAGATGGCGAAGGCGCTCACCGAACGCTTCCCCGAGGTGCGGCGGGTGCACGTGGCGCTCGACGACTTCAAGCCCGGTAACGCGTTCCTGAAGGCGATGGGCTTCGCGCTCAACGGTCAGCGGGCGGTGCTGGAGGTCGCGCCGAGGTCCGACGGCCGGTAGCCGCGGGGGTAGCCCGGGTAGGTGCGGTTGCGGGTGTTCGTGAGCTTCAGCTCGGGACGCACCGGCATGCGGCGTACCACGAAAGCCCTCAACCGCAACGCTTGGCGACCAAGAGCACCCACCCACGACGGTGGGGCCGTGAAGCCGAACGCGCGCACCATCGCCGGGTCCAGCATCGAGATCACCGCCCGTGCTACCGCCGGTCGCGTCCAAGACGGGTACCACGAGCAGAACAGGTCGAGCGTGTATTGGCCGATGCGGCGGTTCGACGGCGCGAACACGAAGTGCTCCCGCTCGTAGGCCGTCTTGAAGGCCAGGAACTCGTCGTAGTCCGCCGGGATCTCACGGATGCCCATGCGGGCGCCGACCGCGCGGTAGAAGTGGAAGCCCGCCAGCCGTTCGTTGTGCGTCAGCGGGCGCCAGCCGTGCTGCGAAAGCCACTCGATCGGGTCGTAGATGAACGTCGACAGCACGTAGAGCATGTCGTCGTTCGAGATGTCGTAACGGCCGTGCTGGCGGTTGACCACGCGCAGCGCCTCACGCCCGCGCGGGGAGTCGTAGCCGTGCTCCACGAGCTCGGCCATCAGGACCGCCGTGTCGTCGTAGCGCTTCTGCGGCCGCCGTTCGAACTCGCCGGTGCGTTCGAGCAGGCCCGAGATCGTCGGCACGCAGTACGTGCGGAACAGGGCCATCTCCAGCGACTTCTGGTAGTCCCACGGGAACTCCAGGCCGGCGGAGATCCGCAGGATCTCCTCGTGGTCTCGGACCGGGTCCAGCGCGGAGATGCGGCGGAGGTTCGCGAAGCGGTCGGCCATGCGTCCCAACCTGACCCACGCCCGCGCGAACCGGAAGACCCCAGATGGTGGACGAAGGACCCGAACAAGCAAAAGACCCCAGTCCGTGGACTAGGGTCTGAGCGGTGGCTCCCCCAACTGGACTCGAACCAGTAACCCTGCGATTAACAGTCGCATGCTCTGCCAATTGAGCTATGGGGGAATGTTCTGTTGTTCTGCTCTGTCAGGCTTGGTTCCTCCTGACAGTGGGTAACTCTACATGAGCCTCAAAAGGGGTTTCGCAAGCACCCCCCACTTTGCGGCAAAACAGCCTCTGACCAGGCACGATGCGAGAGGAGACGCCACATGAAGGGCATCTTGGTCGGTGCGGCGATCGGCTACGTGCTCGGCGCGAAGGCCGGACGGGCGCGTTACGACCAGATCGTGCGCCTCTGGAACCGCTTCACCGCGAACCCGACGGTGCGCAAGACGGCGGCCCAGGCGAAGGACAAGGCGTTCGAAGCGGCGGTTCAGGCCAAGGACCTGGCGGCCGACGCCGCAGGTAAGGCAGCGGATGCCGCGGGAAAGGCGGCGGAGAAGGCGCCGTGGCGCCACCAGGAGGAGACGAACGGCAAGGCCTTCACCCCTCCGGCGACGCCGCGGGCGTGACAGTCCTCACACCTGCGCCACCGCGAAGATCCGCCTGAAAGGGAACCAAGTGGTGCCGTCGGCTCGCTGCGGGTACGCCTCGCGCAGCCGCGGCGCCAGTTCCGCCACGTAGGCCTCCCAGTCCGTTGAGGACAGAGCCGCGCGCACGGGCCGCAGAGCCGTGCCGCTCACCCATTCGAGCACCGGGTCCGGACCGGACAGCCGCTGCACGTACGTCGTCTCCCAGACGTCCACCGAGGAGCAGTCGCCGAGCAGGTCCGCGTACTCCACGGGCTGCAGAACCGGCTTCTCGGCACGGAAGACGTGCTCCAACGCCGCTCCGGCCACCTCCCGGATCAGCCGGTGCGAGGGGTCCGCGTAGTTGCCGGGCACCTGGAACGCGAGCCACGCGCCGGACGGCAGCACCGAAGCCCAGGAAGACACGATCGAGGGATGTGACGGAACCCACTGCAGCACCGCGTTGGACACCACGACGTCGGTGTTCGGCAACGGTTTCCAGGTGGTCACGTCGTCCACCCGAGCGTCCACGCCGGCCTCACGAGCCGCTTCGACCATCTCCGGCGACGAGTCGAACGCCTCGACTGCGGCCGAGGGCCACCGCTGCGACAACGACAGCGTCAGGTTGCCGGGTCCGCAGCCCACGTCCACCACACGACGGGGTTCGGCGGCTCGCACACGCCCGACCAGCTCGTAGAACGGCCTCGCCCGGTGATCGGCGAAGGCCAGGTACTGCGCCGGATCCCACATGCCAACTAACAGTACACGCGTACTGCTAGCCCGCAAGCTTCGCGGCGAACGCCGAAACGGCCTCGCGCACCGCGCCCAGGTCCACGCCCGCGTCGCCGCGCGCCTGCCACACGACACCGTCCTGACCGGGGATCTTGCGCTGCAGGATCCACACGCCGGGCGACTCGACGCGCTCGCGGTGCCGGATCGACCCCTCGACGCGCTGGCTGATCGCGCGCAGCACGCGCCTCGGGTCCTCGAGCGCGAACCGATGCGCGGGAAGGTCTTCGAGCAGCACGACGGGACCTTCGGCGGAGGCCTCGGACGCCTCCACCACCCGCAGCGCGCCCTCCCACTTCACCTTGCTGATCAGGTGCCAGCCGATGCGCCGCGGCGACTCCCCCGGCACCCACAGCCCGAGCGACGTCACGACGAGGTGCCCGCCGCCCGTCACCGGCGCGTGCCCGATCACGGTCTCCTCGCGCTCCAGCGAGCCGGTGAACCCGTCCGGCGCACCGTTGCCGAACAACCGCCGCAACAACCCCACTACAGCACTCCAGCGCTCTGCTGCAGGAGCGCCTTGCGGTACTCCTCCAGGGCCACCAGGTCGCCCCACAGCGCCCGGTACTCGTCGGCGTCCTTGATCGGCGACAGCCGGCGCAGCCGCGACTTCACGTCCTCGACCTGCTTGCCGACCTGCACCTCCTGCAGGCGCGCGATCACCATCGACACGTAGCGGAACTCGTCGTTCTGCTTGACGGCCAACGGTTCCACCGCGAGCTCGGTCAGCACCGACCGCACCGAGGCGTGCTGGCACGCCTGCGAGATCGCGTCCAGGTACGCCGTGCCCGCGAGGCCGCAGGCCGCACCGCCCGCGTCCCGGATGGCCCGGTGCAGCGCCACGTACGCCGGGTCGGTGAACGCTTCGTCCGGCAGCGAGTCGTACAGCGGCCCCGCGTACTCGGGCAGCCGCAGCGCGATCTTGAGCACCTCGCGTTCGAAGATCAGCTTCGGGTCGCGCGGGTTCGGCCGGGCCGGGCCGTCGACCTCCACGCCGAGCGCCATCTGGTTCGGGTCGACGCGCGCGGCGGGCACCACGGGCGCCTTGCCACCGGCGGTCTGGCGCACCCGGCGCACGACCATCGCCTCGTCGTCCCAGCCGACCCACCACGCCAGACGCGTCGCGTAACCGTCGCGCTTGGCCCTGTCCTTGATCTGCGCGACGAACGGCACCATCTTCTTGAGCGCCTCGACGCGCCCGTCGACCGAGTCGAGGTCGTACGCCTTGAGCTGGGCCTTGATCGCGAACTCGATCAGCGGGATGCGCCGCGCCACCAGGTCGCGCACCGCCACGTCGCCCTTTGCCTGCCGCAGCTCGCACGGGTCCATGCCGTCCGGCGCGACCGCGATGTAGGTCTGCGCGGAGAACTGCTGCTCCCCCTCGAACGCCTTCAGCGCGGCCTTCTGGCCCGCCTCGTCGCCGTCGAAGGTGAAGATGACCTCGCCGTTCACGTCGTCGTCGATCAGCAGCCTGCGCAGCACGTTCATGTGGTCGGTGCCGAACGCCGTGCCGCAGGACGCGACGGCCGTCGGCACGCCCGCGAGGTGCATCGCCATCACGTCGGTGTAGCCCTCGACGATGACGGCCTGCTTGCGCTTGGCGATCTCGCGCTTGGCCTGGTCGAGCCCGAACAGCACCTGCGACTTCTTGTAGATCATCGACTCGCTGGTGTTCAGGTACTTCGCCTGGATCGGGTCGTCGTCGAAGATCCGCCGGGCGCCGAACCCGACGACCTCGCCGCCGATGTCCTTGATCGGCCACAGCAGTCGCCGGTGGAACCGGTCGATCGGGCCCTGGCGGCCCTCCTTGGTGAGCTGCGCCTTGATCAGCTCCTGCAGCTCGAACCCACGTCCGAGCAGGTGCTTCGTGAGCTTGTCCCAGCCGCCGGGCGCGTACCCGCAGCCGAACTGGCGCGCGGCGGCCTCGTCGAAGCCGCGCTCGGCCAGGAACTCCCGCGCGGGCTGCGCCTCCGGCGTCTTGAGCTGCTCGGCGTACCACTCGGCGGCGGCCTTGTGGGCCTCGATGAGCCTGCTGCGGGTGCCTCGATCGCGCTGGACCGTGTTGCCGCCGCCCTCGTAGACGAGCTGGATGCCGGCCCGGTCCGCGAGCCGCTCGACGGCCTCCACGAACGACAGGTGCTCGACCTTCATCACGAAGGCGATCACGTCGCCGCCCTCGCCGCAGCCGAAGCAGTGGAACGTGCCGTGCGACGGACGCACGTTGAACGACGGCGTCTTCTCGTCGTGGAAGGGGCACAACCCCTTGAGGGCGCCTCCACCGGCCCGCTTCAGCGAAACCTGGTCACCGACGACCTCGTCGATCCGGCTGCGCTCACGCACCAACGCGATGTCGCTCTCCCTGATGCGTCCTGCCACGTCCCCGAGTCTAATCCCCTGGCAAACTGCCGACCGTGACCACCGCCGACGTCTTCGCCCTGCACCGGACGCACCTGATCGGCGTCGCGTACCGCCTGACCGGCAGCTTCGCCGACGCCGAGGACGCCGTGCAGGAGGCGTGGCCCCGGTTCGCGAAGGCCGAGGGGATCCAGGACGCGCGGGGCTGGCTCACGACCGTGGTGAGCCGCATCTGCCTCGACAGGCTGCGCTCCGCCGCCGTGCGCCGCGAGACGTACGTGGGTTCGTGGCTGCCGGAGCCGCTGCTCACGACCGGTGAGGACGACCCGCTGGCGAGCGTGGTGCAGGCCGACGGCGTCCGGATGGCCGCGCTGGTGGTGCTCGACCGGCTCACGCCCGACCAGCGCGTCGCGTTCGTGCTGCACGACGCGTTCTCGTTGCCGTTCAACGAGATCGCCGACGTGTTGCAGGTCTCGGAAGCCGCGGCGCGCAAGCACGCGTCCCGGGCCCGCAAGGCCGTCGCGGACGCCGAGCCGCCGCCCCGCGCGGCGCTGGCCGAGCAGCAGGAGGTGCTGGAGAAGTTCCTGCGCGCCATGGCGAGCGGGGACATCGACCGCGTGCTGGAACTGCTGCACCCGGACGCGGTGATGATCGGCGACGGCGGCGGCAAGGTCCGCACCGCGGTCAACACGGTCTCCGGCGCGGACAAGGTCGCCCGCTTCTTCCTCGGCCTCATGCGCAAGTACGGCTACCCGGAGGAGCACCGGCCGGCCTTCGTCAACGGCGACATCGGCGTGCTCATGCCCGCGTACGGCGAGGTGACGGCACGCGTGACGGCGTTCACGGTGCACGACGGCAAGGTGACCGCGATCTACGACATCGCGAACCCGGAGAAGCTCGCGCACGTGGCGTTCTGACGGTCACCACCGCATGCGCAGCAGCTTCCCGACGTCGCGGAGCTTCGGGATCGCGCTGACGATCTTCATCTGGATCTGACCGGACCTGGGCAACGCCTCCAGGTGCGGCAGATCCACGCTGCGCCACGCGTCCACAGTGGTCAGTCCGGGGTGCAGCGCCTCGACCTCGCGCGGGTCGTCGACGCCCCAGTGCAGCGTCGCGCCCGCGTTGCGCACGGCGGGCACGAGCTTCTGCAGCTTGATCCCCCACGACCCGTAGACGTCGAACAGCAGCTCACCGCCGTCGAACCGGCTGGTGATCCGGCGGATCAACGCGTGCCCCTCGGCCTGCGTGAGGTACATCGACAGGCCCTCGAACACCGCGACGACCGGTCCGCCGGCGGGCACCTCGTGCAGCCACGCGTCCTCGGTCACCGACGACGCCACAAGCCGGTAGTCGCCTTGGGGTTCGGGCAAGAGCTTGTGCCGCAACGCGACGACGTCCGGCATGTCGACGTCGACCCACCGCACGGTGTCCGGCCGTTCGACGCGGTGCGCGCGCGTGTCGAGGCCGCAGGCCAGGTGCAGCACGGTGCACGACGGGTGGCGCCCGAGGAAGTCGCGCGTCCAGTCGTCGAGCACCCTGCCGCGGATGGCGACGCCGACCGCCGTGGTCGTGGTCATCCCGGTCTTGCCGAAGTCGTAGTCGATGCGGTCGACGGCGCGTCTGGCCTCGTCGTCGTGCAACACGGACGTGGGCCGCTCGCTGTCGAGGGCCCGTCCGTACAGCGTGGCGAGCATGGTCTCCTGCGCACCCGTGAGTGCGATCTTCTCCACACGCCCTAGTTTGTCGGCACCCGGCAGGCGTCGCCAGAGGTGAAACCCTGGTCCTTGATGTCGAACGCGCTGTTGAACCGGGCCCGCTGGTTCTCCAGCGCGATCTGGTAGGTCAGCGCGACGAGTTCCTTGCGCCCCAGCAGCTCCTCAAGCTCCGCGACCTGCCCGTCGGTGACGGCGACCGGCGTCTCCGTCATCGCGTCGGCGTAGGCGAGCGCCTTGCGTTCGAGGCCGGTGAACAGCGGCGAGGTCTCGTACGAGTCGATGTGCTTGAGCCGCTCGACGTCGAGCCTGCCGTGCTTCATCAGCATGGCGCCGAAGTCGACGCACCACGAGCACCCGAGCCGCACGGCCGTCCGGTAGACGCACAGCTCGAACAACGGCCCGTGGACCGCCTTCTTGACCGCCAGCTCGTGGCGGCTGCTCGCCATCAGCAGCTTGGGGTGGTGCGCCATCACCGTGACGGGCTCCGGCACCGCCCCGAACTCGCGCCGCGCGAACCAGTACACGGCCCTGAGCAGCAGGCCCGCGTCCTTCTTGGCAACTCCGTTGATCCTCGTCATGTCCTGTGGACGAGGCAGCCCGCCGGAACGTGACACCTTTGGGTGACTGGGGCGCGAGCCGGTCCACCCATAGGGTCCCTGCATGAGCAACGACTTCGTGCTGGACATCGACCACGAGTCGGCCGGCCTGCTCGCGGGAACACTGCTGGCAGGCGACTCGTGTGCGGTCCCGGTGCGGCACCAGAACGTCAAACTGCTGCTGTGCGCGCTGCCGGGCGAGGACGGGATGCGGCTCTTCCTGCGCCGCAACACACCCTAGGGCCGCCCTAGCGGTCGTACACCGCCACGTACTCCATGAGCACGTCACGCGACCGTTCGTTGTCGAGCGCGACGGCGTGCATGCGCTGGAAGATCTGCACGGCCCGTTCCACGGTCGCGGCGTCGCTGGCGAGCGTGAAGTTCGCGAGGTAGACCAGCGGCGGCTCGTGTTCGTACTGGATGAGCGCGTAGTCGAGCCCGACCGCCGCCGCCCCGCCCGCGCTGGCCGGCACGATCCGGATCGACGGCGCGTGGAACAGCAGGTGCAGGACCTGGTCCTCCATCAGGCGGTCGCCGCCGACGACGGTGCGCAGCGCGTACTCGTGGATGAAGAACACGCACTGCGGCAGCACGCCGTCGGGCTGCAGTTCGGGCGCCGGCGCGAACCCCAGCGCTCTGGCCAGCGCCTTCGCGTAGCACTCGGTCCTGAGCAGGACGGGAATGGTGACGCCGCTGAAGCAGGTGATTCGCGTGGCGCCCGCCGCGGCGAGCACGACGAGTTGTTCGCCGGCACCGTGCTGGGTCATGCGCAGAACGGTAAGCCCATGATCATGATCTCGCCGCGCGAAACGCTCGCCCGACAGGGCGTCACGCGGTCACGGACGGGCGACCTGCGCGAGGAAGTAGATGGCCTTGGAGCGGGCGTGCCGGACGGCGAGCAGGAACGGCCGGTCGACGTGCACGACCTCGCTCACGAACAGGGGGCTCCGGCGAGAGCCCGCTGAGATCGGCGTCCGGCGAGAACATCGTGCCCATCCCTACCTGTTCGAGCGCCTCCCGCAGCTCGAACTTCTCCCGGACGTCCACTTTGGGCAGTGACAGCGCGACGGCGGTGCTGCCGGGCACGTCGAACGCGGCCGGGTGCGGCTGGTCCAGCGGCCCGTCCGGCAGCAGCACCAGCACCTCCACCCCGGACTTCGCCGGCAGCACGACCGTCTGCCAGCCCCCGGTCCTGGCGTAGCCGAGTTCGGCCGTCACCGTCATGGTCGGCACCTCGACGTCACCGCCGGGGGACGTGGAAGTGGCCGCCGGCCGCCTCCGTCACGTCGGCGCCGACCTGCTCGCGCACGGTTCTGGAATCGGCGGAATCCGCCGTCCGGACCGAGGCCGCCAACGAGAAGGTGGGGTTCAGCGACAGGCCGTCGTCGGCCCACAGCGCGTTCGCGACGGCCGGGTCCCCGACGTCGAGCGCGTTCGAGCCGTCGAAACCACTGCTCAGCAGGCCGGGCTGCTCACGCGAACGCGGTCTGGTCGGTCACGGACGGGCGACCTGCGCGAGGAAGTAGATCGCGCCCGACCGCGCGTGCCGCACCGCGAGCAGGAACGGCCGGTCCACGGTCACCACGACCGGGTCCACCGGGATCTCGATCGACACCGTCCGGAACGTGACGGCGGTGGCCGCGGCTCCTTCGAGGCCCTCCTCGTCGAGGCGCAGCACGGCCTCGTGCACCACGTCGTCCACGAACATCCGCTCGTCCGGGGAGAGGCCGGAGAAGTCGGCGTCGCGCGCGAACATGCGCTCGACTCCCAGCTGCCGCAACGTGTTCTTCAGGTTGAACTTCGCCCGTACGTCCACTTTGGGCAGTGAGAGCTCGAGCCGGGTGAGGTCCCGGGCGGTGAACGCGGAGGCGGGCAGCGGCTGGTCCAGCGACTCGTCCGGCAGCAGGACCACGGTCTCGACGCCCGAGTCCGCGGGCAGCACGATCGTCTGCCAGCCGTCGTGGCGGGCGTAGCGGAACTTCTCCGTCACCTTCATCGTCGGCACGTCCACGTCGCCGCCGGGCGCGTGGAACGGTTTCTCGGCGGTGTCCCAGACGGCGAACGGGTTCAGCCAGCCGACCTTGAGGTACAGGGCGTTGACGATGATCGCGGCGGCGTCGGCGGGCGGTGCGTCGGCGAGCAGTTCGGGGATGAGGCCGCGGGTGGTCTCGGCGACGTCGGTGTTGACGAGCTTGCGCACCGTCGCGGGGTCGGAGAACGCCGTGCGGCGCACCGAACCGGCGAGCGAGAAGCCCGGGTCGAGCGTCAGGTCGTCGTCGGCCCACAACGTGTTCGCGACGGCCAGTTCGGGCACGTCCAGCGCGTCCGAGGCGTCGAAGCCGTTCAGCAGGCCGTCGAGTTCCGCGCGGGTCTCGCCGCGGGCGGCCTCGTGGGTCAGTGCGAGCGCGCTCGCCACCGAGAACGGCGACCAGCACGCGTTCGTGGACGGATCAGGTACGGCGACGCGGTGCAGGGTCAGGGCGAAGTCGGCCTGATCGGTCACAAGAGCTCCCTCGACTGGTCGGCCATCGCCCTCGAAGCTACGCCGATGCGCGGTGCCAGGCCACGGCCTGCGCGTCGGTGAGCAGCGCGACCTGGTCGATCACGACGCGAAGCCTTGCGGCATAAGAGGAAGCGGCCTCGAACACCGGGCGGAACGCCGGGTCGAGCAGCTCCGGGCGCTCCAGCAGGCGGCCGACGAGGCTCGTGATCAGGTCGCGCTGGTCGGCCTGCATGGCGAGGCGCGCCGGGTCGCTCATGACGTACCGGACGGCCATCGCCTTGAGCAGCGCCACCTCCGCCGCGACCTGCCGCGGGACCTCCAGCGACGCGTTGTACCTCGTCAGCGCGCCGTCACCGTGCACGGCACGGGTCGCGGTGACGGCCGCCGAGGCGAAGCGGCCGACCAGTTCGCTGGTGAGGTTCTTCAACGCCACCTGGGCGCCGAGCGAGCCGTCGTACTCGTGGCCGGTCCAGTACCCGATCACCGGGAGGTCCAGCAGTTCCTCGGCGGTGGCCTCCAGCGTCGCGACGGACTCGTCGGAGAACGTCTTCGCGGCCAGCGACGCGATGGCGGCGCGTTCGTCGGCACTGGCCAGCGCGCCGAGGTTGATGCGGTGGGCCAGGACGCCGTCCTCGACGTCGTGCACGGAGTACGCCACGTCGTCGGACCAGTCCATCACCTGCGCCTCGATGCACCTCTCCCGTTCCGGCGCGCCCGAACGCATCCACTCGAACACGTCGAGGTCGTCGTCGTACACGCCGAACTTCACCATGCCCGGCGTGCGCTTCCACGGGTACTTCGTCGACGCGTCGAGCACCGCGCGCGTGAGGTTCAGGCCGTGCGCCGTCTTGGGCTCCAACCGCGCGAGGATGCGGAACGTCTGCGCGTTGCCCTCGAAGCCACCGCACGGGCCGGCGAGCTCGTTGAGCGCCCTCTCGCCGTTGTGCCCGAACGGCGGATGCCCGATGTCGTGCGCGAGGCCGGCCGTGTCGACGATGTCCGGGTCGCAGCCCAGCTCCTCGCCGATGCCGCGGCCGATCTGCGCGACCTCCAGCGAGTGCGTCAGGCGCGTGCGCGGCACACCGGTGACCTCGGAGCCCTCACCGGGACCGACGACCTGGGTCTTGCCCGCCAGCCTGCGCAACGCCGCGGAGTGCAGCACGCGGGCCCGGTCGCGGGAGAACGGCGTGCGCTCCTCGATGCGGGCACCCGGCAGCGCGGCGCTCTTGGGCTCTTCGGAGAGCAGTCGCTCCGCGTCGTGACCGGTGTATCCCATCACCCGATTTTAGGGAGTTTCAGCTCGTCGAACACGCCGGCGTGCGCCTTCATCAAGCGGTAGTAGAGCAACGCTCCGGTTTCGCGCTTGATGTAGAACCACTGCGTTTCGCGCGTCTGCACGTTCGGGCCGCTCCTGGTCGGCGACGTCCACGCCCGCAGACCGGCGTCCTCGGCCATGGTGCGGGCGCGCAGCGAGTGCCACGGGTCGCTGACGATCACGGCGGTCTTCAGGTTCCGCTCCTGCGCGACCGACGCGACGGCCCGCAGCGAGCCGAGCGTGTCCGCGCCCTCGCCGACCTGCAGCACCCTGTCCTCGGGCACACCGCGCTTGACCAGCCAGAGCTTGCCGACCTGGCCCTCGGTGAAGTTGTCGCCGGGCTGGCGGCCGCCGGTCGTCGCGATGTAGCCGACGACACCCTCCTGGTAGAGGCCGAGCGCGTGCTCCAGGCGGGCCGCGAGCACGTCGGACGGGACGCCGTTGTACTGCGCGGCGCCGAGCACGATGGCCATGTCGGCCTTCGTCCAGTCGTCCACGCGCGCGACCTGCCACACGCGGAACGCCGTGCCGCCGCCCACGAGCACGCCGACGACCAGCGCCCCGAAGACGAGACGCAACACGATCCGGCGAATCCTGGCGAGTGGTCTGAGGGGCGTGGTCCGCACACCGTGCATGCTCCCAGACCGCGCGCCTGTCGCGTTGACGCCCCTGCGAGGATCAAGGTCATGCCTGCTGAGCAGCCCACCATCCTCGCGACCTCCGGGGGATTGCGCCCTGGGCACCGCACCCTCGTCGAGTTCGACAAGCTGATCCACTTCGCTCTGGACCTGTCCGGCGTGGACGGCCGCACACCGCGCCTGTGCCACGTCGGCACCGCCGGGGGCGACCAGCGGGCGATGAACGCGAACATGACCGAGGCGGGCAGGGTCGCGGGCGTCGACGTGTCGGTGCTGAACCTGTTCACGATGCCGCCGACCGACGACCTGGAGGACTACGTGCTCTCGCACGACGTCATCTGGGTGGGCGGCGGATCGGTGGCGAACCTGCTCGCGGTCTGGGAGGTGCACGGTCTCGGCGCCGTCTTCCGCAAGGCGTGGGAGGCGGGCGTGGTGCTCAGCGGTGTGTCGGCGGGCTCGATCTGCTGGCACGCGGGCGGCGCGACGGACTCGTTCGGCCCGGACCTCCGCATCGTCACGAACGGGCTGGGCTTCCTGCCCCACGGCAACGGCGTGCACTACGACTCCGAGGAGCAGCGCCGCCCGAAGATCCACGAGGCCGTGGCCGCCGGGGTGCTGCCGAAGACGTACTGCACCGACGACGGCGCCGGCCTGCTCTACCGCGGCACCGAACTCGTCGAGGCGGTGACGGAACGCGCGGGGGCGGGCGCACACGTCGTGGTCAGGGACGATTCTTCAGCAACCGCACAGGAGGAAACGCTCGACACCAGAGTCCTGTGACGCGGACCTTGGAAGTGTGCGTTGGACCCTGATCGTCCTCCTCGTGGTGGCGGTGTTCGCCATCCCCGACGCATCGCCGTGCCTCGCGCACGGCAAGCGCTCAGCTGATATATCGCGCGGCCCCGATGTGCTGGACACCGGCGACGCCGATATATCGCATACCGGTTCCGACACGTCGGAGACAGCCTCGCCGTCCGCGATATCCGATATATCAGCGGCTGATACATCGGATATCGCGGCTGCCGGTGGCTCGTCCGACGTCGGCCTCGCGATCCTCGACCTCCAGACCGGCCAGGTGGTCTCGCAGCAGGGCGACAAGCCGTTCTACTCGGCGTCGCTGTCGAAGCTGATCCTCGCCGTCGACGCGTTGCGGCAACAGCCGTCCGACGAGGACAAGGACCTCATCCGCCGCGCCCTGAGCGCGAGCGACGACAACGCCATGGACGTGCTGTGGACCCGGTTCGACGGCATGGGCGCCATCGGCCGCGTCGCCGCCGAAGCAGGCCTTACAGGTACTCACGCCCCTGACGACCCGTCACAGTGGGGAGAGGTCGTCATCACCGCGAACGACATGGTGCGCCTTTACGACCACATCCTCGCCTCGCCGGAACGCGACGAGGTCGTCGCGATGCTGTCGTCCGCCACCGCGACCGCCGCCGACGGCTTCGACCAGGCGTTCGGCCTGCTCGGCGTCACCGGCGCGTACGCCAAGCAGGGCTGGATGTACTACCTGCCGAGCGACGTCTACCTGCACAGCGCGGGCGTGGTCGACGACCGCTACGCCGTCGCCGTCCTCACGACGAGTCCGACCGGCAACTGGACCACGGCGAGGGAGTCGATCAACGCCGTCACGACGGCCGCCCTCGCGAAGCTGCGCGCCACGACCGGTCCCACTCGCCCGTGAACTCGCGGACCACGAGGTTCGCTCCCACGAGCAGCACGATCGCCCCGAAGACCAGCGCCCCGAACAACATCCCGGAGGAACCGCCGATGGAGGCGAGCTTGGCCGCCGCGTACCCGGCGGCGGCGGGAACGACGATGTACACGCCGACGTTGCGCCGCCGCGCCGAGTAGACGTCCTCCACCCGCACCAGCGACAACCCGAGCACCACCGGCGTCAACGTCACCACCAGCCCGAACACCTCGAGCAGCGCCCACTGCGACGGCGACACGAGCGCCAGCACCACCACAGCGACCGACAGCACGGCACCCGCGACGACGAGCAGCGTTCCCAACGCCCTGATCCGCGGCACGCCGGCGGGCGTCGCCGAGTCCGGCACGAGCGGCCCGAACTCGCCGACGACGAACCGGTGCACGGCGAGACTGCTCCGCAGTGCGAGCACCAGCGCGATCACCACCGGCGCCGCGAGCACCAGCACCACCCCCAGCGCGAACGCGCCGGGCTCCCCCACCGGCTCGACCCCGGACGCGAACCAGTAGAAGGGGAAGAAGAGCGCCAGCGCCGTCCCTTCGAGCACCACGAACACGTGCCGCACCCGAGCAGCCGCCGCGGCGTCGGCGACCCGCGCCGCCACCAGCCCACCCGCCAGCACGCACAGGCACACCAACCCGCCACTCGCCGCCGTGGCCACGAGCACGGACGAGTTCCCCGTCTCGGCCACCGCGGCGGCGACCACCACCCACGTCAGCAGACCGAAGCCCACCACCGCCTGCGCCACCCCGCGCCTGCGGAACCGCTCCCCCGTCACACCCTCCAACACGCGCGAACGCGCCGGAACGTTGCCTCAGCCGACCCGCAGCACCTTGCGCGCGGTGAAGAACGCGACGCCACCGAGCACGACGAGCAGCCCCAGCACCGCGAGGTAGACGGCGGACCCGGCGGTGAACGGCACCGGCCGAGCCTCGCTGTTCAACGTCATCACCTCGCAGAACCACGCGACCAGCGCGCAGAAGATCGCCGCGCCCCACCAGACCCCGAGCAGCCGCCGGACCAGGCGCGCGCCGTTCACGTCGACGAACTCCCCTCGCGCGCGGGACCTGGCCGTCGCGAGGCTCACGCCGGACAGGACTCCCCAGAACGCGCCGATCCCGGCCGTCATCACGCCGATCACGTTGATCGGGCTGTGCGCGGTCGGCAGGTTCAGCCCGACCGCGACGAGCACGATCCCGAACACGAGCGCCACGCCGATCAGGGGCAACCCCGTCAGCGCCAGCCGCGTCCGGATCCGTTCGACGCGCGCGGCCGGCACCCACACCCACTGCGGGGGCGGCCCCTGGCCCACGATCATCAACTGTCGATCTTCCAATCCGAGCCGTCGCCGTCGGTGACGCTGGCGTCGCTCATGTCCGCCGTGTTCGGCATGGTCCACTCACGGCCGATGTCGTGGATCTTCTGCACGATCGCGTTCTGCTCGGTCTCGATCGTGTTGGTGTGCGACTCCAGCGCCATGATCGTGGCGCCGATGACGCCGATCGCCGCGGCGAGCCCGCCCGCGATGGCGGCGACGGCGGCAGGCGTGCCGACGACCGTGCAGGCCGCCGCGATCGCCCCCACCGCCGCCACGACGAACGTCGCCAGCGCGACGCCCATCGCGATCCAGAAGGCGTCGATCGAGTTCGCGAGGCTGTTGAGGGACGCGCGCATCTGGTTCGCGACGTCCTTCACCCCGGTCAGGAGCGCCGACTGCGGCGGCACCGTCGCCGTGTAGGCCCGCGCGGCCCTGCCCTCCCACTCGACGTTCGTGCGCATCTTGTCGAGCGCGATCGTGCCGGCGATGTCGCCGAGCTTGTCGCCGACCTGCTCGACCCAGCCGGTGCCGACCTGCCGGAGGCGGTCCGAGTCACCCGGCTGTTCGAAGAGCTGGTTCACCCGGTCCCAGAACTCGGCGATCCTCACGTTGACGACCCGGATGCCGTCCTGGACCTTCTCGATCACCCACTTCAACGGCGCGGGGACCCAGCTGAGCGTCGTGTTGACCACGTCGAAGAACCGGCGGATCGCGCGGTCGACCTCGTCGGCGTTGCCCTTGGCCTGCACCACCAGTGGGTTGGTCACCTGATCTCCCCCGTGAGCCTGTTCATCGCGTGGAGGTTCGCGGCTTCTTCGCGCGCGTAGGTGTCGGCGGCGGCGAGCAGGCTGTCGCCGAGGCCGTTGAACGCCGTGATCGCCTGGCGCAGCATGTCCTCGAGCACGACCCGGCCGTTCTCGTACGTGCGGTCGAGGCCGCGGTCGACCGCCCACATGGACACGTCGTGGCCGGTCAGCGTCAGTCCGCCGATGGCGCTCTGAGGCGCCTGCACGTTGTCCGCGGCCCTCAACCAGAGGCCTGCGTCCGTCTGCAGCGCATCCAGTGCTTTCAGCACCACGTCGCTCATGCCAGCCCCACCTTCCGCAGCAGCTTCGCCGGATCGCTCGCCAGCGCCTGGAGTTCCGCGATGGCGGACCCCGTCGGCCGCGTGGCGGGAGTGCCCCGGTCGCGCAACGCGCGCAGGACCTCGGCGAGTTCGCCCTCCATCTCGGGATTGGGCGCGGCGTGGGCCCACCGGTCGTCGATCTCGAAGCGGACGACCTGACCGGACTGGGCGATGCCGCGGACGTGACCACCGCGGCTCTCGGCCCGCACGGGCGCGTTCACCGCCTGGTCCAGGCCGGCGGTGAACGCGGCGAGTTCGGCGTTCACGGCGGCGAAGAGCCGTTCCGCGTCGGCACGGGTGAGCGGCGTCTCGTCCACCTGCGCACCCACCGGCGCGGGCTCGGCGGCGGTCAGGTCCCCCTGTGCCTGCACCGAACGGGACAACGCCCGCATGGTCGCGTCGTTCGCCGCGTCGAGCACGGCTCCGTCCAACGAGCGCTGGTCGATGCTGTCGCGCCACCGGGCGGCCAGCCTGACGGCACGCACCCGGCCGTCGAACTCGACGAGCACCGAGACCGCACCACTCGCGTCGACGCCGATGCAGGCGTCCGCGTCATCCGGTGGCGGCTGCGCGGGCGGCGGTGTGGCACGCCGCCCTGCCTCGTACTCCCAGTCCTCGGCTTCCTCGAAGCCCCACCTGCGGTTGTCTTCGACCACCTTGTCCGCCCCCCTGCGCGCTGTGACGAAGTGACTTCACAACGTAGCAGAGGGGTACGACCGAACGGAGCAGTTCGAGCTAGTGGTGTGGCTCAGAACGTTGCCGGTGTATTCGTGCTCAGACGGATGTGTCGGGGTGCCGCCCCCACGGCCTCGTACTGGTCGTACGGGGGCGTGGGGGCGGTGCCGCGACGGATCCTGCTGAGCGCGGATACGCCGCCAACGTCCTGTGCCACGCCACTAGCAGCCGATCAGGCGCGCGGCCAGGTACGACTCCAGCTGGTCCATCGCCACGCGCTCCTGCGACATCGTGTCGCGCTCCCGCACCGTCACGGCGTGGTCGGTGAGCGTGTCGAAGTCGACCGTCACGCAGAACGGCGTGCCGATCTCGTCCTGGCGGCGGTAGCGGCGGCCGATGGCGCCGGCGTCGTCGAAGTCGACGTTCCAGTTGCGGCGCAGGGCCGTCGCGAGGTCGCGGGCCTTGGGCGAGAGGTCGGCGTTGCGCGACAACGGGAGCACCGCGACCTTGACCGGGGCGAGGCGCCGGTCGAGCTTCAGCACGACGCGCTTGTCCACGCCGCCCTTGGCGTTCGGGGCCTCGTCCTCGGTGTAGGCCTCCAGCAGGAACGCCATCATCGGGCGGCCGACGCCGGCCGCCGGTTCGATGACGAACGGCTTGAAGCGCGAGTTCGTGGCCTGGTCGAAGTACGACAGGTCGACGCCCGAGTGGTTCGAGTGCGTGGTGAGGTCGAAGTCGGTGCGGTTCGCGATGCCCTCGAGCTCACCCCACTCCTGGCCGCCGAACTGGAAGCGGTACTCGACGTCGACCGTCCGCTTCGAGTAGTGCGACAGCTTTTCCTTCGGGTGCTCGTAGTGGCGCAGGTTCTCCTTGGAGATGCCCAGGTCCGTGTACCAGCGGGTGCGCTCGTCGATCCAGTACTGGTGCCATTCCTCGTCCGTGCCCGGCTCGACGAAGAACTCCATCTCCATCTGCTCGAACTCGCGGGTGCGGAAGATGAAGTTGCCCGGCGTGATCTCGTTGCGGAACGACTTGCCGATCTGGCCGATGCCGAACGGCGGCTTCTTGCGGGAGGTCGTCTGCACGTTCAGGAAGTTCGTGAAGATGCCCTGCGCGGTCTCGGGGCGCAGGTAGTGCAGGCCCTCCTCGGTCTCGATCGGACCGAGGTGCGTCTTGAGCAGGCCGTTGAACATCTTCGGCTCGGTGTAGGAGCCGCGCACGCCGCAGTTCGGGCACGGCACGTCCGAGACGTCGCCCTCGGCGACCTCCTTGCCGGTGCGCTCCGCGTACTCCTCCGACAGCGTGTCCGCGCGGAACCGCTTGTGGCACGACTCGCACTCGACGAGCGGGTCGACGAACGCCTCGACGTGACCGGAGGCGACCCACACGTCACGCGGCAGGATGACCGACGAGTCCAGGCCCACGACGTCCTCGCGGCCGCGGACCATGAAGTTCCACCACTGGCGCTTGATGTTGTCCTTGAGCTCGACGCCGAGAGGGCCGTAGTCCCACGCCGAGCGGGTACCGCCGTAGATCTCCCCGCACGGGTAGACGAACCCCCTGCGCTTGCAGAGGCTGACAACGGTCTCGATGCGATCGGCGGGCAAGGGGAACTCCATCGGGGGAATGCGAATCGGGGGCTCAAGCCTAGCCCGTCACGTTGATCCCCGAACGGGCGACCGGAGCCTTACCCTGCACGAATGGAAGACCGGCTGCGAGAGCTGTGGGACTTCGCCGACCTGGACGGCACCGAGGCCAGGTTCCGCGCGTTCCTGGCGGACGTGGAGACCGACGACGAGCGCGCGGAGGTGCTGACCCAGCTCGCTCGCGTGCAGGGCCTGCGCGAGGACTTCGCCGCAGGTCACCGTCTCGTCGACGAGGCGGAGACGCTGGTCGCGCCCGACTCGACGGGCCGGGTGCGGGCGTTGCTCGAACGCGGCAGGCTGCACCGCTCCGGCGGCGACCCCGAGGCCGCGCAGCCGCTGTTCGTGGCGGCGTTCATCCTGGCCAAGACCCGCGGTGACCTGTCGCTGGCGGTCGACGCCGCGCACATGGCGTCGCTCGTCGACGACCCGGAGAAGTGGACGAAGCAGGGCCTCGAGATCGTCGTGGCGAACCCCGAACTGGTGCGCTGGCTAGGGCCGCTGCACAACAACCTCGGCTGGTTCTACTTCGAGAACGGCCGCTTCGACGAGGCGCTGGAGGCGTTCGAGAAGACGCCCGAGGCGTACGCGGAGAGCGGCAAGGCCAAGACGCTGCACGCGCTGGGCCGCACCGAGGAGGCCGCGGCGGCCGCGCGCAGGGCCCTGGAGCTCCTGCCCCACGACTCGCAGGAGGAGTGGGTCAAGGAGATGGAGGCTATCGCCGAGGGGTAGCAGGCCCGGCGGCTTCACCGAGGCGCACGGTGAACGCGTCCTCGGCGAGCACGCTCGTGTGCGTCTCGACCTCACCACCGGCGCTGGTCAGCGTCGGTTCGTACATCGCCGGCTCGTCCGTGAGCGCCTCGGACAGCAACGGGATGACGTGTTCGCGCACGGGGAACGGCGACATCGCGCGCCGGTAGGCCACCACGGAGTCGAACTCGACCGTGAGCACCCAGCGGTCGTCCTCGTCGGTCGAGCGCGCCAGCGTGCCGCGGCGGCACCCCGGCTGGGCCGTCAGCAGCGCCAGGGCCTGCTCGGCGCGCGAGGTGAACGTCTCGGGGTCGGACACGCGGAAGCGGCACACCAGCAGCACGGTGCAAGGATGGCACGTTGACTTCCTCCCCGTTGGAAAGTGGGGAGTCCCACCCGCCATGTGGCGGGTAGCGCTCACGCGCTGTGCCTCACGGCACAGGTTTCCTGTTTCACCGCCGATTGCGGAAGGGAGGGCCCTTGCCGTCTGACATCAGCTCCGCAGGCATCACCCGAATCGCCTCGGGCTACGGCTCGACCAGCCGCAAGGATGTTCTTCGCCGCGTTGAGGTCCCGGTCGTGCCAGGTGCGGCAGCTCGGACACGCCCAGTGCCGAGTGGACAGCGTGAGATCGGCGAGCAAATGCCCGCAGGCCGAACAGGTCTTGCTGCTGGGGTACCAGCGATCGATGACGATCAGCGTGCGGCCCGCGCGGTCGCACTTGTACTCCAGCTGCTGCCGGAACTCACCCCAGCCCGCGTCCGAGATGGCGCGGGCGAGGTGGCGGTTGCGAACCATTCCCGCAACGTTGAGATCCTCGATCACGATCACGTCTGTCGAGCGGACCAGCGCGGTCGTGGTGCGGTGCAGGAAGTCCTGCCGGGCATTGCGAACCTTGCGATGCGCGCCGGCGATTTTGGCCTTGGCCTTGCGGCGGTTGTTGCTGCCTCGTTGGCATCGCCCCATGCGACGTTGGTAGCGGGCCAGGTTCCGTGCCCTGCGGGCCAGATGCCCGGGGTTGGCGATGCGGTCACCGTCGCTGGTCACCAAGAAGCTCGTCAAGCCGAGGTCAACACCGATCGCGCGCCCGGCAGGCTCGGCCGGGGCGGGTGTATCCGTGTCCACGGCGAAGGTCACGTACCAGCGACCATCCGACTCGCGGGAGACCACGACCATCGTCGGAGCCACCGCGGCCACGTCCACGTCGTCGAACGACCACACGAACCGCATCGGTGTGCGGGTCTTGGCCAGGATCAGCGCACCATCTCGCATCCGGAACGCCGAGCGCGTGTAGTGCGCCGACTGGCGACCCGTTCGGGACTTGAACCGCGGGTACCTGGCTCGTCCGGCGAAAAAGTTGTGAAACGCGGTGTGCTGGTGCCGCAAGGTCTGCTGCAACGGCACCGACGACACCTCCGACAGGAATGCCAGATCATCGGTGCGCTTCCACCGCGTCAGTGCTGCGTCGGTCTCCCGATAGGAAGTCCTCTTCCCCTCGGTGTGATAGACGTGTCGCCGCTCACTCAACGTCTTGTTCCACACCAGGCGCACGCACCCAAACGTGCGGTTCAACACCGCTGCCTGCTCGGGATCCGGATAAGCCCGGCAACGATACGCCGTCCGCACGCTGATCATCATACCAATGGAGTAACAATGACTACATCTGAGGCCAGGGGGCATGCGCGCCGCACGCCTGAACCGTTCCGGATGGCACGGTGACCTCCAAGCGCCCTCTCCTGCCCGGCGACGGCCCGCTCGCGCGTGTGCGTCCCGCCGTGGCGTTCGTGCTCGTTCTCGGTCTCTTTATCACCGGCGTGCTCGTGGGCGGCACCCTCGGCGCGGTGCTGCTCGGTGTGCTCCTCGTGGGCGCGGCGGTGCTGCTCGCGGCCACCTGGAAGGTTCTTTCCCCAGGTCATCGCACATTGCGCGTGGTGGTCCTGCTGGTACTGCTCGTCATCACCGTAGAATTGGTTCTGAAAATCCCTACCAGGTGAGGTGCGCCGCCATGACCGTCCAGTTGCACGGCGAGCACTCCCCCGAACGCGCGGCTCCCGCGCCCGCGCCTCCCCGCTCCGCGCACACCCTCGCCGAGGCGGGCGACCTGCTGCGCGCGCTGGCCGCGCCGGTCCGCATCGCGATCGTGCTGCAGCTGCGCGAGCACGACCGCTGCGTGCACGAGCTGGTCGAGGCGCTGGGGGTCGCGCAGCCGCTGATCAGCCAGCACCTGCGGGTGCTCAAGTCGGCGGGCGTGGTGCACGGCGAGAGGCACGGCCGTGAGGTCGTGTACCGGCTGGTGGACGAACATCTGGCGCACATCGTGGTGGACGCTGTGACGCACGTCGAGGAGAAGTTGTGACCGGTCTGAGGTCCACCAAGCAGCGCACCGCGGTGTCGAACCTGCTCGACCAGCTCGACGACTTCCGCAGCGCCCAGGAACTGCACGAGGAGCTGCGCCGCCGCGGCGAGGGCATCGGCCTGACCACGGTCTACCGCACCCTGCAGTCGCTCGCGGACGCGGGCCAGGTCGACGTGCTGCGCACCGACTCGGGCGAGGCGATCTACCGCCGTTGCTCGGCGCACCACCACCATCACCTCGTGTGCCGCCACTGCGGGCGCACGGTCGAGGTGGAAGGTCCCGCCGTCGAGAAGTGGGCGGACCGCGTCGCCGCCGAGAACGGGTTCTCACAGGTCAGCCACACCGTGGAGATCTTCGGGACCTGCGCGGAGTGCACAGCGAAGGGCCTGCGTTAGGAGCTCGCCATCAACGACCCCGCCAGCGACGAGCCGACAGTCCGCAACAGCGTCGGCGATGGTGATCACGGCACCGTCGTGCAGGCGGGGTCGATCGGCAGTCTGCACGTGGGCCAGGCGGGCGACCCCGCAGCCGCCCTGGCGGATCCGATCATCGCCACGGTGGAGGTCGAGCCCTCGCTGACCTCGGTGTACGTGGACGACGACCCACCGGCCGAGGTGGCGCACAGCGGTGCCGTCCACGTGATCACGGTGGAGGCGCGGACGACCCGGGCGGTCGTGCTGCTCGGTCTGCGTCCCGTGGTCGTGTCCCGCCGACCACCGCGCCGCGCCTGCGTGGAGGTGCGGATGGGCGGGATCATCACCCCGCGGCCGTTCACGGCCGACTTCGACGACGACCGCCCGCGGCTCACCGCGCTCCAGCAGGACTTCCCGTTCAGCGTCAGCGCCACCGACGTGGAGCAGTTCCACTTCGTCCCGCACGTCAGCGCCACCGAGGTGGGCTGGCGGCTGGAACTCGACTGGCTCGTCGCGGGCAGGCGCGGCACCACCGTGATCGACGACGGGGGCGAGCCGTTCCGCATGTACCCGACGGAGGTGCTCGCCTGGGAGAGCGACCTGAGCTGGGGCTGCGGGATGTCCCACCTGCCCGGCTGCCCGTCCGAACGACTGGCGGCCCTGTCCCGGCACGGCGTCGTGGCGGTCTTCAACGACCACACCGGGCGAGGACTGGTCCAGCCCTCCAACGGCGGGCAGCTGCTGTCCCTGCCGCGGTCCGCGCTCCCGGCGGGCGGCCCACCGGTACCGGGTCAGCCCGTCACCTACGAGGTGCGGCAGCTCCCGACCGGCCCGCGGGTCCACGACGTCAGGTTCGTGGGCGAGGAGGCCGCGGGACTGCCCGACGCCGCCCCGAGCAGGCCGAGTCCTCCCCACGCCGAGGCGTGGGTGCAGGAGATCATCGACCACGCGGAGGACCACGCACCGGAGTCGTTCCGCGCGCAGGTGCTGGACGTCCTGGACCGCCTCAACGCCACCGGTGAGTCGGGACTCGGCGCCACCGTCGCACGCTCCGTGCAGCGCGCCTGGGGCACGGCGCTCGGCGGCAACCACCGCGACACCCTCGCCGTCGCCAACCGGCTCGCCGGGTACCTGTTCAAACTCGGCGAGCACCAGCAGGCCTACGACCTGTTCCACAGCACCTACGAGCGCCGCCTGAGGAAGCTCGGCGCGGACGACCCGGACACACTGACGTCCGCGTCGAACCTGGCCCTGGCCCTGTCCCGGCACGGGATCACCGACCAGGTGCGCGAACTGCGCGAGGACACGCTGCGCCGCCGGCGCCGGGTGCTCGGGGAGGACCACCGCGACACGCTGTGGGCGGCCGTCGACCTCGGCACCCTGCACCTGCTCGCGGAGGAGTTCGCGGCGGCACGCGCCGTCTTCGCCGAGGCGGAGCAGCGGGCCGCGGCCGCGTTCGGTCCGGACGACGCCACGACGACGAGCGCCGCGCGGGGCCTCGCCGCGGCCCTGCGCGGGCCGGCCTACGACTCGTAGGGCTCGACCGGCTCGGCCACGGGCGTGAACGACTCCACGGTGAAGCTCGGCACCCACGAGTTCTTCTCGTTCGCGGACTTCGGCACGACCTGACCGGTCACCTCGACCCACTGCTCGTCCGGCAGCGACGGCACGTCCCCGGTCACCCGGACCTTCAACGGCCGGGCGTCGGCGGCGCAGCACGAGATCGCGAGGCGCGCGACGTACGTCTCCCCCTCCGCGCGCAGCAGGAACCCCGTCAACCGAACACGGCGGCCGTCCAGCGTCCCCGACTCGTCCCACGCCGTGCGGGTGACGAACTCCGTCATGGACAACGGGATGACGTCGCCGGACGGCAGCTCGCCCAGCAGGTTGCGGGAGCGCTGCGTCTGGTTCGTGTCGGCGGCCGAGTTCACGACGTCGCCGCCGAGCGCGGGCGGCGAGATCAGGAACACCGCCAGCACCGGCAGCAGCATCAGCCACGTCGAGCGCGACGAGTGCGAGTGGCCGTGCTCGTCGTCGACGGCCTTGCCGCGGCGGATGTCCCGGATGATCGCGAACAGCGCGAGGCCGATCATGATCACGCCGGCCGCGATCAGCAGCGGCAGCAGCGACTTCTGGACGTACCGCAGGTACAGCCCGGAGAAGCTGATCTTCAGCAGCGCGCCGCCGAGCAGGACCAGCAGGATGTTCTGGGTTTCCCGCCTCACAGCAGCACCACTCCCGACACGACGGCGCACAGGATCGCCACCACGAAGGTGGCGGGTGCGAAGCGGAAGGCGAAGGACTTGCCGAACGCACCGGCCTGCAGCGCGATCAGCTTCACGTCGACGGCCGGGCCGACGACCAGGAACACCAGGCGCGGCAACAGGGGCAGCGCGGAGAACGCCACCGCGACGAACGCGTCGGCCTCCGAGCACAGCGCGAGGATCACCGCGAGGAACGCCATCACGATCACGCCGAGGACGATCTGGCCGCCGAGCGTCTGCATCCACGCGACCGGCACGAACGTCTTGAACGCCGCCGCGAACAGCCCGCCCAGCACCAGGAATCCGCCGGCGTCGACCAAGTCGTGCCGCGCGCTCTCGGCGAACACGGCCCATTTGTTCTGCCCGGAGTGGTCGCCCATGCGCGCCAGCGCGCGTTCGGCGATCCACTCCATCTTGCCGAAGCGCACCCACAACCAGCCCATGACCATCGCGGTCAGCAGCGAGCCGACGAACCGGGCGACGACCATCATCGGGGTGTCGTTGAACGCCACCGCGGTCGACACCAGCACGATCGGGTTCACCGCGGGGGCGGCCAGCAGGAACGTCAGCGCCACGGCCGGGGCGACGCCCTGCTGCATCAGCCGCCGTGCGACCGGCACCGAGGCGCACTCACAGCCCGGCAGGGCCACACCCGCGACTCCGGCCACGGGCACGGCCAGCGCGGTCTTCGACGGCAGCAGCCTGCGCAGGGCCGACGCCGGCACGAACGCCGCGATGGCGCCCGAGATCAGCACGCCGAGCACCAGGAACGGCATCGCCTGCACGCAGATCGCCACGAACACCGTCGAGGCCGTGCGCAGCTTGGGCACGTCGAGCAGGTCGACGAGCCGGGATTGGAAGAGCAGTGCGAGAACGAGGATCCCGCACAGCACCTCCAACGACGTGATCTTCAGCCGAGGCGGGCCGGAGCGCCGCTTCGGCGAGCGGATCTCGCCGGTGATCGTCATTCCGCGTCCGCGTCCAGGTCCAGCAGGCGCCGGTACTGGCGCGCCATGCCCTCGCGGATCTCCTCGGGCGACGGCGGCTCCTCGAACTCGGCCTCTTCCTCTTCGAGGTCGTCCTCGTCGTCGAAGTCGACGGGGGTGCCGTTGACGCCCTCCTCCGCTTCGGCCTCTTCTTCGAGGGCGGCCTCGCGGAGCTCCTCGATCGTGGCGGAGACGTCCTCGGCCGACAGCGCCGGCAGCATCGGCTTCACGATGGCCAGCACACCGCCCTCGGCGTCGTCGAGGGCCACGGCCTCGGCCAGCGCGACGGCGTGGTCGCGCTCGTACGGGCCGCAGATGAACGAGTCCCAGTCGTCGCCGCCCGAGGGCTCGAACGTGACGGTCCAGGGGAACTCGTTGACGTCCGCGTCCTCTTCCGGCTCGTAAATGATCACGCCACCCATCGAGGGGTCCTTTCTCAAGAAAAGCGGGAGAGGAGCTCGCCGCGCACCTGCGACGCGGTCGAGACGACCAACATGAGCAGCGTGCTCAGGGGTTCGGGCTTGAGGCCGTCCGCCGGGAACGCGTAGCGCAGCATCACGTCCGTGCCACCGCGTTCGCTCGCGATGACGCCGAGGGTGCCGAACAGGCCCTGACCGGCGCGTTCGGCGACCCACACGGCCGCGTCGCCGGGCAGGTCCCACGCGACCACGACGGTCAGCGAGAGCACGGTCAGCCCTTCGGCCAGCTCCATGCCCTGCACCGCGCACGGCACGTCGCCGTGGCGGAAGCTCAGGGCGCCGTCGTCGTCCACGGACACGTCGTGGAACAGCTCCAACGCCTTGCGCGCGGCCTCCAGGGCCTCACCGCTCGCGTTCACGACGACACCACCTCCTCACCGGGCTTGTCGACGGCGCCACCGAAACGCCGGTCGCGGCCCGCGAACTTCTCGCAGGCGCGCCACAGGTCGCGGCGGTCGAAGTCGGGCCACAGGATGTCCTGGTAGACCATCTCGGCGTACGCGGACTGCCACAGCAGGAAGTTCGAGATCCGCTGCTCACCGGACGGCCTGATGAACAGGTCGACGTCGGGCATCTCCGGCTTGTACATGTGCTTCGCGAGAGTGCGCTCGTCGACCTTGTCCGGGTTGATCTTCCCGGCGGCGACCAGGCGCGCGACCTCGCGGGCGGCGTCACCGATCTCCGCGCGGCCGCCGTAGTTCACGCACATGACGAGGTTCAGCACGTCGTTCTCCGCCGTGCGGACCTCGGCCTCCTGCAGCTGCTTGATGACGCTGCCCCAGAGCTTCGGCGACCGGCCGGCCCAGTGGATGCGGACGCCCATCTCGTCGAGCTCGTCGGTGCGGCGCGCGATCACGTCGCGGTTGAAGTTCATCAGGAAGCGGACCTCTTCGGGGCTGCGCTTCCAGTTCTCCGTGGAGAAGGCGTAGAGGGACAACCACTTCACGCCCAGCTCGATGGAGCCCTTCGCGACGTCGAGCACGACCTGCTCACCGCGCTTGTGGCCCTCGACCCGCGACAGCCCGCGCTGGTTCGCCCAACGGCCGTTGCCGTCCATCACGATCGCGATGTGCTGGGGCACCAGGTCGGCCGGGATGTCCGGGGGCGTCGCACCGGACGGGTGCGGCTCCGGCGGGCGCGGAACGCGCTTCTCACGCTCAGAGCGGCGGCGACGCAGCATGGGGCTAGGCATCCTCTCGGGGCGAAAACCGTTGTCGGGTGGACGCCACATTAGCCGTCCGCCGGCTGCGCCTTTCGCTCGACCAACGGCAACGAACGCAGCTGCCGTTCGAGGTGCCACTGCAGATGCGCCGCGACCAGGCCACTCGCGTCGCGGCGGGCGATGTGCGGGATCTCGTCCACCACGGTCCACTGCCCGTGCAACAGCGCCGAGAGCAACGTCAGCGTGTCCGGCGACGGCGACGACGACCCGGCGGGACGGCAGTTCGGGCAGCACGAGCCCCCCGCCTGGATGCTGAACGCCCGGTGCGGACCGGGATCACCGCACTTCGCGCACTCGTTCACCGCGGGCGCCCACCCGGCGAACGCCATCGCACGCATGAGGAACGCGTCGAGCAGCAGCGACGGGTCGCGCTCCCCCGTCGACAACGCCTTCAACGCCCCGGCCACGAGCATGTAGAGCCGCAGGACCGGTTCGCCCTCCTCGGCCGTGAGCCGGTCCGCGGTCTCGGCGATCGCGCACGCCGCCGTGTACCGCTGGTAGTCGTTCACGATCCCCACGCCGAACGCGTCCAGCGTCTGCACCTGCGTGATGATGTCGAGCGTCCGGCCGGGGTAGAACTGCACGTCGACGTGGCAGAACGGCTCGAGCCGGGCGCCGAACTTCGACGTCGTCTTGCGCACGCCCTTGGCCACGGCGCGGAGCTTGCCGTGCCGTTGCGTCAGGAAGGTGATGATCCGGTCCGCTTCACCGAGCTTCTGCACGCGGAGCACGACCCCGGTGTCGCGGTACAGGTTCGCCATCAGAGTGCCGCCATCTAGAACCCCAGTCGGCGCAGCTGCTTCGGGTCGCGCTGCCAGTCCTTGGCGATCTTGATGTGCAGGTCCAGGTACACCCTGCTGCCCAGCAGCCGCTCGATCTGCTTGCGCGCCGCCATGCCGACCTGCTTGAGCCGCTCGCCCCGGTGCCCCAGGATGATCGCCTTCTGCGACGGCCGTTCGACGAACACGAACGCGTGGATGTCGATCAGGTCGTCACGGCCCTCGCGCGGTGCCATCTCCTCCACCACCACGGCGATGGAGTGCGGCAGCTCGTCGCGCACGCCCTCCAGCGCGGCCTCGCGGATGAGCTCGGCGACCAGCGTCTGCTCGGGCTCGTCGGTCAGGTCGCCGTCCGGGAACAGCTGCGGGCCCTCGGGCAGCTTCTGCAGCAGCAGGTCGCTCAGCTTGTCGACCTGGAACCCGTCGACCGCGGAGACCGGGATGATCTCCGCGAACTCCATGACCTTCTGCAACGCGAGCAGCTGCTCCATCACCTGCTGCTGCGACACCAGGTCCGTCTTCGTGACGATGCCGATCACCGGCGTGCGCTTGGCGACCTTCTCCAGCTCGGCGGCGATGAACTTGTCACCGGGGCCGACCTTCTGGTCCGCGGGCACGCAGAAGCCGACGACGTCGACCTCCGACCACGTCTCGCGCACCAGGTCGTTCAGGCGCTGGCCGAGCAGCGTGCGCGGCCGGTGCAGACCGGGCGTGTCGACCAGCACGAGCTGGCCGTCCTCGCGGTGCACGATGCCGCGGATCGTGTGGCGGGTGGTCTGCGGCTTGCTGGACGTGATGGCGACCTTCGTGCCCACCAGAGCGTTCGTCAGCGTCGACTTCCCTGCGTTCGGGCGGCCGACGAAGCACGCGAACCCGGAGCGGTAACCATCCATCAGTCCATTGTCCCTCTAGCCGGTTTTGGCCGTTCGGGGGCCCTCAGAGCTGCTCGCGAACCTCACCCGCGGTGTTCGCGAGGTGCACCGGGCCGGTCGCCGTGAGGTCTCGCACGGCGGCGAGCGACTCCGCGTCCACCAGGTTCGCCTCGGTGACGACCACCGCTGCCTCCAGGCCTTCGGCACCGCTCGACACCGCCGCGGCGACGGCGGCCTGCAGCGCCGTCAGCTTCAACGAGGGCAACGCGACCGTCGACGCGTTGTACGTGCGGCCGTCGAGGTCGCGCACGGCCGCACCCTCCGCGGCGCCGTTACGGGCGCGCACGGACCGTGCGAGCGTCACGAGCTTGGCGTCCTCGGGGTCGATGTCAGTCATCTTCTTCTGTCTCCTTCTGCACGGGACGCACGAGCACGGTCGTGACGCGGATGCGGCCGCGTTCGTCCTTGCCGCCCTCCGCGCGCATGCGCAGGCCCGCGATCTCGGCCTCGGTGCCGGGCAGCGGGACGCGCCCGAGCCGTTGCGCGAGCAGGCCGCCGACGGTCTCCACCTCGTGGTCGTCGAGCTCGGTGCCGAACAACGCGTCCAGGTCGTCCACCGGCAGGCGCGCGCTGACCCGCACCGCGCCGTCGTCGAGGTGCTCGACCGGCGGGCGGTCGTCGGTGTCGGACTCGTCGGTGATCTCGCCGACGATCTCCTCGAGGATGTCCTCGATGGTCAGCAGGCCCGCGGTGCCGCCGTACTCGTCCACGACGATCGCCATGTGCCGGCGCGACACCTGCATCTCGCGCAGCAGGTCCGCGATGGGCTTCGAGTCCGGGATGAAGCTCATCGGCCGCATCAGCTCGGAGACGGTCTTCGGGTCCTCGTCCTCGGCGAGCGTGGCCCGCATCATGTCCTTGAGGTTCACCACGCCGAGCACGTCGTCCACGCTCTCGCCGATCACCGGCACGCGCGTGTAGCCCGTGCGCAACGACAGGGCGAGCGCCTGCCGCAGCGACTTCGACTGCTCGATCCACACGATCTCGGTGCGCGGCACCATGATCTCGCGCGTGATCGTGTCGCCCAGCTCGAACACCGAGTGGATCATCTCGCGCTCGCCCTCGTCCACGACGCCGCGTTCCTGCGCCATGTCGACCAGCTCGCGCAGCTCGACCTCGGAGCTGAACGGACCCTCGCGGAAGCCCTTGCCGGGCGTGATGGCGTTGCCGACGAGGATCAGCAGCTTGCTCAACGGCCCGAGCACCCGCCCGAGCTGCCGAACCGTGCCCGCGGCGAGCAGGCTCACGGCGTACGGGTGCTGACGGCCGAGGGTGCGCGGTCCGACGCCGACGAGGACGTACGACACGACGAGCATGCTCAGGCACGAGTACAGGACGGCGACCCAGTCCTGCTCCACGTAGTCCAGGAACACCGTCGTGACCAGCACCGCCGCCGACATCTCGCACGCGAGGCGCAGCAGCAGCAACAGGTTGACGTGCCGCGGCCGGTCGTTGAGGACCTGCAGCAACTGCCCGGTGCCCCAGCGCCCCTGCCGTTGCAGGGACTCCACCCGTGCGCGTGACACGGTGCCGAGAGCGGCATCCACACACGCGAACAGGCCGGCGGCGAGCACGAGCACAACGGCCAGCACGATCACACTGGCAGGGTTGGCGCTCATCGGCGTCAGGCTTCTTCGTTCTTCTCGTCCAGGCCGACCGCGCCGAGCACCTTGTCGTCGGTGCTGCGCTGGTGAGCGGCCCGCTCGGCCTCGTCCCGCGCGGTGCGGAAGTCGGCGAGGATGCGGTTCTGCAACGTGAACATCTCACGTTCCTCAGCGGGCTCGGCGTGGTCGTAGCCCAGCAGGTGCAGCACGCCGTGCACGGTCAGCAGGTGCAGCTCGTCCAGCAGGCCGTGGCCCGCCTTCTTGGCCTGGTCCTTGGCGAACGCGGGGCACAGCACGATGTCCCCGAGCAGCGCGGGCCCGAGCCCCGCCGCGTCGGGACGGCGCGCGGAGTCCAGCTCGTCCATGGGGAAGGCCATGACGTCCGTCGGACCCGGCAGGTCCATCCAGCGCTCGTGCAGGTCCGCCATCACGTCCAGCTCCACGAGCAGGACGGACAGCTCGGCCAGCGGGCTCACGCCCATGCGGTCCAGCGCGAAGCGGGCGGCGGAGACGATGGAACCCTCGTCGACTCCGACACCCGACTCGTTGGCGATCTCGATGCTCACGGCGCCTATCGTCCCCGCCGCTGGTTACCCCTGCGCGCACCGGGTCCGTGGTGCTGCCCGTTCTGGTCGATCGCGTCCTGCTGGACCTGCCACTTGTCGTACGCGTCGACGATGTCGCCGACCAGGCGGTGGCGCACCACGTCCTGGCTGGTCAGCTCCGAGAAGTGCACGTCCTCCACGCCGTCGAGGATGTCCCGCACGACCCGCAGGCCGCTGCGCTGGCCACCCGGGAGGTCGACCTGGGTCGTGTCGCCCGTCACCACCATCTTGGAGCCGAAGCCCAGCCGGGTGAGGAACATCTTCATCTGCTCGGGCGTCGTGTTCTGCGCCTCGTCGAGGATGATGAACGCGTCGTTCAACGACCGGCCGCGCATGAACGCCAGCGGCGCGACCTCGATCGTGCCCGCCTGCGTGAGGCGGGGGATCGACTCCGGGTCGACCATGTCGTGCAGGGCGTCGTAGAGCGGACGCAGGTACGGGTCGATCTTCTCGTACAGCGTGCCCGGCAGGTACCCGAGCCGCTCGCCCGCCTCGACGGCCGGGCGGGTGAGGATGATGCGGTTCACCTGCTTGGACTGCAGCGCCTGGACGGCCTTGGCCATGGCGAGGTAGGTCTTGCCGGTGCCGGCGGGGCCGATGCCGAACACGATGGTGTTCTTGTCGATCGCGTCGACGTAGTGCTTCTGGTTCAGCGTCTTCGGCCTGATGGTGCGGCCGCGGCGGCTCACGATGTCGAGGCTCAGCACCTCGGCGGGCGACTCGACGTCGGTCTCGCTGAGCATCGCGATGATGCGGCGGACGCTGTTCTGGTCGATCGGCTGGCCGCGGCCGGCGAGGGTGATGAGCTCCGAGAAGACGCGCTCGGCGAAGGCCACGTCGGCGGGGTCGCCGGACAAGGTGATCTCGTTCCCGCGCACGTGCACGTCCGCCTCGAGGAGCTCCTCCGCGAGCCGGAGGTTCTCGTCACGCGACCCGAGCAGCGTGAGCACCGCACCTTCCGGCACGGCGAACCGGGACTGACCTTCCTTGTTGCTCTGCTGTGTTTCGTCGGCCACGTGGCCCCGGCCTGCTTCCTGTCGCTCGGATCTGGTGCCGTCGATGCTAGTCCGGCCGAAAATGGGTGGCTACCGGATTGCTCACCGTGTGTGCTCGTGAACCGTGGAGATCCGCAGGCTTGGTGTTGAGGACGTACCCGAGTGCATGAAGCTCATCACGGACCGCGGTTGGGCGTGGACGCCCGCGCAGTGGGAGATGATGCTCGCCCTCGGTCCGGGGTACGGCGCGTTCGACTCGTCCGGACTGCTCGGCACGGCGCTGACGACGCCTTATCCCGAGATGCAGGCGATCAGCGGTGTGTTGGTCGCGTCCTGGGCGGGGCGCCGCGGGATCGGGACACGACTGATGGCCAATATATTGGATATCAGTCCCTCGGTGCTGTACGCGACGGAGATGGGTGAGCCCCTCTACGCGAGGCTCGGGTTTCACCCCGTCGGGGAGACCGTCTCCTACGACGGCGTGTTCACCGGTTCCGCCCCCGGCGTGTCGCGGCCGGGCACGCCTGCCGACGCGGCGGCGCTCACAGAGCTCGACCGCGAGGTCAGCGGCTACACCCGGCCCGCGTTGTGGGACCGGTTGCTCGACCCGTCGTCGCCGTACGCCGTGCTGATGTCGGACGACGGCGTCGTCGCGACCCGGCCGAACCCCGCGGGCGTGACGATCGGCCCGCTGATCGCCCCGACCGCCGCGGCCGCGTGCGCGTTGGTCGCGGACGTGGCGGCCGGCGCCGGTGAGGTCCGGGTCGACACCGACAACGCCGACGTGGCGGCGTTCCTGCTGCGGCGGGGTTTCGAGAAGCGCAGCGGTGGCTGCAAGTTGATGGTGCGGGGGGCCGAGGGCGTGCCGGGTGACCGGTCGCGCTACTTCGCGCCCGCCTCGCACGCACTCGGATGACTGGGGGAACCTGCTGTGGAACTGCGACGACTGGAACTGGACGACCTCCCCGCGTGCTCCGACCTGGCGGAAAGCCGGTCGTGGCCGAGGGAGGAGAAGAAGTGGGAGTTCCTCCTCGCGCACGGCGAGGGCTGGGGCCTGTTCGACTCGGAGGGCCTCGTCGGCACGACGATCGTGACGCGCTACCCGGAGCTGGCGTCGATCAGCATGGTGCTCGTCGCCGAACGCGCCGCACGTCAGGGACACGCTCGACGACTGGTGTCCCATGTGTTGGATGCGGGTGTCTCGACGTTGTTCGCGACGGACATGGGCCGCCCGCTGTACGAGCAGCTGGGGTTCCACGCCGTCGGCTTCACCGACATCCACGCGGGCACGTTCACGGGCCAGGCAGCTGATATATCGCATATCGCGACCGCCGCCGACCTCGACGAGGTCATTGCGCTCGACACCAAGGTCACCGGCATCACGCGGCCGTACCTGTGGGAGTTCCTGCTCGCCAACGGGAGCATCCGGATCTCCGGCCACGGCGTCGCGGGCACGTGGCAGGTCCGGGACCAGCGGATGCTCATCGGCCCGGTCATCGCCGACACCCCCGCGGACACGTGCGCGCTCGTCGCCGACTGCGCGGCCGGTGTCGCCAGCGTCCGCGTCGACGTGCACGACCCGGAGGTGGTCGCGTTCGTCCGCGCGAACGGCATGGAGTCGTGGGGCACGCCCACGTGGATGGTCCGGGGCGCCGACGCACTGCCCGGTGACCGCGCCCGGTACCGCGCTCCCCTGCTGCAGGCACTGGGCTAGAGGCGTGCGGGGTTAGAGCCTCTCACCACCGAGAAGGTGCAGGTGGGCGTGGAAGACCTCCTGCCCGCTGTCCGGTCCGGTGTTGAAGAGCAGGCGATACCCGGTCTCGGCCACGCCCTCGGCGTCGGCGACCTCCTTCGCGGCGGCGAAGAGGTCGCCGAGCCGGTCGCCGTTCAGGTCGACGGCGTTCGGCACGTGCTCGCGCGGGATGAGCAGCACGTGCACGCGCGCCTTGGGCTGGATGTCGCGGAACGCGAGCGTCGTCTCGGTCTCGTGGACGATCGTCGCGGGGATCTCACCGTCGACGATCCGGCAGAACAGGCAGGACATGTCCCAAGCTAAACAAAGAGCGCGTCCAGCTGCTGGTCGACGGCCTCGACCATGTCGGCGGCGGTGAGCTCGTCGGGACCGAGCCCGTGGTGGATGTTGAGGCCGTCGATCAGCGCGATGAACCGCCGCGCGGCCTTCGTCGGCGCGACGCCGTCCCGCAGTTCACCGGCCTCCTCCGCGGTCACGAGGACGCGGGCGACCTCGTCGTAAAGGACGCGCGTGCCGAAGCGCTCCAGGTCGTGCAGCGACGGCTCGACCATGGCCCGCGGCAGGAACGACAGCAGCACCGCGGCCTCGACCCTGCGGTCCTCGTCCACCGCCAGCATCTCGTGCGCGAACGACCGCAGCACCTCGCGGCTGCCGGCGGTGGTGTCGATCTTCTCCAGCCGGGTGATGAACCGCCGGTACGCCAGTTCCATCGCGAACCCCAGCAGGGCGTCCTGCGTCGGGAAGTAGTGGCGCAGCGACCCGCTCGACCACCCGGACTCGGCGGCGACGGCACGGACGGACGCGTGGTCTATCCCGTCCCGCTGCACGATCCGCCACACCGCCTCGGCTAGCTCGCGGCGGCGTTCCTCGTGGTCGACAACCTTCGGCACCGGCCCTTTCTAGCAGCCGCGCGCAAGGGTGCGGACAGCCGTCTGGCACCGCTCCCAGGCCTCGGTGCCCGGCGTGATCACGTCCATGTGCCCGGCCCCCTCCACGATCACGAGCTCCGCCTGGGGCTCGGCCGCGCAGAACCCGATCGACTGCTCGACGGGAACGTCCTCGTCCCGGTCCCCGTGCACGCAGATCACCGGCTTCCCGATGGGCACCAGCGCGGCGGGCGACGCGTTCGCGAACTGTTCTTCGGTGCACAGCTCCAACGCCCGCGGCGTGATGTGCTTCGTGAAGTCCAGCACCGCCGCCTGGGCGACGGCTCCGGCCACGCGGGCACTGCGCTTGGCCGCCCACACCGCGAGGTGCCCGCCGGCGCTGTGCCCGAGCGCGACGACGGGTCCTAGGTCGACGGCGTCGAGGGCGGCGAGCACGTCCTGGCCCGTCTGCGGCCAGCCGCCGCCACCGCCCACCCGCCGGTACTCGATGTTCCAGACGGCGAATCCGTCAGCGACGAGGACGTCCGCGAGAGGCCGTCCGAGTTCCAAGCCGTAGCGCTGGTGCCAAAAACCACCGTGAATGACGACAACAGCACCCTGCGCTACGCCATCGGGAAGGTGAAGCTCACCGAACTGGCTTGGATGGTCACCGTAAGCAATTCGCTGCACACGCAGAACTTACGTGATCGGCGACAATTCGCCAGTAAGCGCGCTGGTTCGGCAGAAGAGGACGAAGTCCCAGGCCAGACCGCCTGCCGGAACTGCGAAACAGGTCTCGAAACCAAAAGGGGCGCCTCGCGGTCCGAAGCCTGGGGGTCGCTTCGCCGCGAGGCGCCGACGCCGGACCGAGGGGGGAGGTGTCCGGCGAGTCCTTTGGTCGGAAGAGCCTATTCGTCTACTCCGTTTCCGGATAGACCAATCAGCCCCTCCGCAAACCAGAGTAACCCCATCGGCCTGCGATTCGCTACAACTTCCGTCAAGCCAATCCATTCGATGTTCATCTTCCGAGTGATCGGGGTCACCACCGGGTGGTGAGCACCCCGAGCGCACCAAGAGCAACCGCGGCGGCGGTGGATGCACGCAGAACGGTTGGGCCCAATCGGACGATCCGTGCACCCGATGATCGCAAGGCGTCGAGCTCCTCGGGCGTGATCCCGCCTTCGGGACCGACCACGAGCAGCACGTCTCCGGACTCCGGCAGCGGGACGTCGGCCAGCCGTTCCGTGGCGCTCTCGTGCAACACGAGGGTGAGCGCCGACGACGACACGCGATGGGAGAGCTGGGTCGTGCTCACGGGTTCGTCGACGTGCGGCACGCGGGAACGGCGGGCCTGCTTGGCGGCCTCGCGGACGGTGGAACGCCAGCGCCCCAGCGCTTTCGCGCCGCGCGGCCCGTCCTCCCACTTGGTGATGCACCGGGCGGCGCGCCACGGCACGACACCGTCCACTCCGGCCTCGGTGGCCAGTTCGACGGCGAGCTCGCCCCGGTCGCCCTTCACCAGGGCCTGGGCGAGTACCACGCGTGGCGCCGGTTCGGGCTCCACCCAGCGCTCGACGACGCACAACGACAGGGCGTCGCGCTCGACCGCCACCACGGAGCACCGCACCTGGGCGCCGGACCCGTCCGACAGGACGAGCTCCTCGCCCACGCGCAGGCGCTTGACCGTGGCGGCGTGGCGGCCTTCCGGCCCGTCGAGCACGAACTCCTCACCCGAGGGCAGCGCCTCGACGAGGAAGACCGGCAGGGTCACCGGTTGCCGCGCGAGGCACGCAGACGGGAGAACAGTCCCCCGCTGCCCTTGCCGTTGTGCGACAACGACGGCTCGCTCTCGCCGCGCATCTCGGCCAGGTCGCGCAGCAGCGCGGACTGGGCGGCGTCGAGCTTGGTCGGCACGACGACCTCGAGGTGCACGTGCAGGTCGCCGCGGCCGTCGACGCGGCCGGTGGACCGCAGCTTCGGCATGCCTCGACCGGTCATGACGAGCTGCGTGCCCGGCTGCGTGCCGGGGTCGATCTGCAGCTCTTCCTCGCCGTCCAGCGTCTTGAGCGGCAGCGTGGCGCCCAGGGCGGCCGTCGTCATCGGGATCTGCACGATGCAGTGCAGGTCGGCGCCGTCGCGTTCGAAGATCTCGTGCGGGTGCTCCTCGACCTCGACGTAGAGGTCGCCGGCCGGGCCACCGCCGGGGCCGACCTCGCCCTGGCCCGCGAGGCGCACGCGCATGCCCTCGGCGACACCGGCGGGGATGTTGACGGAGATCGTGCGGCGCGACCGCGTGCGGCCGTCACCGGCGCACTGCTGGCACGGGTCGGGGATGACCTCGCCGTAGCCGCGGCACACCGGGCACGGGCGGGACGTCACGACCTGGCCGAGGAACGAGCGCTGCACGGACTGGACCTCGCCGCGGCCGTGGCAGGTGTCGCACTGGACGGGCTTGGAGTTGTTCTGGGTGCCCGCGCCGTGGCAGCGGTCGCACAGGATCGCCGTGTCGACGGTCAGCTCGCGCGTGGCACCGGCGGCGCACTCCTCCAGCGTCATGTCGAGCCGGATGAGCGCGTCGGAACCGGGCTGCACGCGGCTGCGCGGCCCGCGACCACCGGACGAGGCGCCGAAGAAGGCGTCCATGATGTCGCCGAGCCCGCCGAAGCCGGCGAACGGGTCACCGCCACCGCGGCCACCGCCGCCCGAGTCGAGCGGGTCGCCACCCAGGTCGACGACACGGCGCTTCTCGGGGTTCGACAACACCTCGTAGGCGGCCGTCACCTCCTTGAAGCGGGCCTCCTCGTTGGGATTGACGTCCGGGTGCAGCTGCCTGGCGAGCTTGCGGTAGGCGCGCTTGATCTCATCCTGTGTCGCGTTCTGCGAGACACCGAGGATGCCGTAGTAATCCCTGGCCACCTTGTTCGCTTTCATGTTCATCTCAAGTGCAAGAAGTTTCTGATCAACGACCGGTCAGGATCTCACCGACGTAGTTGGCAACCGCGCGCACGGCCGCCATGGTCCCGGGGTAGTCCATCCGCGTGGGCCCGACGACGCCGAGGCCGCCGAGCGGGTTGTCCCGGCTGCCGTAGCCGATGGACACCACGGACGTGCTGCGCATCTCCGCGGCCTCGTTCTCCTCGCCGATCCGCACCAGCACGCGACCGGGGTCGCGGGAGGCGGCCAGCAGCTTGAGCACGACGACCTGCTCCTCCAACGCCTCGAGCACCTGCCGCAGCGAGCCCGGGAAGTCGGTGATGTTGCGCGTGAGGTTCGCGGTACCGCCGAGCACCAGCCGTTCCTCGGGGTGCTCCACCAGCGTCTCGATGAGCACAGTAGCGACTCGCAGCATCGGGTCGCGCAGGTTCGACGGAACCTCGTCGGGCAGTTCGGCGACCTTGGCACTGGCCTCGGCCAGCCGCTGCCCCGCCATCGCCTGGTTCAGCACACCGCGCAGCTGGGCCGTGTGCTCCTCGCTGATGACGTCCCCGAGCTCGACGATCCGCTGGTCCACCCGGCCCGTGTCGGTGATCAGCACCAGCATGAGCCGGGACGGCGTGATCGGCAGCACCTCCAGGTGGCGCACCGCGGCACGCGACAACGTCGGCACCTGGATCACCGCCACCTGCCGCGTGAGCTGCGCGAGCAACCGCACGCTGCGGCGCATGACGTCGTCGAGGTCGATCGCCCCGTCGAGGAAGCTGCGGATCGCCCGCTTCTCGGCCTGCGAGAGCGGCTTGATCTCGCTCAGCTTGTCCACGAAGAGCCGGTAGCCCTTGTCCGTGGGCACGCGCCCGGCACTGGTGTGCGGCTGGGCGATGTACCCGTCGTCCTCCAGCGCGGCCATGTCGTTGCGCACGGTCGCGCTCGAGACGCCCAGGTTGTGCCGCTCGACCAGGGCCTTCGAGCCGACGGGCTCCTGGTTGGACACGTAGTCGGCGACGATGGCGCGCAGCACCTCGAACCGACGCTCATCGGCGTTCACCGCTGTTCACCTCCCGTGTCCCCGTTCCCCGAGTTTACCCAGCCGGTCGGGGACACCGTCCCCCGTCTGAACCTGTGTGCGGACCCCGGAGTCCGTTCGAGTGATAAGGAGCCGAAAGACCCCCGTGGCAGCTCTTCGCGTTTAGCGTGCGCGGGTGGTCACCGCGAACGAAACGACGCTTCAGGATCTGCTCGAAGGCTCGAAGCAGTACCGCGTCCCGCTCTACCAACGGACCTATTCCTGGGACAAGAAGCAGCTTTCCCAGCTCTGGGACGACGTCGTCCAGCTGGCGGAGGACCGCGTCACCCACGGATCCGCCACCCACTTCATCGGATCGGTCGTCCTCGCGCCGAACCCCGGCAACGGACCAACCGGTGTGCCTCAATACCTGGTCGTCGACGGGCAGCAACGGCTGACCACCCTCACGTTGCTGCTCTGCGCCATCCGCGACCACCGCGCCAAACACGAGGACCCGATCCACAGGGGCCGGATGAACGACCTCTACCTGACGAACCCGTACAAGCCGGAGTCGCAACGACTCAAGATCGTGCCGACGCAGACGAATCGCGACGCCTACCAGGCTTGCATCGACTCGACGCCGCACGCAGGGGGCAGCGACCAGATCGGGGCCGCCTACCGGTTCTTCGCGGCGAAGCTCGTGGAGCTCGACGACCCCGACGACCAGTTCGACGTCGAACGGCTCGAGAACGCCGTGATCAGCGGACTGGCCCTGGTGTCGATCACCACGCATCCCGGCGACAACGCCCACCGCATCTTCGAGTCGCTGAACAACACCGGTGCCGCGCTCAGCCAGGCCGATCTGCTGCGCAACTACCTGTTCATGCGGCTGCCGACGCGCGGAGAGCAGGTCTACCAGTCGCTCTGGCTACCGCTCGAAGCCCAGCTGGAGAAGTCCAAGGACCTCGAACTGCTCTTCTGGCTCGACCTCGTCCAACGCGACTCGCGGATCAAGCAGGCGGACACCTACGCGGGTCAGCAGGCGAGGCTCGACCGGCTGGCGGACGAGGCGGAGATCGAGGCGGAGGTGGCCAGGCTGTGCGGTCTGGGCAGCTTGCTCCGCGTGGTCCTCAGCCCGGAGACCGAACCCCACGAAGCGGTGCGCACCAGGCTCCAGCGGTTGAAGGCCTGGGGGACCACGACGGTCTACCCGTTGCTGCTGCACCTGCTCGACCGCAGGCAGCACGGCACCGCCACCTCGGACGAGATCGCGTCGGCGATGCTTTACGTCGAAAGCTTTTTCGTCAGGCGCCTGCTCATCGGACGCGCCACGGCCAACATCAACCGCATCCTGCTCTCGGTCGTGACCGAAATGGACCGCACGCAGCCCGTGGACCAGGCGGTGCACGCCTACCTGTCGACCGGCCGCAAGTTCTACGCCGGCGACGACGAGATCCGTGCTGCTGCCCGAGCGGTGCCGTACTACCTGAACGGCCGGCCACACCAGCGAGCGTCGATCCTGCGCTGGCTCGAGATCGATCACGGCAGCAAGGAACCCGTCGATCTGACTTCGCTGACGATCGAACACGTCATGCCGCAGACCACCACGGAGGAGTGGGAGCAGGCGGTCAGCGCAGACCTGGAGTCCGGTGAGACCTACGAGCAGGTGCACAACGCACTGGTGCACACACTCGGCAACCTGACGCTGACCGGCTACAACTCGGAGTTGAGCAACAGCCCGTTCGACGTCAAGAAGGCCCAGCTCGCCAAGAGCGGCCTCGTGATGAACCAGCACATCGCCGAGCAGACGGCCTGGGGCAGGCCTCAGATCCTCGCTCGCGCCGACGCACTGGCTGAGCGCGTGGTCGCTGCGTGGCCGGGCCCGCTGGCGGGAGCGAAGCCGAGCACCAGCGTGGCGTGGAATCTGATGAACACCGCATTGGCGGCGTTGCCCGCAGGATCGTGGACGACCTACGGGGACATCGCGGCGATCATCGGCAGTCATCCGGTCGCAGTCGGCACGCGGCTCGCCACGGTCGCGGCGCCGAACGCCCATCGCGTTCTCCAGGCCGGCGGTCTGGTGTCCCCCGGCTTCCAGTGGCTGGAACCGGATCGAAACGACGACCCCCGAGACGTGCTGCGCTCGGAGGGCGTGGAGTTCGACGAACACGGTCGCGCCTCCGAGGCCCAGCGCATCTGGTTCGAGGAACTCGCCGAACTGATCGGCTTGGACGTGGAGACCACCGAAGAGCCGTCAGCCACACCTCTCGACCAGGAGAACCTGGGGGTTCGGTTCATCGAGCAGCTGAACGACGAGCATGGTGAAGACGTGGCGGCGGCCGTCTGGGAGCTCGCGGAGGCCTGGCAGGAGTTCGGTGGCCGCCTCGAGTTCGGCACCGGTCGCGATACGTCGTGCTTCCTCATCGCGCGGGAGAAGGGCGAGGAGGGCGGCAACATCTGGCCGCTCGCGATCTACCCGAGCGGCAGGGTCGAGGTGGTGTTCCAGCACCTCCGCATCCGGCCGCCGTTCGACGAGGTCACGATGCGCGAGGAACTCCGGCAGCGGTTCAACGGGGCGCCCGGCGTGGACATCGCCGCGGCGAAGATCGAGCTCCGGCCGAGCTTTCCCGCGAAGGCGCTCCTCGATCCCGCCGCGCGCGCTGTCGTGCGGGAGACCCTGCAGTGGTTCTACGAGCAGGCCCGGTCGAACGGGTCTGTTTTTGTCGGTGCCGCTCGCTAGGGTCCAAACGTGGGCAACGTGGTGTGGCTCAGGCCACCTGATGAGGAAGGTCCCGCACCGGGGAGACCGTGCCTGGTCCACAGCGAGGACGAGTGGTGGGAGGGCACCGTCGTCTGGGAGCAGGCGCGCAGGGAGGACGGGTTGTGGTGGGGCACCGCGACCTACCGCAAGCACGGGGAGCAGGTCACCGAGGTGCACAGCCAGCACGACCTGCGCGCCCGCTGACTCAGGGCAGCAGGCGCCGCACGACGGCGTCGGCCAGCAGGCGGCCCCGGTCGGTCAGCACGCAGCGGTCGTCGTACGGCTCCAGCAGCCCGTCGGCGATCGCCTGCTTCGCCTCGTCGCGGCCGGCGGGGTCCAGCACGTCCATCGGCAACCCCGATGCCAGGCGGAGTTCCAGCAGCACCCGCTCGACGCGCCGGTCCTCCGCGGTCAGCACCTCACGACCGGCCGCGGGCGACTGACCGGAGGCGAGCAGGGACGAGTAGCGGGCCGGGTGCTTCACGTTCCAGAAGCGCACGCCGCCGACGTGGCTGTGCGCGCCGGGACCGAAGCCCCACCAGTCGGCGCCCTGCCAGTACAGGACGTTGTGGCGGCACCGCGCTTCGGCGGAGGTCGCCCAGTTCGACACCTCGTACCAGGAGAAGCCGGCACCGCTCAAAACCGAGTCGACCATCTCGTACGACGACGCCAGCACGTCGTCGTCGGGCATCGGCAGGTCTCCACGGCGGATGCGGCGGGCCAGGCCGGTGCCGTCCTCCACGATCAGCGCGTACGCGGACACGTGGTCGACGCCCGCGTCCAGCACGGCGTCCAGGGACGCGGCCAGGTCGGAGGGGCGCTCCCCCGGCGTGCCGTAGATCAGGTCCAGGTTCACGTGGTCGAAGCCGGCCGCACGGGCCTCGCGGGCGGCTTCCCCCGGACGGCCGGGTGTGTGTTTGCGGTCCAGCACGGCCAGTACGTGCCGTGCGGCCGACTGCATGCCCAACGACACGCGCGTGTAGCCCGCCGCACGGATCCCCTCGAAGAACGACGGGGACGTCGACTCCGGGTTCGACTCCGTCGTCACCTCGGCGCCGGGGGCCAGGCCGAACGACCGGCGCACGGCGTCGAGCACGTCGGACAGGCCCGTGGCACCGAGCAGGGAGGGCGTTCCGCCGCCCACGAACACGGTTTCGGCCGGCGGCGCGGTCCCGAGGACCGAGGCGGCCAGGTCCAGTTCGCGGCGCAGGCCCTCCAGCCACGACTCGGGCGAGGCGGAGGTGCCGAGTTCGCCGGGCGTGTAGGTGTTGAAGTCGCAGTAGCCGCAGCGGGTCGCGCAGAACGGCACGTGCACGTAGACGCCGAACGGGCGGGAGCCGACACCGGCGAGAGAAGAGGCGGGAAGCGAACCGTCGGCGGGCGCGGGCTCGCCTTCGGGCAGTGCGGAGGGCATGTCACCAGTGTCCACCACAGCCCGATCGGCGGTGCACAGCCAGCGGGTGTATCTGTCGGTGACAGAAATACTACGGAGTGAAACCAGCCTGGGATGTCAACTTCTCCTCGTCGATCCCAGCATTCGGTTGGCGGTGGACCACGCTCTGGACGGCAGGCACACTGAGGTCATGCATTCGACTGGAGTCCGCCTCGTGGCCCGCCGCCACGTCGACTTCCGTCGTGTCTCCAGCGCGATGTGCCGTCGTTCGGCATGACCGCGCGCTGATTTGTTCCCGTCGGCGCCCGGCGCGCTGACGACGCCCCCCCACAAGCACCTCCGGGCTCGCACGCGCACCGAGCGCCTCGAAACCCCGGAGGATGGCGATGGCCACGCCGCAGACGTCACCGCGCGCCAAGCAGCGTCGCGGCGAGGGGCAGTGGGCACTCGGGTACCGAGAGCCGCTGAACCCCAACGAGCGGAGCAAGAAGGACGACAACCCGCTCAACGTCCGCGCCCGCATCGAGAACATCTACGCCCACGGCGGTTTCGACTCGATCGACCCGGCCGACCTGCGCGGACGTTTCCGCTGGTACGGCCTCTACACGCAGCGCAAGCCCGGCATCGACGGCGGCCGCACGGCCACGCTGGAGCCGGAGGAGCTGGACGACGAGTTCTTCATGATGCGCGTGCGCAGCGACGGCGGCGCGCTCACCACGGAGCAGCTGACGGTCCTCGGTGAGATCTCGCAGACCTACGCGCGCGACACCGCGGACATCACCGACCGGCAGAACATCCAGTACCACTGGATCCGCGTCGAGGACGTCCCCACGATCTGGCAGAAACTCGAAGCCGTCGGCCTGACGACGATGGAGGCGTGCGGCGACAGCCCGCGCGTCATCCTCGGCTCGCCGGTCGCGGGCATCTCCGAGGACGAGGTCGTCAACGGCCAGCCGGCGATCGACACGATCCTCGAGCGCTACATCGGTGACCCGCGCTTCTCCAACCTGCCGCGCAAGTTCAAGACCGCCATCTCCGGCCTGCAGGACGTCGCGCACGAGATCCACGACATCGCGTTCGTCGGCGTGAACCACCCCGAGCACGGGCCGGGCTTCGACCTCTGGGTCGGTGGCGGCCTGTCCACGAACCCCATGCTGGGCAAGCGGTTGGGCGCCTGGGTGCCGCTCGACGAGGTCCCGGACGTGTGGGAGGCGGTCATCTCCGTCTTCCGCGACTACGGCTACCGCCGCCTGCGCCACCGCGCGCGCATCAAGTTCCTCGTCGCCGACTGGGGCCCGGAGAAGTTCCGCCAGGTCGTCGAGGACGAGTACCTCAAGCGGAAGATGATCGACGGCCCGGCGCCCGAGCAGCTGGACCAGCCGCTCGACCACATCGGCGTGCACAAGCAGAAGGACGGCCTCAACTACGTCGGCGCCGCACCGGTCGCGGGCCGCGTGTCGGGCTCGATCCTGGTCGAGGTGGCGAAGTTCGCCGAACGGGCCGGCTCCAACCGCGTCCGCTTCACGCCGCAGCAGAAGATCATCGTGCTGGACGTGCCGGACGCCGAGGTGCCGACGCTCAAGAGCGACCTCGCGAAGCTCGGCCTGCAGGTCGACCCGTCGCCGTGGCGGCGCGGGATCATGGCCTGCACCGGCATCGAGTTCTGCAAGCTCGCGATCGTCGAGACGAAGGCCCGTGCCCTCGACCTCGTCACGCAGCTCGAGGCGAACCTCAAGGACATCGTCGACGGCGTCACGGCGCCGATCACCGTGCACATCAACGGCTGCCCCAACTCCTGCGCCCGCATCCAGACCGCGGACATCGGCCTGAAGGGCCAGATCGTCACGGACGAGAGCGGCAACCAGGTCGAGGGATTCCAGGTGCACCTGGGCGGCGGCCTCGGCCTCGACGCCGGGTTCGGCCGGAAGCTGCGCGGTCACAAGGTCACCGCGTCCGAGCTGCCCGAGTACGTCGAGCGCGTGGTGCGGAACTTCGTGGCGCAGCGCGAGACCGACGAGCGGTTCGCCCAGTGGGTCGCCCGCGCCGAGGAGGGCTCGCTGCGATGAGCGAACGCGCGACGCCGTTCTACTGCCCCTACTGCGGTGACGAGGACCTCCGCCCGCAGGAGGAACCCAGCTACGCGTGGCTGTGCACCGGGTGCCGGCGCGTCTTCAAGGTCTCGTTCGTCGGGCTCAACCTGCCGCAGGAGGTGAAGAAGTGAGCGATCTCAAGGAAGACCTCAAGATCGTCGCCGAGGCCGCCGAGCAGGAGCTGAAGGACGCCGACGCGATCGAGGCGCTGGAGTGGGTCGCGCGGACGTTCGGTGACAGCTACATCGTCGCCTCCAACATGCAGGACGCCGTGCTGATCGACCTCGCCGCGAAGGTGAAGCCGGACTTCGACGTGCTGTTCCTGGAGACGGGCTACCACTTCCCGGAGACCATCGGCGTGCGCGACGCCGTCGGGGTCGTCTACCCCGAGGTGCGGATCGTCAACGCCGCCGCCGAGCAGTCGGTGGAGGACCAGGAACGCGAGTTCGGCCTGCTCTACCAGTCGGACCCGGCCACGTGCTGCAACCTGCGCAAGGTCGTGCCGCTGCGCCGCGAGCTCGCGAAGTACGACGCGTGGGTGACCGGTGTGCGCCGCGTCGACGCGCCGACCAGGGCGAACACGCCGATCGTGCAGTGGGACGACCGCAACGGCCTGGTGAAGATCAACCCGATCGCGCCGTGGTCGGACGACGAGTTCAACGCCTACATCCACGAGAAGGGCATCCTCGAGAACCTGTTGGTGCAGGAGGGATATCCCTCCATCGGCTGCCTACCCTGCACCTCGAAGCCACTGCCGGGCCAGGACGCGCGCAGCGGTCGCTGGGCGGGTCAGTCGAAGACGGAATGCGGGTTGCACGGATGACCACAGCCACGCTCGACACCCTGGGACGCCTCGAATCGGAGGCGATCCACATCTTCCGCGAGGTCGCGGGCGAGTTCGACCGGCCGGTGATCCTCTTCTCCGGCGGCAAGGACTCGACACTGCTGCTGCACCTCGCGATCAAGGCGTTCTACCCGGCGCCGGTGCCGTTCCCGTTGCTGCACGTGGACACCGGGCACAACTTCGACGAGGTCATCGAGTTCCGCGACCGCGTCGTCGCGCAGCACGGGCTGCGCCTGGAGGTCGCGAAGGTCCAGGACTGGATCGACGACGGCCGCCTCGAGGAGCGCCCGGACGGCACGCGCAACCCGTTGCAGACCGTGCCGCTGCTGGACTCGATCACGCAGCACAAGTTCGACGCGGTCTTCGGCGGCGGCCGCCGGGACGAGGAACGCGCCCGCGCCAAGGAGCGGATCTTCAGCCTGCGCACGGCGTTCGGCCAGTGGGACCCGAAGCGCCAGCGCCCGGAGCTGTGGAACCTCTACAACGGCCGGCACCGCGCCGGTGAGCACGTCCGCGTGTTCCCGCTGTCCAACTGGACCGAGCTGGACGTCTGGAACTACATCGAGCGCGAGGGCATCGAGCTCCCGGACATCTACTACTCGCACGAGCGCGAGGTGTTCCTGCGCGACGGCATGTGGCTCGCCGAGGGTCCGTGGGGCAAGGCGCGCGACGGCGAAACGTTGCAGCGCAAGGTGGTCCGCTACCGCACGGTCGGCGACGGTTCCTGCACGGGCGCCGTCGAGTCCGACGCCGCCGACATCCACGCGGTGATCGCCGAGGTCGCCGCGTCCCGGCTGACCGAGCGCGGCGCCACGCGGGCCGACGACCGGCTGTCCGAGGCCGCCATGGAAGACCGCAAGCGGGAGGGCTACTTCTAAATGAGCGACCTGTTGAGGCTGGCCACCGCGGGCAGCGTGGACGATGGGAAGTCCACGCTCGTCGGCAGGTTGCTCTACGACACCAAGTCCGTTCTCGCGGACACCCTCGACGCCGTGCACCGCGCGAGCGCCGACCGCGGCCTCACGACACCGGACCTGTCGTTGCTGGTCGACGGCCTGCGTTCGGAACGCGAGCAGGGCATCACGATCGACGTGGCGTACCGGTACTTCGCGACGCCGAAGCGGTCGTTCGTGCTCGCGGACACCCCCGGTCACGTCCAGTACACCCGCAACACGGTCACGGGCGCGTCCACCGCGCAGCTCGCGGTCCTGCTGGTCGACGCGCGCAAGGGCGTCATCGAGCAGACCCGGCGCCACGCGGCGGTTCTCGCACTGCTCGGCGTGCCGCGGCTCGTCCTGGCGGTCAACAAGATCGACCTCGTGGACTACGACGAGGTGACGTTCTCCCGCATCGCCAAGGAGTTCACCGCGCACGCCACGGCACTGGGCTACACCGAGGACTCGGTCGTCGAGATCCCGGTGTCGGCGCTGGCCGGCGACAACGTCGTGGAGAAGTCCGCGAACACGCCCTGGTACTCCGGCCCCACCCTGCTGGAGCACCTGGAGAACGTGCCGGTCGAGCCCGACCCGCACGACGCCCCGTTCCGCTTCCCGGTGCAGTACGTGATCCGCCCGCGCACGGCCGAGCACCTCGACTACCGGGGCTACGCCGGCCTGGTCGCGGCCGGCACGGTCAAGCCGGGCGACGAGGTCGTGGTGCTGCCGTCGGGGCGGCGCTCGACGGTGACGAAGATCGACACGGCAGATGGCGAACTGGCCGAAGCGGCGGCCGGCCAGTCCGTCACGCTGCTGCTGGCGGATGAGATCGACATCTCCCGCGGCGACCTGATCTCGGTGGCGGGCAACGAGCCCACGGTCACCGACGAACTGGACGCCACCCTCTGCTGGCTCTCGGAGAAGCCGCTGCGAGCCGGTGCCCGAGTCCTCGTCAAGCACGGAACGCGCACCGTGCAGGCGATGGTCACCGACCTGCGCGACCGCTTCGACGAGCAGACGCTGTCCAGTGTGGACGGTCCCAGCTCGTTGGAGCTCAACGAGATCGGCCGAGTGGCTCTGCGTCTCGCGGAGCCCGTACCGCTGGACGACTACAGCTTCAGCCGGCGCACCGGGTCGTTCCTGGTGATCGACGCGAGTGACGGTTCCACTCTCGCCGCCGGCCTGGTCGGGGCTCCGCTGCCGCTCCTCGAGAACGGCGTGGAGAGCTGTACCGGGGGTAGCACCGCTACCCCTGACAACCACGCCCTCGTCTCCCCCGGTCCCTGAAAGGCCTCATCGCTGTGAACCTCAAGCCCGCCATCGCCGTCGCCTTAGTCGCCTTGACAGCTCTTTCCGGTTGCAGCCGCGCCGGTAGCTCCGACACCCCGGCAGCCGAGTCCAAGGGCGCCGCGGCCGAGGTCCGCCTCGGGTACTTCCCGAACATCACCCACGCCGCCGCGCTGATCGGCGTCGAAAAGGGCCTGTACGCCAAGGAACTGGGCGGCACCAAGCTGACGACGCAGACGTTCAACGCGGGCCCCGACGAGGTCAACGCCCTGCTGGGCGAGTCACTCGACATCGCCTACATCGGCTCCGGCCCGGCGATCAACGCCTACTCGAAGTCCAAGGGCGAGGCCGTGCGGCTCATCGCCGGCGCGACCTCGGGTGGTGCGCAGCTCGTGGTGAAGCCCGAGATCAACTCGATCGAGGACCTCAAGGGCAAGGTCGTCGCGACGCCGCAGCTCGCGAACACGCAGGACGTCTCGCTGAAGAAGTACCTGGCGGAGAAGAACCTCACCGGCCAGGTGACCGTGCAGAACGTGGAGAACGCCGCGTCGCTCGACCTGTTCAAGAAGGGCGACATCGCCGCTGCCTGGGCGCCGCAGCCGTGGTCGGCGCGCATCGTCAACGAGGGCGGCGGCAAGGTGCTGCTGGACGAGAAGACGCTGTGGGAGGGCGGGGCGTTCCCGACCACCGTCGTCATCGTGCGGACGAAGTTCCTGCAGGAGCACCCGGAGACCGTCGAGGCCGTGCTGAAGGGCCACGTCGCCGCCATCGACTGGGCGAAGGCGAACGAGGACGAGGCGAAGAAGACCGCCAACGCGCACCTGGAGAAGCTCACGTCCAAGAAGCTCGGCGACAAGATCCTCGACGCCGCGTGGGACAACATCGAGCTCACCACCGACGCGCAGGCCAAGCACTTCCCGCAGCTCGCGAAGGACGCCGTGACCGCGGGCGTGGCCAAGGAGGCCGCGAACGTCGCCGGGTACGCCGACTTCACGCTGCTGAACAAGGTCCTGCAGGCGCAGGGCAAGCCGCAGGTCCAAGCAGCGGGCCTGGACAAGAAGTAGCTCTTCTGACGCGAGGGAAGGCACACCATGACCGCCACGCTCGAAACCGCTCTTCTGTCCACCGCGGACACCGCCGTCGAACTGTCCGGCGTCCGCAAGGTCTTCGGCCACGGCGGCTCGGCCGTGGTGGCGCTCGACGGGGTGGACCTCAAGGTCAAGCCCGGCGAGTTCGTGTGTCTTCTCGGCGCGTCCGGCTGCGGCAAGAGCACGCTGCTCAACATCGTCGCGGGCCTCGACGGCGCGACGTCCGGTGAGCTGCAGCTCAACACGTCGCGCCCGGCCGTGATGTTCCAGGAGCCCGCGCTGATGCCGTGGCTCACCGCGGCCCGCAACGTCGAACTGGCGCTGCGCTTCGCCGGCGTCGGCCGCCTGGCCCGCAAGCGCCGCGCGCTGGAACTGCTCGACCTGGTGCGGCTGGGCGACGTCGCGGACAAGCGTCCGCACGAGCTCTCCGGTGGCATGCGCCAGCGCGTGGCCCTGGCCCGCGCGCTGGCGTCCACCACCGTGTCCGCGGACGGTCTCCCCGCCCTGCTGCTGATGGACGAGCCGTTCGCGGCGCTCGACGCCATCACGCGGGACGTGCTGCAGAGCGAACTGCTGCGCGTGTGGGAGACCACGAACACCGCGATCATCTTCGTGACGCACGACGTGCGCGAGGCCGTGCGCCTCGGCCAGCGCGTCGTGCTGCTGTCCTCGCGTCCCGGCCGTGTCGTGCGCGAGTGGGACGTGCGCGACTCCTCGGACGAGGTCCTCGGCGAGATCAACACCCATCTTCGAGAGGTCATCAGTGGCCACGCCTCCTGACACGCTCGACAAGGTCGGCGCCGGCCTCGACGCGCTCGATGTGCCCACCGAGGCGCACAAGCCGCCGTTCTGGCGCCGTTTCCTGAAGACGGGCGTGCCACCGCTCATCGCCTTCGCACTGCTCCTGGGCGTGTGGCAGGCGTTGTGGGCTTCGGCCCTGCTGCCCGAGTTCCAGCTGCCCGCACCGGTCAACGTGTGGAACGAGCTCGTCCGGTCCGTCTCCTCGGGCGAGGCGTTCGGCATCCTGTGGACCTCGCTGCACCGCGCGGTGCTCGGCTTCCTCGCGGCGGTGCTGATCGCCACACCGCTGGGATTGCTGGTCGCCAAGGTGCGGGTGGTGCGCGCGGCGATCGGCTCGTTGCTGACGGGCCTGCAGTCACTTCCTTCGGTGGCCTGGGTCCCGGCCGCGATCCTGTGGTTCGGCGTCACCCCGTCCACGATCTACTTCGTGGTGCTGATGGGCTCGGTCCCGTCCATCGCGAACGGCCTCGTGGCCGGCATCGACCAGATCCCGCCGCTGCTCCCCCGAGTGGGCCGCGCCCTGGGCGCCGGCCGCTTCGCCTCGGCACGCCACATCCTGCTGCCGGCCGCGTTGCCCGGCTACCTCGCCGGCCTGAAGCAGGGCTGGGCGTTCTCGTGGCGCTCGCTGATGGCGGCGGAGATCATCGCGACCTCCCCGCAGCTCGGCACCGGCCTCGGCCAGTACCTGCACAACGGCTCGTCGCTGAACGACATCAACATGGTGATCGCCGCGATCTTCCTGATCCTCCTGGTCGGCATCGGCATCGAACTGCTGCTGTTCCGCCCCCTGGAGCGCGCCGTGCTGCGGGCCCGCGGCCTGACGGGGGCGCTGTGATCCCCCTGATCGCTGTCGCCCACGGCAGCCGCGACCCCCGCTCGGCCGCCTCGATCCACGCCCTGCTGGACGTGGTGCGCTCGCTGCGGCCCGAACTGGACGTGCGCGGCTGCTTCCTGGACCTGTGCGCACCCCGGTTGCACGACGTGCTGCGCGAGCCTTCTGTCGTCGTACCTTTGTTGCTGGGCAAGGCTTACCACGCCCGTGTCGACGTCCCCGCCGCCGTCGCCGAGTCACGGGTACCGGCAGTCGTGACACCCGTGCTCGGACCGGACCCGCGGCTCGAGTCGGCGGCGTTGCGGCGGCTGTCCGAGGCCGGGGTCTCCTTCGGTGACCGGTCTCTGGGCGTCGTGCTGGCCGGCGCCGGTTCGTCGCACGCGCCCGCCAACGAGGCCGTGGCCCAGGTGGCCCGGCGGTGGGCTCGTGAGTCGGGGTGGGCGGGGGTGGAGGCGGCGTTCGCGTCGATCGCTTCGCCGACCGTGCCCGAGGCCGTGGAGCGGTTGCGGGCTCGGGGGGCCTCGCGGATCGCCGTCGCGTCGTGGTTCCTGGCGCCCGGGTTGTTGCCGGACAAGGTCGTCTCGCTGGCGGGCGATGCCGTGGTGGCTCGGCCGTTGGGGGACGACGTCGAGGTCGCGCAGTTGGTGCTGGACCGCTACGACTCCGCGCTGGCGCGTCAGACGGTGGCCGCTTAGCTTGTGGCCCAAGCAAGTCCTTGATCGACGTACATGCACCCGAGCGGGAATTGTCGGTCCGACCTGCGATCCTGTTTGGATGCATATGTTCGTCGACGAGTCGGAGCGGGGCGGCTACCTCATGGCAGCCGTTCTGATCGCACCGCACGCGCTCCACACCAGCCGCTCGATGATGCGGGGCCTGCTGCTCCCCGGATGCCGACGTGTGCACTTCAAGACCGAGAAGCCGGCCCGGCGCAGGCTGATCGCCGACAAGCTGGCGTGCTGCGACTTCGTGACGCACATCTACGTCGGGCGCGGCAAGAGCGAGCGCGTCCGGTCCAAGCTCCTCCCGCTCCTCGTCGAGGACGCGATCGGCGCCGGGGTCACCCGGCTGGTGCTCGACTCACGCGACCCGGTGGCCAACGGCCGGGATCGGCTGGTGATCGGTACCCGGACCAAGGCCCACGACGCCGGACTCGTGTACGAGCACATCCAGTCCTCGTCCGAGCCCGCCCTGTGGATCAGCGACGCGATCGCCTGGTGCCACGGGGCCGGAGGCGACTGGAAACGACGGATCGCGCCCGTCACCGGGACCGTCGTCGACCTGGGTGAGCTCTAGAAAGCGCGAAGCCCAGGCAGCGACCGTCCGGACGCGCACCTGGGCTCACTTCCTCCGCCTAGCGGCGAAGGCTCTGCGACCAGCCTAGCACATTTGACCCCAACCGCTGCACCACGTCACTTCCGGACGCCGCCACAAGATCGAACAGGCAGCGCCGTTCGGCCCATGTGAACTGTGAACCGTTGACGTGAAACCTACTCATGAGTAGGCAAGTGATTACGCCGCGTGCTGGAAGTGTCCCTCGTCCACTCATCGGGGAGAGGTCATGAAGCTAGCCGCAATCGCAGCAGCCGCACTCGTGCCCATGCTGGTGTTCGCCACCACCGCGTCAGCAGAGGCGCCGCAGACCATCACCTACAAGCTCCGCGCCAGTGCCGCCGGGCAGTCGTCGGACTTCACGCTCGACCAGGGCGTCGACGCGTCGGCACCCGCCACCACCGCGCCCGGTAGCAGTCTCGCGGTCACCATCGACCCCGCGCCCAACACCATCCCGTCCGAGGCCGGTGGCCGGCAGGTGCGGGAGATCAAGGGGCTCGCGCTGAAGCTGCCGGTGCCCGCCAACTCGACGTTCGCCTCGGCGAGCCTCGCAGGCGGGTCCGGGCTCGGTGGCACGCCGACGATCGCCTTGCAGGGCAACGACGTCGTGCTGAGCGTGCCCGGGCCGATCAAGGGTGGCGCGAACTTCGAGCTGCCGACCGTCACGATCAACCTGACGGCGGGTGCGGCCGGGTCGATCGACACGAAGCTGGGTGGCACCAGCTACGACGTCCCCGGCCTCACCTTCACCGCCGTCGTGACGGTGTTCGGGTTCCCGGTCGACGCGGCCGCGAAGGGCTACCCGGACCCGAACCCCGTGCTGACCACGACCACGATCGGCTAGAACCTGACGCCCCCACCCCTGCCGGGCATCAGGAGGTAGCCGCGACCAGCTTGGTCATCGTCGCGAGCGTCGTGCGCAGGTCTTCCAAGGAGACCTGCGCACTGACGCGGTTCGCCCACTCGTGCTGCGCCTCCCGCAGCCGCTCGACGGCCGCGTATCCCTCGGCGGTGGGCCGGATCAGCTTCGCGCGGGCGTGCGCCGGGTTCGGCAGGTACTCCGCCAAACCCTTGTCCACCAACAGGTCCGCGATCCGCTGCACGGACTGGCGGGCCAGGCCCATCTCCCGCGCCACGCCCGACACCGACAACGGCTCGCGCAGCACGGCGCCGAGCACCTGCCACCACGCCGCGGTCAGGCCGACCGGCTTCGTCATCACCTCGGCCGCGTCGAGGAACGCCCCGTACAGGCGGAACGTCCTCATCACGACGTCGGTCAGCACGTCACCCGACTCACTCCTGGACACTCGCCACCAGCTTCCCGAACGCCTCGGCCGAATCCACCCGGTTGAACTCGTACCAAGCGTCCAAAGTCGCGGGAGAGAACGTCTCCAGCTCCGCCAGCACCTCTCGCGCGAACTCCAAAGAAGACGCACCACCCGCCGTGATCACGCCATCGGCGCGCACGACCCGTTCGTCGCGGTAGAACGCCGCGCCGCCGTAAGAACCAAGCCCCTCCAGGAAGTTCGACGTGTGCGGCACGTCGTCGAGCAGTCCCTCGGCCGCCAGCGCGACCGTCGCGCCGCAGATCGCCGCGATCGGCTTGCCCGCCTCGCGGAAGGTCCGCGCGAGCTTCCCGAACGCCGCCAGCGCACCGGTCTCCCAGCCGTCGCCGCCCGGCAGAACGAGCATCGCCGCGCCTTCGACGGACACGTCCTGCACAGCCACGTCCGGCACCATCCGCACCCCGCCGAGAGTGCGGATCGGGTCGAGGGTCAGCCCGACCGTCCGGATCTCGTACCGCCCCGCCTGCTGCTGGAACTGCTGCAGGCTCACCTGCGCGGCCACGTGGCCGTACTCCCAGTCCGCCATGCCGTCGGACAGAACGAGGTACACCGTCTGCGTCATGACAGCACACTGTCATAGCTGACAGCATGCTGTCAACTAACACGGGAGCTAAGGTCAGCCACATGGCAGAAGAGCTGGTCCACTACGAGGTGCGGCGTGGCATCGCGACGATCACGCTGGACTCCCCCCACAACCGCAACGCGCTGTCGTCGCAGCTGCGCCGGGAGCTCAGGGAACACCTGACCACGGCGGCGAAGGACGACGGCGTGCGCGTGGTCGTGCTGACCCACACGGGCCCGGTGTTCTGCTCCGGCATGGACCTCAAGGAGGCCGCCGGCGCGAGTGCGGGCGACCAGGGCGTCAACGAGTTCCCCGCGATCCTCGAACAGCTCTGGACCAGCCCGAAGCCCGTCGTCGCCGCCCTCAACGGCCCGGCGCGCGCGGGGGGCGTCGGCATCGTGGCGGCGTGCGACATCGCCGTCGCGGACGCCAAGGCGACGTTCGCGTTCAGCGAGGTCCGCATCGGCGTCGTGCCGGCCGTCATCTCGGTGACGGTGCTGCCGCGGCTGCTCCCCCGCCAGGCCCACGAGCTGTTCCTCACCGGCGAGACCTTCGACGCGCAGCGCGCCAAGGAGATCGGCCTGCTCAACGCCGCCACGGACGACGTCGAGGCCGAGGTCCGCCGCTACACGGACATGCTCGCGCTCGGCGCCCCCACCGCCCTGGCCGCCACCAAGGAGATGCTCCAGCAGGAGCGGTCCACGAACCTCGGCGAGGTCTTCGCGGACATGCTCGAGCTGTCCGCGCGGCACTTCGGCGGCCCGGAGGGCCAGGAGGGCATCACGGCGTTCCGGGAGAAGCGCAAGCCGTCCTGGGTGCCCGCCGAGGACTGATCCGGCGGAAGGCTAGAACCAGCCGGTGCACTCGATGCGGCCCTGCGACGACCCGCAGGCCCGCATCAGCTTGCCGTCGTTCTTGAACGCGTCGGTGTACTTCGCGGAACCCGAGTCGATCCTGGTGTACCCGAGGAAGCCCTCGTGCCCGTTGGCCGAGGGCTCCTTGCGGTCGGTCCAGATCTCCTCACCGGGCGTGCCGTGCGAGATGCGCCCCCACGCGCACTTGGACGTGTTCGACGCCCGCAGTTCGATCACACGGCCGTTCGGCATCGTCGCGGGGTTGTCGCCGTCGAGCGTCTCGAACGGCGAGAAGGGCTTCTCCTGCGAGCAGTCCGGATCACCGGCGAACGACGCGGCGGGACACAGCAGTCCGAGAACCACGGCAGCGCCGAGCACACAGCTCACACGGCGGAATTGCGTCTCCATGGAACGGCACTGTCCACTCCGGACGACGACTCCGCAGCCCGGATCACCTTTCCGTGCGAATCACGCGCACTTTCCGGTCACCCGACTCGGCGGTCTGCTTCACCGCGTCCCGCAGCACCTCCAGCACCGACCGGTCCAGGTCCACCGGCACGACCAGCACGTACTCACCTGCGGGAAGCCACGAGAGATCGGTCAGGCTGTCGTAAAGCGCGTCGAGGTTCTGCCCGAACCACGACGGGAAGTCGAGCGCCGCGGCAATGGCCGAGATCGCGGCCGACTTCTCCGATACGAGAATGTGCCGTTTCATTTCTTCACGTCCACGACGACGAACGACGAATAGTGGTCGCCGGTGTAGAAGACTTCCTTTTCCGACCCGGTGACGATCCGCCGCGCACCTCGGTCCGGACTGCCCGGCGTCGGCACCGTGTACTCCTTGTAGTACCCGGAGTTCTTGGCGGGCAGCCGCTTCTCCCGGTTCTGGAACGTCACGCCGTCGTTGCGCGGGTACGGGAACGGCCCGTTCGCCTCGATCAGCTTCCACGTCTTCGCGGCCTCGGCGGGCAGCTTCGACAGCGCCTGCACGTCCATGCCGGACGACGAACCGGGCACGGCGCCCGCCTGCGACCCGGAAGACGCGGAAGTCGCCGGCGGCGAGGAGGACGAGGACGGCGGCACGGGGTCCGAGGCGGTGGTGTCCTTGACGAACCACCCGATCACGACCAGAGCGATGAGCCCGACCAGCGCGACGGTCAGGCGACGACCAGGACTCACGCGGCGACCTTCTCCGTCTCGGGCTCCGGGTCGGGCTCGGGAGCGCCGACCGACGCCGGGTTGTTCGCACCCCAGTCAGCGACCCTGTCGATCAGCCGCGCCACGCCCAGGCAGAGGGGCAACACCACGATCATCACGACGGGGAACTGCACGGCGACGGGCAGCTGCACGACCCACAGCTCGACCCCGTCCCACCACTGCACCAGCCAGTCCACGACCCCGAGAGTAGTCGCGTGACCCGTGTCACGGCATTCGGCCACGATCCAGGTGGGTATGTTGCGAACCATGTTCGCCGTCTACGCAGCAGAACCCGGTCCTGAGAACCCGCTGGCCTCGCTCCGCGTGGGCGAGCGCCCCGAGCCCGAGGTGCCCGCCGGGTGGGTGCGCGTCGCGGTGAAGGCGGCCAGCCTCAACATGCACGACCTGTGGACGTTGCGCGGGGTCGGCATCAAGGCCGAGCAGTTCCCGATGATCCTCGGCTGCGACGGCGCGGGCGTGCTCGACGACGGCACCGAGGTGGTGCTGCACTCGGTCATCGGCGACCCGGACTGGTCCGGTGACGAGACGCTCGACCCCAGGCGCACGCTGCTCACCGAGAAGCACCAGGGCACGTTCGCGGACCACGTCGTGGTCCCGGCCCGCAACGCGCTGCCCAAGCCCGCCGGCCTGTCGTTCGCCGAGGCCGCCTGCATGGGCACGGCGTGGCTCACGGCGTACCGGATGCTGTTCGTGAAGTCCGGTCTGCGCCCCGGCCAGACGATGCTCGTGCAGGGCGCGTCGGGCGGTGTGTCGACGGCGCTCGTGCAGCTCGGCCGTGCCGCCGGGTTCCGCGTGTGGGTCACGGGCCGCACGGAGGAGAAGCGCGCGCTCGCCCAGAGCCTCGGTGCCCACGAGACGTTCGAGTCCGGCGCCCGGCTGCCCGAACGGGTCGACGCGGTGTTCGAGACCGTCGGCAAGGCCACCTGGTCGCACTCGATGAAGTCGCTCAAGCCCGGTGGCATCGTCGTCATCTCGGGCGCGACGTCCGGCGACGCCACCGCGGCCGAGCTCCAGCGGCTCTTCTTCCTGCAGCTGCGCGTGGTCGGCTCGACCATGGGCACGCGGGAGGAGCTGGGCGACCTGATCCAGTTCTGCGCCCTGAACGACCTGAAGCCGCAGATCGGCGCGGAGCTGAGGTTCGAGGACGCCGAGCAGGGTCTGAAGGCGATGCTGGACGGCGAGACGGCGGGCAAGATCGTCCTCAGCCGCTCGTAGCAAAGCGTGCAAAACGCCCTTCTGCCGAGCGGCTCCCGCCGAACCGCGTGACAGTGGTCCGCATGACCACGCAGGGCGTTTTCAGGCGCAAGCCCATAGATCAGATCGCTGAGGACAAGGGCGACGGGCTCACCAGGACGTTGGGCCTGTGGCAGCTGACGGCCATCGGGATCGGTGGCATCATCGGCGCCGGCATCTTCTCGCTGGCCGGCGCCGTCGCGAACAAGACGGCGGGCCCGGCGGTGCTGGTCTCGTTCCTCATCGCCGGTATCGCGAGCGCGGCGGCGGCGTTCTCGTACGCGGAGTTCGCGGGCCTGATCCCCAGGGCGGGCAGCGCCTACACCTACGGCTACGCGGTGCTGGGCGAGGTCGTCGGCTGGTTCATCGGCTGGGACCTGCTGCTCGAGTACACCGCGATCGTGGCGGTGGTCGCGATCGGCATCTCCGGCTACTTCACCGAACTGCTCAGCCTGCTCGACATCCACCTACCGCAGTGGATGCTCGGCGCGCCGGGCACGGAAACAGGTGACGTGGCCGCGGGCACGTACAAGGTGAACCTGTTCGCCGTGCTGCTGTGCCTGCTGATCGCGTTCGTGCTGAACATGGGCATGAAGAACGCCGCACGGTTCGAGACCACGTTGGTGTACCTGAAGATCGCGGTCGTGGCGCTGGTCGTGATCGTCGGCGCGTTCCACATAAACACCGACAACTACAACCCATTCTTCCCGTTCGGCATCTCGGGTGCGCTCACGGGTGCGGCGACGGTGTTCTTCGCGGTGTTCGGCTACGACGCCATGTCGACGGCGGCCGAGGAGTCGAAGGACTCCCAGAAGCACATGCCGAAGGCGATCATCTACTCCCTCGCCGTGTCGATGGTCCTGTACGTGCTGGCCTGCCTCGTGCTGACGGGCATGGTGAACTACAAGGACGTCGACTCGGAGTCCGCGTTCGCCACGGCGTTCGCCGACATCGGCCTGCCCGCCCTGGGCATCGTCATCAGCGTCGGCGCCATCCTCGGCATCACGACGGTGCTCTTCACGTTCCTGCTGGGCGCGGCCCGCGTCGGCTTCTCGATGAGCCGCGACGGCCTGCTGCCCCCGTGGTTCGCGAAGACGCACCCGGTGAAGCACGTGCCGTCGCGCATCACCTGGGTGCTCGGCATCGCCTCCGCGGTCATCGCCGGTTTCCTGCCGATCGCGGAGGCCGCCGAGCTCACCAACATCGGCATCCTGCTGGCGTTCGTCGTCGTGTGCGTCGCCGTCATCGTGTTGCGCTACAAGCAGCCCGACCTGCCCCGCACGTTCAGGACGCCGGGCATGCCCGTGGTGCCGGTCATCGGCATCATCTTCTCGATCTGGCTGATCACGTTCCTCAACCCCGAGACCTGGCTGCGGTTCGCGGTCTGGTTCGTGATCGGCCTGATCATCTACTTCGCCTACTCGAAGAGGCACTCCGTCATGGAGCGTCAGTCCAGGCGGTGACGATCTGGTCGAGGGTGGAGAGCGGCACCGCGCCGCTCCCCACCACCAGGTCGTGGAACGCGCGCACGTCGAACCGGTCGCCCATCTTCGTCTCGGCCTCGCCGCGGATGCGCTGGATCTCCAGGCGCCCCACCATGTACGCGAGCGCCTGGCCGGGCGTCTCGATGTACCGGTCGATCTCGCTGTGGATCTCGGGCTCGGTCATGACCGTGTTCTCACGCAGGTAGTCGACGGCCTGCTGCCGCGACCAGCCGAACGCGTGGATGCCGGTGTCGACCACGAGCCGCCCGGCCCGCATCGCGTCGAGCCCCAGCATGCCGAGGCGCTGCTCGTCGGACGAGTACAGCCCCATCTCGTCCGCGAGCCGCTCGGTGTAGAGGCCCCAGCCCTCCAGGTACGCCTCGATGAACGCGTACTTGCGCACGTTGTGCAGCTCGGTCTCGGACGAGATCGTGAACTGGTAGTGGTGGCCCGGAACGGCCTCGTGGAACGCCGTCACCTCGGACAGCGTGCGGCTGCGTTCGGTGGCGCCCAACGGGTTCAGCCAGTACGTGCCGGGGCGTGAACGGTCGGCCGACGCGGGCTGGTAGAACGCGATCGCCGACGTGCGCTGCTCCTCCTGCGGCACGAGACGCACCTGGCAGCCGACGCCGGGCATGCGCCCGAACCACTTCGGCGCCTCGGCCTCGGCGCGGGCGATCGCCTCCACGGCGCTCTCGAGCATCTGCTCTTCGTTGTCCCACAACAGTTCCGTGCGCAGCCGCCGGAAGACCTCGGACACGTCCGAGACCCCCCAGACCCGCGACCCGATCTCCGCGTACTCCTCGCGCAGCGACGCGATGACGTCGAGCCCCAGCCGGTGCAGCTCGTCGGGCGTGCGGGAGGTCGTGGTGTAGTTGCGGACCAGGTTCGCGTAGTTCCGCTCGCCCTCGGGCAGCCAGCACAGACCGGCCTTGTCGTCGCCGCGCCCGTCCTCGACGGACGCCAGCACGTCGCGGAACCCGGCGACTGCGGCGCGGATGTCGTCCGAGCGCGTGCCCTCCCACTCCTGCGCCGGCAACGCCAGGAACGCGTCCATCCGCTGCACACCGGTCTCCAGGTGCCGGCTCAACGGGCGCCGGTCGGAGTCGCGGACCCGTGCGGCGGCCTGCTCGACGTAGCGCGGGAACTCGTCGAGGCGCTGCGACACGTCGAGCTTCGACGCGATCAGGAGCAGGCTGTTCACCGGCGAGCTCATGGTCGCGACGCTGTGTTCGACGAGCCTCGCGTCGATGCGGTCGACGACCGCCCGTCCCTGCTGCTTGATCACCGCGAGCGTGACGGCGTCCTCGGTGTCGTCCGTCTCGGCCCTCTCCAGGAGCGCGGCGATCCGGTCCCGGTCGGCCTTCTGCCCCTCGGGGCTCAGGTCACCGAGCCCGCGCTCCCAGCCCGGCACGCCGAGCATCGCCGCCTGCAGCGGCGAGTGGTCCATGAGTGCTTGGAACACGTCGTCAGCGAGTGACATCAGGCCCTCCCGGACCAGTCGGAAACGAGTGAGCCGAGCGTGGGCAACGGCACGACGCCGTTCTCCAGCACCAGGTCGTGGAAAGCCTTGACGTCGAACCGGTCGCCCATCGCGGCCCGGGCCTCCTCGCGTACGCGCTGGATCTCCAGGCGCCCCACCATGTACGCGAGCGCCTGCCCCGGCGCCTCGATGTACCGGTCGACCTCGGAACCGATCTCCGCGTCGTCCATGGCGGTGTTCTCGCGCAGGTAGTCGACGGCCTGCTGCCGGGGCCACCCGAGCGCGTGCAGGCCCGTGTCGACCACCAGCCGCCCGGCGCGCATCGCGTCGAGCCCCAGCATGCCCAGGCGTGCCTCGTCGGACGAGTAGAGGCCCATCTCGTCGGCCAGGCGCTCGGTGTAGAGGCCCCAGCCCTCCAGGTAGGAGTCGATGAACGCGAACTTGCGCAGGTTCGACAGCTCGGTCTCGGCGGCGATCGAGAGCTGGAAGTGGTGTCCGGGCACGGCCTCGTGGAACGCCGTCACCTCGGCGACGGTGCGGCTGCGGCCGGTGGCGTTCAAGGGGTTCACGAAGTACGTGCCGGGACGCGACCCGTCCAGGGCGGCGTCCTCGTAGTAGGCGAACGCGGCGTTGTGGCGGTCGACCTCCGGCACGAAACGGACCTCGCACCGCGCCTTCGGCAGCCGCCCGAACCAGTTCGGCGCCTCGGCCTCGGCCCGCGCGACGGCCTCGACCGCGTGGACGAGCATCTCGTCCTCGTTGTCCCACAACAGGTCCGTGCGCAACCGCCGGAAGATCTCGTGGACGTCGCTGACGCCCCAGACCCGCGATCCGATCTCCGCGTACTCCTCGTGCAGCCCGGCGATCAGGTCGAGCCCGAGCCGGTGCAGCTCGGACGGGCTGTAGGACGCGGTCGTGTAGTCGCGGACGAGCTTGCGGTAGTTCTCCTCGCCGTCGGGCAGCCAGCACAGACCGGCCTGCTCGTCGTCACGGCCGGGCAGCCCCAGCAGGACCTCGCGGTACCGGGCGAACGCCGGACGCAGGTCCTCCTCGCCCTCCCACTCCTGCCGCGGCGAGGCGAGGAACCGCTCGACGTACGCGGCGCCGTTGTCCACGTGCCGGCGCAACGGCCTGCGATCGGTCTCGACCAGCCTCCGCCCGGCCTGCTCCAGCAGCCGCGGCACGAGGTGCCGCCGCCGGGAGAAGTCGATCTGCGAGGTGGCCCTGAGCATGCTCGCGACCGGCGCGTTCGTGCCCCTGGACACCGAGTGCTCGACCAGCCGCGCGTCGATGAACGTGATGATCGACTCGGCCTGGTGCCGGATCACGTCCCGCGACACCCGGTCCTCGTCGCTGCCGTCGAGGCGGTCGAGGATCCCGGTCAGCCTCCGCCGCAACGCCTGGTGACCGTCGACGCTGACGTCGTCGAGCCGATCGTCCCAGCCGGGGACTCCGACGAGCGTGGCGAACAGCGGGTTCCAGTCCATCATCGCCTGGAACATCTCATCGGAGAGCGAGGTCACGCCCTCCTTCTTAGCCGCGCCGGAACCGCTCTGCCAAGGAATTGATCGTTTCCGTCAGCTCGGCCCCGATGCGCTCCACGATCGCGCCCGCCGGTTCGGCCGTGGCGATCGGGTACGTGGTGCCCGCCCACAACGACATGACCTCGACCTCGCCGGACGCCCGCACGGGCTTCGTGAGGTGGTGCACGTTCGGGTACGCGGCGGGAGCGTGCGGCCCCTGCTCGATCAGGAACCTGTTGACGAGCCCCCGCGCCGGCCTGCCGCTGAACGCCCGCGTGAGCGCCGTGCGCCGGACCCCCTCGGCGAGCGCTTCCCGTTGGGCCGCATTGGTTCCCGCCTCCGGGCAGCCGAGGAACGCGGTGCCGAGCTGCGCCGCCACGGCCCCCGCCGCCAGCACGGCGGCGACGTCGGCGCCGGTCACGAGACCACCGGTCGCGATCACCGGCAGGTCGACCGCGCTCTTCACGAGCCGGATCGCCGCGAGGGTGCCGTAGAGTTCGCCGCCGCCGGGTGAGACGCCGTCGTCGGCGAACGTGCCGCGATGGCCGCCCGCGTCCGACCCCTGCACGCACACGACGTCCGCGCCGATCTGCTGCGCCTGCCGCGCCTCGGCCGGGGTGGTGACCGTCACGACGATCGTGGAACCGGCCGCCCTGAGCCGCTGGACGTCGTCCACGTCGGGCAGGCCGAAGGTGAACGACACCACGGGCACCCGCAGCGCCAGCACGAGTTCGAGCTTCGCCGCGTAGTTGTCGTCGTCCCAGCGCGGGTCGCCGGGCGCCGTGCCGACCTTCTCGGCGTAGGACGCGACCCGCTGCACGTACGACGTGAGGTCCGCTGTCGAGCGTGTGCCGGGCACGAACAGGTTGACCCCGAACGGCTTGCTGGTCAGCTCGCTCGTCCGCACGATCTTCTCGGCGAGCTGCTCGACGGTGACGTACCCCGCCGCGAGGAACCCGAACCCGCCCGCCTCGTTCACCGCGGCGACCAGCTCGGGGGTGGAGGGGCCACCTGCCATGGGCGCGGCGATCACGGGCACGGCCAGCGTGTGGAACATGAGGACAACCTAGTGCGATCCGGCGTGGAATGCCTGGTGGAAGCGTGTGTCGTTGCCGACTCGGGAACACGACGGCGCCACGTCCACAGTGGACGTGGCGCCGACCGTTCCATCATCTAGGGCAGGGAGTCCAGATGAGGGGCGACGGTGTTCGCGAACTGCCAGTTGTTCGAGGCGTCCCAGTTGATCGACCACGTCATGGCGCCGCGGATGGACGGCCAGGTCGTGCTCGGCTTGAACGTCCCGCAGTTCGTACCGCGGGCGAGGCAGCTGAGCGCGTTGTTGACGTTGGACGGCGACTGGTAACCGCCACCGGCACCGGACGGCGACGCGGGCAGGCCGAGGCCGACCTGGTCGGCGCGCAGGCCGGACTGCAACTGGATGCACGCGAGCGCGGTCAGGAAGTTGACCGTGCCCTGGCTGTAGACCTGCTGGTCGCAGCCGAGCATCGAACCGGAGTTGTAGTACTGCATGTTGACGATCGTCAGGATGTCCTTGGTCGCCAGCGCCAGTTTGAAGTACTCGGCGTTGACGTTCTGCATGTCGATCGTCTGCGGCGCCATCGTGATGACCTTGCCGCCGCCGTTGTAGATGTCGCGCAGCGCCTGGCCCATGTACTGGGCGTTGACGCCGTTCTCCAGGTCGATGTCGACGCCGTCGAAGCCGTAGGACGAGATGAGGCCCTTGACGCTGTTGGCGAAGTTCGTGGCCGCCGTGGAGTTGCCGACGCTGATCGTGCCCTTCTCACCGCCGACGGAGATGATCACCTTCTGGCCGCGGTTCTGGACCGTCCGGATGTCGGCGCGGAACTGCGCGTCCGTGTAGCCGCCGAGCTGGCTGCTCAGGCCGGGGTCGAGGTTGAACGCGACCTGGCCCTGCACCGCCGTGGCGTCGGCGAACGACACCGCGATGATGTCGTAGGTGGTGGGAACGTCGGCGAGCTTCAGAGCGCGCGCACCGTTGTAGAAGTTCTGCCAGTAGCCCGTCAGGACGTGCTTGGGCAGACCGGTGTTCGGCGGGTTGCTCGTCGTGGTGGTGGTGGTGGTGGTCGTCGTGGTCGTCGTAGTGGTGGTCGACGTCGTGGTGCTCGTGGTCGTCGGCGGCGTGCCGGGGCCGTCGAGGTTCACGTCGTCGGCGAAGTACGCGGGCTGGCCGTACCAGCCGTGCAGGTAGATCGTGACGCTGCTGGCACCGCCGGAGTTGAAGTCGAGGCTCAGCTGGCTGAACCCGCTCGTACCGGGAGTCCAGGTGTTCTTCTCCACGCCACCGGTGACGCCGAGGTAGACGTAGCTGCCCTGCACCCAAGCGGACAGCTTGTAGGCCGTGTTCGGTTGCACCGGAACGGTTTGCTGGCACCGCGCGTTGCTCTGGCCGACGGGGGCGCCCTGCAGCGCGTACGTGCCGGTGCGCTTGGTGCTGTTGGTGACGCTCGTGCCCTCGGTGCAGGTCCAGCCGCTGAGGTTGCCGGCCTCGAAGCCGCTGTTGGCCGCGAGGTTCGCGGCGGCGGCGCTGCCGTTGATCACCAACACCAGACCGGCGCACGAGAAGAGCGCGGCGAGCAGCGCTATCGCTGCTCGTCTGGTCTTGGACATGGTCCACCTCCACACATCATGCGGCGGCCATGTTGTGAGTGGACTAAAAATGGACTAGACCACTGCACTTGGTCAAGCCCTGGTTTAGCTTGATGCCCGTGTTCACCCTCGAAGACGCCATCGCGATCGCCACCTCCGCGCACGACGGGCAGGTCGACAAGTCGGGCCGGCCGTACATCGGACATCCGTTGCGGGTCATGGCCTCCGTGACGGGAGAGCACGAGAAGATGGCCGCCGTCCTGCACGACGTCATCGAGGACACGGCGGTGACAGCGGACGACCTTCTCGCCCGCGGCTGCCCGCCGGTCGTCGTCGACGCGGTGGTGGCGTTGTCACACCTCCCGGACGAACCGCAGGAGGACTACCTGCGCCGCGTGGCCGCGAACCCGCTGGCACTCTCCGTGAAGCACGCGGACATCGGCGACAACCTCTCCCCCACCCGCATGGCCCGGTTGGACGAGGAGACGCAGGAGCGCCTGAAGGCCAAGTACGCCCGCGCGCTCGGGTTGCTCGCCTCCTACGTGAGGTAGCTCGCCTTCTTCATCGGTACAGGTCGCTTGAACAGGGTGTATTATCGAAACGTAACCAAGATTGGAAGGACACGATGACCCGCCACGACCTGTCCGTGAAGTCCCTGCGTTCGAGCCTTGCCACGCGCCGCGCGGCTCGGGTGAAGCGTCAGAGCCTGGAGCGGCAGTTGGCCAGCTACACCACGGAGAGCGACCGACTCGAACTGGACGCCATCCTCTCCCGCCACAGCGCGGAGGAGACCGGCGAGATCCGTTCGATCATCAACCGCCAGGCGATGGACCGCTTGCTGCGCACCGCCTGACGAACATCCTGAGGCCACCCCGGCAATGCCGCCGAGGGTGGCCTTCTGCGTTTCTAGATGTACTTGGCCAACACGTTGGTGACGGTGTGTTGGCTTGATCATGGGTGAGGCCTCCGGTGCGGTGGTGATTGCGAAGTCAGTCACCACAGCCGGAGGCCTCGATGGCACACGCTAACGCCCGCCTGACTGTGCACGGACGCCTGGTCCTGGTTTCCAGGGTCGCCGCGGGCAGACCGGTCGCCCACGTGGCCAAAGAGCTCGGTGTGTCACGGCAGTGCGCGCACCGCTGGGTCCGCCGATTCCGTGACGAAGGCGCCGCCGGCCTGGCCGATCGGTCCAGCCGACCGCATCACATACCGTCGCGGACATCGGCTCGAACGGAGCAGCAGATCGTGACGGCACGCAGCGAGCTGCGGTGCGGACCGGCCCGGATCAGCGCCCGCACCGGCGTACCCGCTCGCACTGTGTCGCGGGTGCTGGCCCGGTATGGCGTGCCGAGGCTGGCCGAGTGCGATCCGCTGACCGGGCAACGCATCCGCGCCAGCCGACACACCACCCGCCGCTACGAACACCCGCAGCCAGGTGACCTGATCCACCTCGACGTCAAAAAGATCGGCAAGATCCCGCCCGGAGGCGGCTGGCGCGCTCACGGCCGCGGCCTGCGTCCCGGCTCCCGCCGCGGCCTGGGCTACGACTACGTCCACGCCGCCATCGACGACCACTCCCGGCTCGCCTACGCCGAAGTCCTCGCCGACGAACGCGGCACCACCTGCGCCGGGTTCCTGCTCCGCGCCACAGCCTGGTTCGCCGAGCAAGGCATCCCACGTGTTCACCGAGTCCTGACCGATAACGCCAAGAACTATCTGATCTCCCGCGACTTCGCCGCCGCGATCGCGGCGATCGGCGCTCGCCACAAGACCATCAAGCCACATTGCCCCTGGCAGAACGGCAAAGTCGAGCGCCTCAACCGCACCCTGCAAACCGAGTGGGCCTACCGCGAAATCTTCCTGGACAACGACGCCCGCACCGCAGCGCTGGCGCCCTGGCTCAACCACTACAACACTGAACGCGGTCACCACGCACTCAACGGGCACCCACCCATCAGCCGCGTTCAGTCACCAACCTCATGACCAAGTACATCTAGAACAACCTCTTGAGCGTCAGGACGTTGTCCTTGCGCATCTCCTGCTGCCCCTCCGGCCCCGTCAGCGGCCGTTCCACCACCTCGTCGGTGACGATGATCCAGTTGTCCTTGAGCTGGAGGTGGTCGAGCACGTCCTTGGTCGTCGGGAAGTAGTAGTCCTGGTGCTCGGACCACGACGGCGCCCCGGCGTGCCCGCCGATGACCAGGTGCCCACCGGGAGCGACGGCCTGCGAGGCCCTCTTGAGGATGCTGTTGCGCTCCCCGTCCTCCTCGACCGGCGAGTGCAGGAACTGCGCGCTCACCAGGTCGTACACCCCGTCGGGGAACGTCACCTTGAGGTCGTGCCGCTCCACGGAGATCTCGACGCCGGCGTCGTGCGCGTGCTTGAGCGCCCGATCCAGCGCCACCTGCGACACGTCGACCCCCAGCACCCGCCACCCGCGCTTCGCGAGCCACACGGCGTCCCCGCCCTCCGCACACCCGACGTCGAGCGCGCTGCCGGGCGCCAGCCGTTCGACCTCCCGCACCAGCAACGGATTCGGGTTGCCGGACCACACCTGGTCCCGCTCCGAGTAGAAGGTCTCCCAGAACTCCTGCGCAGTCGTCATGAGTTCAAGATGCCCCTCCTCGTGCCGGATCGGCAAACTACGTTGCCGAACCAGCAACACCAGGACCAGGCAGCAGGTCGACGTCCCCCGCGCGCATCGGCTCCCCGCAGTGGTCGCACCGCAGTTCGACGTCCGAGATCTCCCCGCAGGCGTGGTGCCGGTAGAGCACCGGCGGCCCCGCCTCCCCCGCGAGCCACCGGTCGCCCCAGCCCTTCATCACCATGAGCAGGTCGATCAACTCGGTGCCCTTCGCGGTGAGAACGTACTCGTACCGCGGCCGCTGGTCGTACGGCCTCTTGTCCAGAACCCCCTGCTCCACCAGGTGGTTCAGCCGCTCGGTGAGCACCTTGCGCGAGATCCCGAGATCGGCCTGGAGCTGCTCGAACCGGTTCATCCCGACCCACACGTCCCGCAGGATCAGCGGCGTCCACGGCTCCCCGACGACATCGAGCGTGCGCGCGATCGAACACGCCATCCCACTGAAACTGGTCCGCTGCATGACCTGAGCCTACCAACTCAGGGTTCCCTAAAGGAACTTCAACCTGCTACGGTCACGGAGTCTCTTAAGGGAACCCCAACGAGGAGTGAGCGATGAGCAAGGTGATCAGCGCCCACGCGGTGTCGGTCGACGGCTACATCACCGGCCGCGACGCCCGCCCAGGTCACGGCCTCGGCGACGGCGGCACGCTGTTCGACTGGTACTTCGACGGCACCGTCCCCAGCACCGTCTTCGACGGCTTCAAGCTGAGCGAGGCCAGCGCACCGCTCTTCGACTCCCTCGCCGCACGGGTGGGCGCCCTGGTCGCCGGCCGCAAGACCTACGAGGACTCCGAACGCTTCGGCGGCGGCAGCCCGGTCCCGAACACCCGCGTCGTGGTCCTCAGCCACACCCCGGTGCCGTCGCTGAGCGACCAGCAGACCCCGGCCACCACCGTCGAATCCGCCGTCGCCGCGGCCCGCGACCTGGCCAACGGCCGCGACGTGGGCCTGATGGGCGGCGGAGTCCTGGCCTCGGCACTCGAGGCCGGGCTCGTCGACGAGATCGTGCTGCACCAGGTGCCCGTGCTGCTCGGCGCAGGCCGCCCGTTCTTCCAGGAACTGCCGAAGCACGTGCGGCTGAACCTCATCGAAGCCGTCCCCGCGCCGGGCGTCACGCACCTGCGTTACGAGGTGCAGCGATGAACGCGGAACTGCGCGAGGTGCTCGACGGCACCCCGATCGCCCACCTGGCCACGCTCCTGCCCGACGGCGCACCGCACTCGGTGCCGCTGTGGATCGGCACGCACGGCGACCACATCGCGATCCTCACGGGCCCCGGCTCGCAGAAGGCCCGCAACCTGCGCCGGGACCCGCGGGTGGCGATCTCGCTGACGCCGCCGGACACCCCGTTCCAGCCGGTGACCCTCCGAGGGCGCGTCGTGGAGTGGCTCGACGGCGACGCGGCGTGGGAGATCATCGATGCGATCGCCCAGAAGTACATCGGGGCGCCTTACGGGCGCGACGAGGAACGGGTCGTCGCGCTGATCGAACCGGCTCAGCCCAGCAACGGGATGTCCAGCCGCCCGTAGTGGAACTCGCGCACCGCGATCACGAGTTCGTCCACCGTCAGCGCGCCATCACCGTCGAGGTCGATCCGGTCGAAGGCGGCATCCGAGTCGGCGTCGCTCAACCCCACCGCCGACCCGAGCCAGCGGCGCAGCTCCACCCGGCTCACCAGGCCGTCGCGGTCGGTGTCGCACAGGTCGGAGATCGCGGCGATGGTGGGCCGCAGCAGCGAGTCGAACCCCTCGTCGCCGCGCCCGAACATCAGCTCCCGGTTCGCCGCGAGGTACTGCTCCTGGTTCAGCGCGCCGGCGGGCCCGACCCCTGCCGCCTCCGCCTGACGCCGGTGCAGCTCGATCAACGCCTCCATGACGGCACGACCGCGGCCGTTGTTCAGGGACTCACCGAACGCCGCGACGATCCGCCGCGCCTCGGCCTCGTAGTCGCTGCGGTCGATCACACCGTTGTTGTCGGCGTCCCACTTCCGGAAGCGGCGGACGTCGTTCTCATGGCTCAAAGCAGAGGTCACGACTGTCGACGTTGGGCAACATGGCTCAACGTCGGCAGTCGCACGAACAGCTGAACCTACTTCTTGCCCTTCGGCTCCTCCGTGGACAGCGCGGCGACGAAGGCCTCCTGCGGCACCTCGACCCGGCCGACCATCTTCATGCGCTTCTTGCCTTCCTTCTGCTTCTCGAGCAGCTTGCGCTTGCGGGTGATGTCACCGCCGTAGCACTTCGCGAGCACGTCCTTGCGGATCGCGCGGATCGTCTCGCGGGCGATCACGCGCGAGCCGATCGCGGCCTGGATCGGCACCTCGAACTGCTGCCTCGGGATGAGCTCGCGCAGCTTCGTGGCCATGCGCGTGCCGTAGCCGTACGCGTGGTCCTTGTGCACGATCGCCGAGAACGCGTCCACGGCCTCGCCCTGCAGCAGGATGTCGACCTTGACGAGCTCCGCGTCCTGCTCGCCGGACTCTTCGTAGTCGAGCGACGCGTAACCGCGGGTGCGCGACTTCAGCGAGTCGAAGAAGTCGAAGATGATCTCGCCGAGCGGCATCGTGTAGCGCAGCTCGACGCGGTCCTCGGACAGGTAGTCCATGCCACCGAGCTGGCCGCGCTTGGCCTGGCAGAGCTCCATGATCGCGCCGATGTAGTCCGACGGCGCGATGATCGTGCACTTGGTGACGGGCTCGTACACCTCGGCGCGCTTGCCCTCGGGCCAGTCGGACGGGTTCGTCACGACGTGCTCGGTGCCGTCCTCCATCACGACGCGGTACACGACGTTCGGAGCCGTGGAGATCAGGTCCAGGCCGTACTCGCGTTCCAGGCGGTCGCGCGTGATCTCGAGGTGCAGCAGGCCGAGGAAGCCGCAGCGGAAACCGAAGCCCAGCGCGGCCGACGTCTCCGGCTCGAACGTCAGCGCGGCGTCGTTGAGCTGCAGCTTCTCCAGCGCCTCGCGGAGCTCCGGGTAGTCGGAGCCGTCGACCGGGTACAGGCCCGAGTAGACCATCGGCCGCGGCTCGCGGTAGCCGGCGAGCGGGGTGGTGGCGCCCTTCTTCTCGGACGTCACCGTGTCGCCGACCTTCGACTGGCGCACGTCCTTCACGCCGGTGATCAGGTAACCGACCTCGCCGACGCCGAGGCCGCGCGACGGCTTCGGCTCGGGCGAGACGATGCCGACCTCGAGGATCTCGTGCGTGGCACCCGTCGACATCATCTTGATGCGCTCGCGCGGCGTGATCTTGCCGTCCACCACGCGGATGTACGTGACGACGCCGCGGTACGTGTCGTAGACCGAGTCGAAGATCATCGCGCGGGCCGGGGCGTCGGCCTCGCCGACGGGCGGCGGGACGAGCTTCACGACCTCGTCGAGCAGCGCCTCGACGCCCAGACCGGTCTTGGCGGAGACCCGCAGCACGTCGTCCGGCTCGCAGCCGACGATGTGCGCGATCTCCTTCGCGTACTTGTCGGGGTCGGCGGCCGGCAGGTCGATCTTGTTCAGCACCGGGATGATGGTGAGGTCGTTCTCCATCGCCAGGTACAGGTTCGCGAGCGTCTGCGCCTCGATGCCCTGCGCGGCGTCGACCAGCAGGATCGCGCCCTCGCAGGCCTCCAGCGCGCGCGAGACCTCGTAGGTGAAGTCGACGTGGCCGGGCGTGTCGATCATGTGCAGGACGTGGTCCTGCCCGTTGACCTGCCACGGGAGGCGCACGTTCTGCGCCTTGATGGTGATGCCGCGCTCACGTTCGATGTCCATGCGGTCGAGGTACTGAGCGCGCATCGCCCGCGCTTCGACCACGCCGGTGAGCTGCAGCATGCGGTCGGCCAGCGTCGACTTGCCGTGGTCGATGTGCGCGATGATGCAGAAGTTCCGGATGAGCTCCGGAGGCGTGAAGGTCGTGTCGGCGAACGTGGTCAAGGCAGTCCTCAACAGGAAATCGGACGGGTGTCCCCTTATGGTCCCATAGTGGCCGACGTGCTCTGCACCACTAGGGTGCGTTCGTGCTGATGAACGGTGAGGACCCCCGCCCGGCCAAGGGCGCGGTACGCGAAATCTTCGACGCGGCCAGGGCCGCGAAGCTCGACTACTCCCCCACCATGGACGGGGACGCCGACCCCGGCGAGGTCGTCTGGGCCTGGGTTCCCTTCGAGGAGGACGCCAACCGCGGCAAGGACCGCCCGCTGCTCGTCGTGGGCCACGCCGACGGCGACCTGGTCGCGCTGATGCTCTCCTCGAAGGAGCCGCGCGACGACTTCCTCGAACTGGGCGCGGGCGCCTGGGACCGCGAGGGCAGGCCCTCCTACCTGCGCCTCGACCGCGTCTTCGCCCTGGCCTCGGACGACGACATCCGCCGCGAGGGCGCCGTGCTCGCCCCCGCCGCGTTCGGTGAGGTCGTCGACGCCCTACGCGAACGTCACGGCTGGCGCTGAACGAACGCACGCCACGCGGGTGCGCTGAACCTCAGCGTGCCCGCGCCGGCGTTCTTGGAATCACGCACCAGGACGTCGCGAGCGATCGACACCTCGACGCACTCGCCGCCCTCGGTCGCTCCGCTGTAGCTGCTCTTACGCCAGACGCGGTCCCCGGCCATCGAATTCCTCTCGCGGTGGGCTGACGTACTCCGCCAGCTTCGTCCGCGATTGTCCCGCATCCAACGCGACTCGCTCCAGGTGATCGAAGAGGAGCCTGGTCCGCGCGATGGCTCCGGGGTCCTGCACGAACACGTTCACGAGGTCCGCCTCGCAGTAGACGACCGATGCCGCCTTCTCGTACGACCACAGGACGCAGCCCGACGAGGGCACCACCACGTCCGCGGGCACGATCCGGATGTCCAACCCGCTGAAGAGCAGCTTGGCGTACTGGTCCTCCATGACCTGGTCGTCTCCGACCTTCTGCCGGAGCGCGAGCTCGTGCACGAAGAACACGCAGGTCGGCCGGTCGTGCCGCCGCAGGATCGCCTGCCGCTCGATGCGGAACCGCACGAGGTTCGGGATCCGCTCCTCCGCGACGAACCCGCCCAGCCGGTACAGGGCGTTCGCGTACTCCGGTGTCTGCGTCAGGCCCGGTATGCCTCGCGCGGAGTAGCTGGTGAGCGTCACCGCCGTGGACTCGGCGAAAGCGACCGTGCGCAGTTCTTCGTTCACCTGCACCACGTACTCGTCGAAGGCGTGCCTGTAGCGCCTGCGGAAGTCCTCGAAGAAGTCGATGTCCTTGCCGCACGCCGTCAGGAACTGCACCAGGTCGATCTCGCTGGCGCGCGCCTTGCCCTTCTCTATGTTGGTCACCTTGCTCGGGTGCCAGCCCAGCCGCAGGGCCATGTGGGCACCGCCCAGGTCGGTGCAGGACTCCCGGAGCCGGCGCAGCTCGTCACCCAGAGCCCTGCTGCACGCCGTCGATGTGATCACACTCATAGGGCCGACGCTAGGGATTGCAGTCGGTCCAATGAAGAGGCTCATTCGGGTGAAAACAAAGGACCCTACGCAAGCCGTGTGATGTCCACGGTGACCTCGAGGGCGGTGGCCGCCCCACCCGAATAGATCCCCTTCAACGGCGCCACGTCCGCGTAGTCGCGCCCGAGCGCGACCCAGATGTGCCGGGGCCCGACCGGGATCGCGTTCGTGGGGTCGTACCCCCACCACCCGCCGGTCCACGCCTCGATCCACGCGTGCGACTCGCCGCGGACCGTCTCCCGCAACGGCCCGTCCTCCTTGGTGTGGAGGTAACCGGAGACGTACCGAGACGGGATTCCCATGCCGCGCAACAACACCAGCGTGAGGTGCGCGAAGTCCTGGCAGACGCCCTTGCGCTCGTGCCACGCGTCGACCGCCGAGCTGTGCACGCCCGTCGACCCCGGCTGGTACGTCAGCTGCTCCCCCACCCACTGCGAGGCGGCCAGCACGGCCTCGGACGGCGTCCTGCCCTTCTTGAGCTCGCGGGCCTTCGCCAGCAGTTCGCGGTCGCGCGGCGTGTAGAGCGTGGGTTCCAGGAACTCCGTGTAGCGGTCGACGAGGTCGTCTTCCTTCAGGTCCGCCCACGTTCCGGTCGTCACCGGCTCGATCTCCGCGCTCGTCTCCACCACGGACGACGCGACTACCTGCAGTTCCTTGTGCGGCGCGTGGAGGTCGAACGACGTGACCTCCGTGCCCCAGTAGTCGGTGTACCGGTACGCACGGGTCGCAGGCGTCGTCTCGACGCGTGACACGACCACGTTCTGTTTGCGGTCACCGCGTGGTGTCAGCCGTGCCTCGTTGTACGACTGCACGACCGGTGCCTCGTAGACGTAACCCGTCGTGTGCACGACACGCACTCGCCAGCTCATGGTCAGCCCACCTCGGTGTTCGTCCAGGCGACCCACTGCGCCGTGTGGAAGTACTGGAGCGACACCGCTTCACCGACGTCACGCACGGTTTGTTGCAGTGCGGCAAGGCGTTTCGGCAGATCCGGCAGCAGGTCGTGCGGCCGCAGGAACTCCAGCTCGCTGCGCGCCTGGCCGAGCAACCGCAACGCCTCCGCGCGCGCACCGACGCGCACGGACGGTTGGTTCTCCAGCTGCTCCAAGCACGACTCGGCCTGCCTCAGCGCGTGGAACACCGATCGCGGGAACAGTCTGTCCAACAACAGGAACTGCACCACTCTCGACGCGTCCAACGCACCGCGGTACGTCCTTAAGTACGTGTCGTGCGCACCGGCGGAACGGAGAACCGTGACCCAGCCGGGAGACGACGCCCTGTCACCGACGTGCGCGAGCAGCAGCCGCACGATCATGTCGACGCGCTCGACCGAGCGTCCCAGCACGAGGTAGCGCCACCCGTCGTCCCGCGACATCGTGGAGTCCGCGAGGCCAGCGAACATCGCCGCCCGTTCCTCGACGAAGCTGAAGAACGCGTGCGGACCCATCGTGCGCGCGTAGGTCTGCCGTTCCGCGACGGCGTTCCACATCGCGTTGAGGCACTCCCACATCTCGGTCGACACGACCTCGCGCGCGCCACGGGTGTTCTCGCGCGCGCTGTTGACCGACGACACGATGGAGCTGGGGTTGTCCTTGTTGTACGCCACCAGTTCCGTCAGCGACCACACGTCGAACTGGTCGGCCCCGTCCGGTGGCTTGATGCCCAGGACCGTCAGCAACCGCCGGGACGCGGCGTCCGGGTCGACGGTCGCGTCCTCCAGCAACTGGTGGACCGAGACGTCCAGGATGCGCGAGGTGTCGTCGGCCCGTTCGACGTAGCGGCCGATCCAGTACAGCGACTCCGCGTTGCGTGCGAGCACTTCGCCTCCCTACTGCTGCTGTTGTTGCTGTTGCTGGGAAGTGGTCAGCTCAGGCCCCTGCTCGGCCGCGGTCGACTCCATGTCGGACGGTCCGGCGAGCCCGGGCTCGGCCAGTTCCCGTTCCTGCGTGGACGACTTCGCCGCGAGCACCCACGTGTCCTTCGACCCGCCGCCCTGCGAGGAGTTGACGACGAGGCTGCCCTCCGGCAACGCGACGCGCGTCAGCCCGCCCGGCAGCACGAAGATGAAGTTGCCGTCGTTGACCGCGAACGGCCGCAGGTCCACGTGCCGCGGCACCAGCTTGTCGCCGACCTTGGTGGGCACCGTGCTGAGCTGCACGACGGGCTGCGCGATCCACCCGCGCGGGTTGCTCTTGATCCGCTTGCGCAACGAGTTGAGCTGCTTCGTGGTCGCGTCCGGCCCGAACACGATCCCGTAGCCGCCGGACCCCTCGACGGGCTTCACCACGAGCTCGTCGATCCTGTCGAACACGTGCGCCCGCTCGTCCGGCAACCAGCACCGGAACGTGTCCACGTTGGGCAGCAACAGCTTCTCGCCGAGGTAGTACTGCACGATCTCCGGCAGGTAGGTGTAGACGAGCTTGTCGTCCGCCACCCCGTTGCCGATGGCGTTGGCCACCACCACGTTGCCGGCCCGCGCCGCGTTCACCAGCCCGGCGATGCCCAGCACCGAGTCGGGCCGGAAGTGCACCGGGTCGAGGTAGTCGTCGTCGATGCGCCGGTAGATGACGTCGACCTGCCGCTCGCCCTCGGTGGTCCGCAGGTACACGAAGTTGTCGCGGCAGAACAGGTCCCGCCCCTCCACCAACTCCACACCCATCTGCCTCGCCAGCAACGAGTGCTCGAAGTAGGCGGAGTTCCCCAGCCCGGGGGTGAGCACGACGACGTTCGGATCGGCCGCGTTGGGCGCGGCGGCGTTCCTCAACGCCCTGAGCAGATGCACCGCGTAGTCCCCCACCGCGCGCACGCGATGCCGTGCGAACAGATCGGGGAACACGCGCGCCATCGTCCGCCGGTTCTCCATGACGTACGAGACGCCGGAAGGACACCGGAGATTGTCCTCGAGCACCCGGAACGTCCCCTGCTCGTCCCGCACGAGGTCCACACCCGACACGTGGATGCGCACACCGTTGGGCGGACTGATGCCGGCCGCCTCGCGGTGGAAGTGTTCGCACGACGTAATGAGACGCCTCGGCAACACTCCATCCCGAACGATCTGGGCGTCGCCGTAGATGTCCGCGAGGAACATCTCCAACGCCCGAACCCGCTGCACGATCCCCTTTTCGAGCTTCGACCACTCGCTCGCGGTGATGATGCGCGGGATCAGGTCGAGCGGGAACGGCCGCTCCTGCCCGCTCAGTGAGAACGTGATCCCCTGGTCCACGAAGGCCCGGCCGAGCGCCTCACTGCGCGCGTTCAGGTCGTTGACCTGCGACGGAGCCACCGAGTCGTACAGCGCGCGATACGCCGAGCGCACCCCGCTGTCCGTGGAGAACATCTCGTCGTAGGCGCCGGCGTGCGGCCGTGCGGGATTCAGATAGCCGTTGAACAGCTCACCGAGCCTCGGCGCGGTGACCGTGCGGCTGCGGCGCAGTCCTGAGGTGCGGGCTCGGTGTTCCATGGTCCACATCTTCACCCCACCTGCGCCGATTGCGCACTAGTCCGACCGGACAAGAAACTTCCCGGAAACGAAACCCGTCGCTTCCCCGACCTTGGAGGCGTGACCTCAGCCGAGCTGACGGAGGCGGAACCCGAGCGCACGATCGACCTCGGCGCGCCCATCACCGGAATCTCGCCGACCGGTGAGTCCCGGAGCCTGGTGCTCAGGGTGTACTTCGACCAGGAAGGCCTGTTCGGGCCACAACGATCGGTGTCGTGGGGAGATCTGCGAATCCGGGCTGACGGCGAAGACCTCGTCGTCCTGCGCGGGTCCCGCGAGGTCCGCCGGTTGGCCGGGCACTCCACTCGGGTCACGGCCGTCGACTCGTTCACGAGGGCCGGCGAACCGCTGCTGGTCTCGGGGAGCGAGGGCGGATCGGTTCGGGTCTGGAGCCTGCGCACCGGTGACTGCTGTGGCGGAGCCGGCCGTCCCGGGTGTCCGTGATGATGATCTACCTGGGGCCGGACGCGCGATTCCGCGTGGTGTCGGGTGGGCCCACGGGCAGACTGCGTATCTGGAACCCGGAGGTGCGGGTGCCGTTGCAGGCCGGCCTCGTGGGGACCCGCGGGTTCAGCGATCGGGTCGCGCGGGAGGACCTGCTCGATCGCGGCAACCTCGTGCGAGCGCTCAAGGAGGTGCTCGAACCGAGCCACGAGGACGCACCCACGGTGATCACGATCGAGGGCGCGTGGGGTTCGGGCAAGAGCACGCTGCTGGAGCTCATGAAGGACCGGCTCGCCTCGGAGCCCGCCGTGGTGGAGAAGGGGCGCAGGCTCACCGTGTTCGCCGCGGACCGCCTGCTGTGGCGGCCACGGCCGGGGAGACCGCGCGGGGAGAAGCCGTCGAAGATCCTTCCTCGGGCTCGGCCGTTGATCGTGTCGTTCAACCCGTGGCGGCACCAGTCGAGCGAACAGGTGTGGGCGGGGCTGGCGAAAGCCGTCACCGAGGCGGCCGAGACGGCGATGATGCCGCATCAGTACATGCGCGAGCGGTACTGGTTCACCCGCAACGCCCTGCGCGTCGACCGGCGACACCTCCAACGGCAGCTGTGGCGGCGGATCCACTCCCCCTTGCTGACTCTCGCAGGGCTCGGATTCGTGCTGTCGGTGCTGAACGCGCTGACCAAGCTGAACATCGGCTGGGCGTGGTTCGCCACGGGCGGTGTCGCCGCCGCCGGTGTGCTGCACACCGCGTTCAGGTACCTGTTCGCGCGAGCGTCCGCCTTCCTGCCGGGCGAACTGTTCACCGGACCGGTCGTGAGCAACGCCTTTGCAGGCGCCACAACGGATCCGTTGATACGCGCCCCGTACTACAACGCTCGCGCCGGCTACCTCTACCTGGTGCAGCACGACATCGAGGTGCTGTTGCACGACCTCGCGGCGCACCACCTCGAGTTGATCCTGCTGATCGACGATCTCGACCGGTGCACGCCCAGGACGACGGCACAGGTGTTCGAGGCGATCAACGTGTTCCTGGCGGACGAGTTCCCCGCCACGAAGTTCGTGCTGGGCCTCGACCCCACCGTCGTCGCCGCACACGTCGACAACGCCTACAAGGAACTCGCCGACGCGAACGCCGTGAAGCACCCCGATGATCCGAGTCCGGGGTGGACGTTCCTCCGGAAGATCGTCCAGCTGCCGGTGCGGCTGCCGCGCACCACCGCGGACAACGTGGACCGCGTGCTGCTGGCACAGCTCGGTCCTGTGCACAGCGAGGTGCAAGCCACCGACTCCCCAGGTGGCGACGTCGCGAGCTCGGAATCGCTCGCGGATTCTGCGGCAGTCGAGGAGGTGGAGCAGGAGTACGTCACCATCGAGAAGCACCCGGTCGTCCGCGAAGAACTGCGACGCCGGCTTCGCGCCCAGCCGGAGCAGTCGGTGCGCGAAGAGAAGCGGCTGTTGAACACGTGGCAGTTCTACCTGCGCGTGCTCGCGAGTTCGGACGTCGAGGAAGCCGGGCACCTGGTCGCCGTCGCCGAGATCGCGGTCAGGTGGCCCGCCTACCTGCACCGGCTGCGCGGCGGGTGGCACAGCCTCGCTTCCGCGGTCGTTGACGACGTCCGGTGGGGCGCGGCGATCGCCAAGCTCGGGTTCGCCCACTCCGACCACAAAGCCGCGGCAAGCCTGCGGGAGTTGCTGCTGGACAGCGATGCACGAGCCGTTGCGACGCTCGCCAGCAAACTGCTGTAGAACGAAAAAAGCCCTGCGGGGAGCGCTTGTGGCGCTCGACCCGCAGGGCAAATTAAGTTCGGCGGCGACCTACTCTCCCACACCGTAACCAGTGCAGTACCATCGGCGCAGAAGGGCTTAACTACCGGGTTCGGAATGGGACCGGGTGTTTCCCCAACGCTATAACCACCGAAACACTATGGAAATGTACAACCAGAGCCCTGTTCGAGCTCTCGATCGGTTCTGGTTGTTCTTCCAGAACCGCACAGTGGATGCGTAGCGTCTTTGTAACAAGTCCTCGGCCTATTAGTACCAGTCAGCTCCAACCGTTACCGGTCTTCCACCTCTGGCCTATCAACCCAGTGGTCTAGCTGGGGGCCTTAACCCACAAAGGGTGGGATACCTCATCTTGGAACGAGCTTCCCGCTTAGATGCCTTCAGCGGTTATCCCTTCCGAACGTAGCCAACCAGCAATGCTCTTGGCAGAACAACTGGCACACCAGCGGTCCGTCCGTCCCGGTCCTCTCGTACTAGGGACAGCCTTCCTCAAGTATCCTACGCGCGCGGCGGATAGGGACCGAACTGTCTCACGACGTTCTAAACCCAGCTCGCGTACCGCTTTAATGGGCGAACAGCCCAACCCTTGGGACCTACTCCAGCCCCAGGATGCGACGAGCCGACATCGAGGTGCCAAACCATCCCGTCGATATGGACTCTTGGGGAAGATCAGCCTGTTATCCCCGGGGTACCTTTTATCCGTTGAGCGACCACGCTTCCACAAGCCATGGCCGGATCACTAGTTCCGACTTTCGTCCCTGCTCGACCCGTCAGTCTCACAGTCAAGCTCCCTTGTGCACTTGCACTCAACACCTGATTGCCAACCAGGCTGAGGGAACCTTTGAGCGCCTCCGTTACTCTTTGGGAGGCAACCGCCCCAGTTAAACTACCCACCAGGCACTGTCCCTGATCCGGATCACGGACCGAGGTTAGACATCCAATACGACCAGAGTGGTATTTCAACGATGACTCCACAACCACTGGCGTGGCCGCTTCACAGTCTCCCACCTATCCTACACAAGCCGAATCGAACACCAATACCAAGCTATAGTAAAGGTCCCGGGGTCTTTCCGTCCTGCCGCGCGTAACGAGCATCTTTACTCGTAATGCAATTTCGCCGGGCCTGCGGTTGAGACAGTCGAGAAGTCGTTACGCCATTCGTGCAGGTCGGAACTTACCCGACAAGGAATTTCGCTACCTTAGGATGGTTATAGTTACCACCGCCGTTTACTGGCGCTTAAGTTCTCAGCTTCGCCCCGAAGGACTAACCGGTCCCCTTAACGTTCCAGCACCGGGCAGGCGTCAGTCCATATACATCGTCTTGCGACTTCGCATGGA